>NZ_CP129104.1:3052686-3366151 GCF_030406605.1 Curtobacterium sp. 458 | reverse complement strand
GCGGGTCGACGTGCAGGTCGCGCCGGACGACGGTGTACTCCGGACCCCGTGCACGCCAGGCGTCGGCGAACGCGGCGGTCAGCGCGCGCGAGCGGGAGTGGGCGAGGTCGGCGGAGGAGTCGAGGTGCAGCAGCGTCGGCATGCCGCCCACGCTACCGACGCGACACCGTCGTGTGACGGAAGCGGCCCCGTCGCGCCGTGAGGGGCGGGACGGGGCCGGGTCGGGCCTCCCGTCGGTCACGCGGGCACGCGACCGACGGGAGACGTCCTGTGTCAGCGCTGGGCGTGACGGCGGCGCAGGGTGCGCGCGCCGAGCAGGCCGGCGCCGGCGAGCACGAGGCCGAGGGCCCAGGGCAGGGCTCCGGTCGCGTCGGAGCCGGTGTAGGCGAGCTGGCCACGCGTGCCGGTCGCGGTCGGGGTGACCGCGACGGCCGGGGCGACGGTCGGGGTGACCTCGACGTCGAACGAGACCGGCTGCAGGGCCTCGGCCGAGACGGTCAGCGTGTGGGTCGACGCGTGCGGGAACGTGACGCTCGTCACGCCGAAGTCATCGGCACCGTCCTCGGTGTACGGCTTGATGACGTCGCTCGCGACGTTCGACGTGACCGTCGCCTTGACGGTCAGCTCACCGTCCTCGTCGACCTGCTCGATGTCGTTGCCGAACCGGTCGACCGGCGTGCCGTAGACGAGGAGCGTGCCGCCCTGCTTGACCGACACGTGGTCCAGCAGGTCCGAGTCGTCAGCGAAGAAGCCGTCGCCGTCCGGGTCGATGGTGACGCCCACGACGCTCCCGTCCGGGCGGATGAAGTACACCGATCCCTCGTCACCGTGGACGAGGCCCGCGTCGAGCGCCTGCGCGGCGAGGCCGTACGCGGCACCCGGGTCGACGGTGAGCTCGGCGTAGACCGTGGTCGTGACGTCGCCGCTCGTGGCGGTGACGGCGAAGTCGAAGGTGGAGGCCTCGGTCGCGGTGCCGCTCAACTCACCCGTGGTCGGGTCGAACGTGATGCCCTTCGGCAGCTGGTCCTCCGGGGTGTACTCGCCGTCACCGTTGACGTCGCCGTCCTCCTCCCAGCCGAAGCCGAGCGTCGAGTCCGCCTGGGCCTCGGCCTGGTTCGACTCGACGTTGTCGATCGAGTCTTCCTCGTCGTCGTAGTACCACGCAAGCTGGTAGGTCGGCGCGGGGTAGCCCTCGGCGCGGAACGTGTAGGAGAACGCCTCACCGGCGGTCGCGTCCTGCGGGAGGGAGTAGGTGTCCTCGTCGGCTTCGGTGCCGCTGTCGAGGGGCGTGCCCGTCTCGTCGACGAACACCGGGTCCTGCGTGATCTCGGCCGACTGCTCCGACTCGACCGGGCCGGTGACGGCACCGGAGACGTCGCCGGTCACCTCGACGGAGACCTTCGTGCCCGCGTACGCGGCGTCGACCTTCCAGGTCTGGGACTGCGCCTTGTAGATCGGAGCACCGGTCGCGTCGAGCCACTGGTACTTGAACGAGCCGTCGGCGTCGAAGCCGTCCCAGCTGGCGGTGAGCGTGGAGCCGACCTTCGCGTCGCCCGTGATCGTCGCGGTCGGGGCGGCGGCGGCGGCGGTGGTGCTCGCGTCCGTGGCGTCGCTCGCGGCCGGTGCCGAGGAGCGCAGGTGCGGCAGCAGCGGGAACGTCGGCGCGGTCGATCCCGTCGGCGTCGGCTCACCGGTCGGCGCGGGCGTCGATGTGGGCGACGGCGTCGTCGTCGGGGCGGGCGTGACCGTCGGCGACGGGGTGTCCGTCGGCGCCGGCGTCTCCGTCTGCGTCGGGTCGGCCTGCACGGACACCGAGCCGTCCGTGTCCGACGGCGCAGCGTTCGCGGCCGTCGCGGTCATGATGCCGAGGCCGGTCGTCAGGACGACGAGCGCGGCGGTGGTCCCGAGCGCGCAGGCGCGTCGGGCGGTTGAAGTGCTTCGACGCACGTTCTCCCCCAGGGTCCAGGTCCGGTCGGGTGCCGGATCGTAAGAGTTCGCCGAGAATCTTCGGCCCTCGGATCGTAGGGCCGCGCTGAGTGGATACGGCGGCTCGACGCCGAAATGTGACCAGGGTTGGGGGGAACGTTACGGAAACCGGCACGGGCCCGGTGCGGATCGGCACCGGGCCCGCGTCGACGGCGGAGCGGACCGCTCAGAGGCGACGGCGACGCAGTCGGAAGCCGAGCAGGGTGGCGCCCGCGGCGAGGAGGCCCGCACCCCAGGCGATCGGTCCGCGCTCGTCGGCCCCGGTGTACGCGAGCGTCGCGCCGGTCCCGGTCGCCGATGTCGCGACCGCGGCGGTGGCGAGCGGCTGCACGGCGACGACGAACGAGCCGGAGACGCCGTCCTGCGACACCGTCAGGCGGTGCTGCGACGCGTGCGGGAACGTGACGAGCACGTACTCCTTCGTGGGGTCCGCCACGATGCGGTCGGACGCGACGGAGCTCGTGACCGTCCCGATCGGCTGCCGGCCGACGGTGCCGGGCGTCACGAGGTTCCCGAACCGGTCGACCGCGACGCCGGTGACCCGGATCGTGCCGCCCTGCTTCGCGGGGATGGACGACACCCTGCCGAGGTCCTTGCCGGTGGCGCTGAACGACTCGATCGCACCGGTCACACCGATCTGGTAGGCCCCGTGGTCGGGGTTCCCGTCACTGACGATGCTTGTGACCCCGACGGCCGCCGCGGGGCGCACCGTGAGCCGGACGTACTCGGTCGCCGTCGCCGTCCCACGGAGGGCGACGACCTCGAAGTCGTACGTACCCGCCGTGGTCTCGGTGCTCGTCAGCACGCCGGTGGAGACGTTGACGGTGAACTTCGACGACGGCGCGTCCTGGATCGCGTACGCGGTGGAGCCGCTCCCGCCGACGAGCTGGAAGGTGTGGGTGAAGGTCGTGCCGGCGGTCGCGGTGAGGGCGAGGGGCTGCGCCTTCGTCGACGGCTCGGTGAACGACACCGGCGAGGGCGAGACCGTGACCTGCACGTACTCGGTCGCCTGAGTGCCACCGCTCAGGGCGACGACCTCGAAGTCGTAGGTCCCCGCAGTGGTCGGGGTCGTGCTCAGCACGCCCGTGTCCGACTGCACGGTCCAGGCGCTCGACGGTGCGTCCTGGATCGCGTACGCAACCGTGCCGTCCCCGCCGGTGGTGTGGAACGTGTGGCTGAACGGGGTGCCGACGGTTGCCGTGAGGGCGAGCGGTGCGGCCTTCGTCGACGGCTCCGTGAACGCGACCGGCGTGGTCGCGGCGGGCGTCCCCGCGGCCGGGGCCGACGACGTCGAGCCCGAAGCCGACGTGCCGGCGGCCGGAGCAGTCGTCGACGTCGACGTCGCCGTGCCGGTCGCCGCGTTCGCCGCGGTGACGCCGAACGCGGCGCCGGAACCGACGGTGACGACCGCGATCGCGGTCGCCGCGACGAGCGCGGCACGGCGGCGCGGCGAGGTGGTGGTGGTGCGCATGGATTTCCCCCCTGGGAGGTCCGGGTTCGCAGGGCGGCCATCCGCTCCTGTCGATGCTGACGCTACGGCTCCGGAGCGCCGTCCGGGTGGACCGGAGGTTGCGGTTCCATCACGGAACGATTCGGGTCCACACAGCATCTGACCTGGGGTTTTCCACAGCAACTGAACATCGGACGGGAGGCGCGGTGCGGGCCCGACCCGTGCCTCCCGTCCGTCGCCTGGTCGCGTCAGGCGCGACGGCGACGGAGGCGGTGCAGCAGCAGACCGCCGCCGGCGGCGAGCAGGCCGAGCGCCCACCCGAGCGGCCCCGAGGAGTCCGACCCGGTGTACGCCAGGGTGCCCGTCGCGTCGTGCCCGATCGAGGCTTCGGCGTCGGGCGAGACGTCGATCGGGATCGCCTGGGAACCGCCCTCGTAGCTGACCGTCACGACGTGCCGGGACGCACGCGCGAACGTGACCGTCGTGCCGCCGCTGACGGGGTCGAGGGCGAACCGGTCGCTCGCGACGTCGCTCGTGAGGGTGCGGTCGACGAGGTGGTCCAGGACGTTGCCGAACCGGTCCTGGGCGACGGTGAAGACGACCATCCGGTCACCCTGTCGCGCAGGGACGGCGTCGACGCGCTCGCCCACGGGGTCACCGTGGACGTGTTCCACGGTGTCACCCTCGACGTACCACCAGTCCCCGGTGTCCCCGGCGTCGGCCTGGCGCACGCTGACGTCGAAGTGGTCGAACGCAGCCGGCGTCACGGTGAGCTCGACGGGGACGACGGCTTCCACGCCGCCACCCGCCGCGACCACCCGGAGGTGGTACGTCCCCGCCACCGTGCCGCTGCCGGTGAGCGAGCCGGTGCGGGGATCGATCCGCACGTCCAGGCCGTCCTGCCCCTCGTACGGCGTCCCGTCCGAGGAGCGGAGCTGGTACCGCAGGTCGTCGCCGCCCCCGGTCACGGGGAACTCGGCCGAGAACGGCTCGCCGGCGACCGCGGTGAACCGGGTCTGCGTCTCCGCGGCGAACCCGAACGACTCCGTCGCGGAGCTGGCGTCGACCGTGAACGAGGTCGAGGCGCCGCCCTCCGAGACCGTCAGGGTGCGCGTGCCGGTCGCGGTGAACGAGACCGTGTTCGACCCGTCGTCGGACCACACGGCCCGGTCGGACGGGACCGTGCTCGTCACGGTCGACCGCGGGTGGGGGTCGTCGTCCCCACCCGGCGTCGTGCGGTTGCCGTACGCGTCGACCGCGAGGCCGGCGAGCACGAGGGGCGAGCCCTCGGCCACGGGGACCTCGGGCACGATGCGGACGCGGCCCTGCCCCGCTGCCTGCTCCCAGATCGTGCCGTCCGTCTCGACCTGCCACATGCCGGCACCGTCGGAGGCCGACACCGCGAAGGTGACCCCGACCGGCGCTCCCGGTCGGACGGTGAGGCGCACGTACTCGACCGCGCGCTCGGACCCGCTCGTCGCGACGACCTGGAAGTCGTACGACGTGGCGAGTCGGGCGGTGCCGGACAGGCGACCGGTCGAGCCGTCGAGCGTGTAGTCGTCGTTGAACGAGCCGTCGCCGACGATCGGCTTCCCACCGGCACCGCGCAGCTCGTACGTGACTGCTGCCGTGCCTCCGGCCGCCGTGAAGGTCCGGTCGACGGTGTCGCCGGCGGTGGCCTCGAGCAGGAGCGGTGCGTCCGCGGTCGTGCCGTCCGGGAACGCGAGGCCGGCGCGCTGCTCGGCGGCGGGCGTGACGGCGGGAGCGGCGGGCGCGTCCGGGACGGCGGGAGCCGCGGCGGTGCCGTGGGTCTCGTCAGGGGTGGTCGTCCGGTCGGGGGCGACCGTGTCGCCAGCGGGGGCCGTCGTCGGGTCGGAGGTCGTGCCTCCAGGCCGGGTGTCGGCGGCGGCGTCGGACGTGACTGGCGTGCCGGAGTCGACCGTCTGCACGGCCGTCGGTGCGTCGTCGGCGAACGCCGCGGTGGCACCGATGCCGAAGGCGGATGACGCGGTGACGACGGCGACGGCCGCTCCGATCGCGGCGCCGTGACGGAGTCGGCGTGGGCAGGACTGCTGCATGGGATCCCCCTGGGTGTCGGTGGGCACCGGGAGGTGCCCTCGCCCAGGGGTGTCGTGGCGGCCGCGGTCCTGACGGGCGTCGGGTCTCGGTCCGGTAACGGTCCGGCGGACGGCGACCGACCGGTCAGTCGCCGACGACCGCCGCGGCGCGTTCCAGTTCGGCGCGCAACGTCCGCACGGCGGGCGACGACGACCCCGCGGACCGGACCACGGTGAAGATCGTGCGGCGCGGCTGCTCCGGTAGCTCCACCAGGCGGCACGTCGTCGTGCGTCCGGTCCACATCAGGTCGGGCATGAGGCTGACCGCGTTGCCGGACTCGACCAGGCGGATCTGCGTCTGCAGGTCGGCGGTCTCGTAGCGGACGTCGGGCTCGAAGCCGTGCTGGCGGCAGACCTGCTCCGCGAAGTGCCGGGACGCCGTGCCGCGCGGCTCCATCACCCACGGGAGGGCCTCGGCGTCCGCGATCGAGGTGACCGGCGCGAGCGCGGTGTCGAGCGGGGGGAGTGCCAGGCGGACGGCGTCGGTCGTGAGGTCCTCGCGGTGGAGTCCCGGCAGTCGCGGAGCCGCGTGCGCCGGGTACTGCTCGGCGATGACCATGTCGAAGTCACGGATCCAGGTCTCGTGCAGCGCCGTCTCCGGCTCGCGCTGCACCATCTCGATCCGCACGTCCGGGTGCGCGGTCGCCATCGCGTGCAGGGCGTTCGGCATGAGCGCGAGCGCGGCGGACTGGAACACCGCGACCCGGACCCGGCCCTGGACGGTCGGCATGGAGCCCTCGACCTCGGACTGCGCCTGCTCCAGGACGTCGAGGACGTGTCCGGCTGCCTGCACGAGCACCTCGGCCTGCGGGGTGAGCTGGAGGCGTCGGCCGGCCTTGCGCAGGAGGGGGACGCCGGCCTCGCGTTCGAGGGCTGCGAGCTGCTGCGAGACGGCCGACGGGGTGAAGTTCACGGCTTCGGCGACCGCCGCGATCGTGCCCCGGATGGAGAGCTCCCGGAGGAGGACGAGACGGCGGACGTCGAGCATGGCGTCAGTTTAGGAGAACTGCACGGTACTCGTCACGAAACGTTGCTTCCGCTGATGCTTCGGCGGCTCCACACTGATCCCATGACGACCGTGCACGAGCACCCCGCTGCCGCTCCCCAGCCCACCGGACCGGGCGACCTCGCCGACGAGTCGGTCGCGCTCGTCCGGCAGTGGCTCGCCGAGGCGGAGACCTACCCGGTCGACGGCTCCGCGAAGCAGCTCGCGGGCGTCCTCGCCGACCCGGCCGGCCTCGACTTCGCGGTCGGGTTCGTCGACGGCGTCGTCCGCCCGGAGGACCTCGGCGTCGCCGCGCGCAAGCTCCGCGCCATCGCGCCGAACGCGCCCGGGTTCCTGCCCGCGGCGCTCCGTGGACTCGTCCGGCTCGGTGGCGGGATGGCCCCGGTGCTCCCCGGCGTCGTCGTGCCGATTGCCCGACGCGTGCTGCGGGGCATGGTGGGCCACCTCATCGTGGACGCCACCGACGCCAAGCTCGGCCCGGCGATCGCGAAGATCAAGCGCGAGGGCGTGCGGCTCAACGTCAACCTGCTCGGTGAGGCGGTGCTCGGCGAGAAGGAGGCCGCGCGGCGCCTGGACGGCACGCTGAAGCTGCTCGCCCGCGACGACGTCGACTACGTGTCGATCAAGGTCTCCTCGACCGTGCACCCGCACTCGCCGTGGGCGTTCGACCACGCCGTCGAGGACATCATCGAGAAGCTCCGGCCGCTGTTCCGCCGTGCCGCCGCGGCGTCACCGAACAAGTTCATCAACCTCGACATGGAGGAGTACAAGGACCTCGACCTCACCATCGCGGTCTTCACGAAGCTCCTCGACGAGCCCGAGTTCACGACGCTCGAGGCCGGCATCGTCCTCCAGGCGTACCTCCCCGACGCGCTCGCCGCGATGCAGCACCTGCAGGAGTGGTCCGCGGCCCGTCGCGCCCGCGGAGGCGCCGACATCAAGGTCCGGCTCGTGAAGGGCGCCAACCTGCCGATGGAGCAGGTCGAGGCCTCCGTGCACGGCTGGCCGCTCGCCACGTGGCACACCAAGCAGGACTCCGACACGAACTACAAGCGGGTGCTCGACTGGGCGCTCACCCCGTCACGCGTCGAGAACGTGCGCGTCGGCGTCGCCGGCCACAACCTGTTCGACGTCGCGCACGCCTGGCTGCTCGCCGGCCAGCGGGGCGTCCGCGACGGCATCGAGTTCGAGATGCTGCTCGGCATGGCGCAGGGGCAGGCCGAGGCAGTCCGCCGCACCGTCGGGTCCCTGCTGCTCTACACGCCGGTGGTCCACCCCGGCGAGTTCGACGTCGCGATCGCGTACCTGATCCGTCGCCTGGAGGAAGGCGCATCGCAGGAGAACTTCATGTCCGCGGTCTTCTCCCTCGCCTCCTCGCCGGAGCTCTTCGCCCGCGAGGAAGACCGCTTCCGGTCGTCCCTGGCACCGCTCGCCACGCCGGAGGGGCTCCTCGCTCCGGCGTCCCACCGCGTCGCCGACCGCTACGCGGCCGTCGGTCGCCCCTCCGCGGGGCACTTCGAGAACACGCCGGACACCGACCCGTCCGTCGCCGCGTTCCGCGAGTGGGGTGCCGACATCACCGCGCGGGTCGCGTCGTCGACGCTGGGTGCCAAGGCCGTCCAGGAGGCACGGGTCGACTCCGCCTCGACGCTCGACTCGATCCTCGGTCGTGTCCGTGCAGCGGGCAGTGCATGGGCCTCGTGGTCGGGCGCGGCGCGCGGCGCCGTGCTGCACGCCGTCGGTGACGCACTCGAGGCGAACCGCGCAGCGCTCGTCGAGGTCATGGCTTCCGAGACCGGCAAGACCATCGACCAGGCCGACCCCGAGGTGTCCGAAGCGATCGACTTCGCGCACTTCTACGCTGAGCTCGCATCCGGCCTCGACGACGTCGACGGTGCGACCTTCACCCCGGCTGCCCTGACGCTCGTCGCGCCGCCGTGGAACTTCCCGGTCGCGATCCCCGCCGGATCGACCCTGGCCGCGCTCGCCGCCGGGTCGGCCGTGGTGCTCAAGCCCGCGCCGCCCGCCGAGCGCTCGGGTGCCGTGCTCGCGTCGATCATCGAGACCGCGCTCGACCTGCACGGTGCCCCCGCCGACGTCCTCGCGTTCCTGCAGGTCTCCGAGAACGACCTCGGGGAGCAGCTCGTGTCGTCGCCGCTCGTCGACCGGGTGATCCTCACGGGGGCGTACGAGACCGCCGAGCTCTTCCGCTCGTTCCGCCCCGACCTGCCGCTCCTCGCCGAGACCTCGGGGAAGAACGCGATCATCGTCACCCCGTCCGCCGACCTCGACCTCGCCGTGAAGGACGTCGTCGCCTCGGCGTTCGGGCACGCGGGCCAGAAGTGCTCCGCAGCCTCCCTCGTGGTGCTGGTCGGTTCGGTGGCCACGTCGCGGCGGTTCCGGTCGCAGCTCGTCGACGCGGTGTCCTCGCTGACCGTGGGCTACCCGACCGACTCGACCACGCAGATGGGGCCGGTCATCGAACCGGCCGCGGGCAAGCTGCTCGACGGCCTGACGAAGCTCGGCGCAGGGGAGTCGTGGGCCGTGCAGCCCGCGCGCCTGGACGACTCCGGCAAGCTCTGGAGCCCCGGGGTCCGCGACGGTGTCGCCCGCGGCTCGGCGTTCCACCGCACCGAGTACTTCGGTCCCATCCTCGGCATCATGACCGCCCGCACCCTCGACGAGGCGATCGACATCGTGAACGAGGTCGACTACGGCCTCACCTCGGGTCTGCACTCGCTCGACCCGGCGGAGATCGGCACCTGGCTCGACCGCATCGAGGCGGGCAACCTCTACGTGAACCGCGGCATCACCGGTGCGATCGTCCGGCGGCAGCCGTTCGGCGGGTGGAAGAAGTCGGCGGTCGGCGCGGGGACGAAGGCCGGTGGGCTGAACTACCTGCTCGGGCTCGGCTCGTGGTCGTCGGCGCCCGCTGGTGCTGGTGCTGGTGCCGCGGTGTCCGCCCCGGTGTCGGCGTTCGTCCGGGCTGCCGGGGCCGCCTCGGAGTCGCTCGACCGTTCGCTCGCGTCCGACCAGCAGGCATGGGCGTCGCTGTTCGGCACCGCCACGGACGTGTCGGCACTCACCGCCGAGCGGAACATCGCGCGCTACCTGCCCTACCCGGGAGTGCACGTGCGGCTGGCTGCCACCGACATCGATGCGGACGGTGTCGAGTCGCTCGTGCGCGTCGTGTCGGCTGCGCTCCGCGCCGGGACCACGATCGACGTCTCGGTGGCCGGTTCGCTGCCGGCCGCCGTGCCATCGGCCGTGCAGTCGCTGTCGATCGTCCGGTCGCTCCGTGAACGTGAGACCGACGCGGCGTTCTCGGCGCGGATCGCTGACGGCCCCTCCACGCGGGTGCGGCTCATCGGCGGTGACGTCTCGGCGCTGTACACGGCGATCGGTGGGCGTCCGGACGTCGCGGTGTACGCCGAGCCCGTGACCGAGGCGGGACGACTCGAGGTGCTGCCGTTCCTCCGGGAGCAGGCGGTGTCGATCACGGCGCACCGCTTCGGGACGCCGAACCACCTGACGGACGCGCTGATCTAGGGCGCCGGGTACCGCACTCGGCGTCGCGCTCGGCGCTCGCTCGGCGCTCGATAGGGCACGACGTTCGCACAACCAAAGACGGCTCGAACCACGAGATGACGTGGTTCGAGCCGTCTCCGGTTGTGCGCTGGTCAGGCGGGGACGGTCATCGTGTCCGTGACGAGTTCGCGCAGCTCGGGCGGCACCGGCACCGGGCGGCGGGCGCCCTCGCGGTCGATGACCACGTGGACGAACTCACCCGTCGCGAGCAGCGCGCCGTCGGAGGCACGGAAGAGCCCGAACTCCCACGCGATGCTGGTGGTGCCGATCCGCTTCGACCGCATCCCGACGTCGATGACGTCCGGCCACACTGCCGACTCGACGAAGTGACAGCTCGACGAGACCAGCACCGCGATCCACTCCGACGAGAACGGGTCGAGTCCGGCGACCTCGCGGAACCAGTACGTCGCGGCGTTGTCCATCGCCGAGTAGTAGATCGTGTTGTTCACGTGCCCGAACATGTCGTTGTCGTTCCACCGCGTGGGGTAGGTGCGGGTGAACGGGTACTCGTCGATGGTCATCGGTCTCCGATCGGTCGTGCGGCTCGGCTGGTCCCGGGTCCGAGGCCGGACCGACCGTAGTCGACTCCGGCTCCGTGCCGTCTGATGCTCGGGAGTCCGGATCCCGTCATGCGGTCGAGCGGGTACAGCGTGCCAGCCGTCCCCTCAGGACTCCGTCCGTACCGTGGGGACCATGTGCGAGTCGGTTCAGTGCCCCGTGTGCGGCAAGTCTTCGTGGGCCGGCTGCGGCGACCACGTCCGCGACGTGATGCGTGGCGTTCGTCGCCGTGACCGCTGTCAGGGACACGGCATCCCGCACCACCTGCTGGAGACCCGCGGCTTCCGCTGATCGTCGGGAGCTGTCCGGTCGCCGCACCGTGCGGGTGCTCGTCAGGCCGTGGGCGTTGCCTCGACGGGTGCCGGTGACCACCGGCCGTCCGCCGCACCACGAGGAGCACCTCATCGTGTCCGAGTCCTTCGCCCACCCCACCGCACTCGCCCACGTCCGGGTGACCGTGACCGACATCCACCGGAGCAAGGCGTTCTACGAGCAGCTGCTCGGCGTCGAGCCCACGATGGACTTCAGCGAGCACGCTGACGAGCCCGGGATCGAGCAGGACCGCGAGCGCCTCTACGGCGGGTGCATCTTCCCGCTCGGCGACCAGCTCTTCGGGCTCCGGCCGGTCGCTCCCCACGGGCAGCGGTTCGACCCGGACACCGTCGGGCTCGACCACGTCAGCTTCACCGTGGGCTCGGTCGCCGCCCTGCACGACGCTGCCGCTCGTCTGGACGCTGCGGGCATCGAGCACGGTGCGGTGACGGACCTCGGCGACACCGGGATCGTGATCCTCTCCGTCCAGGACCCCGACGACATCAACCTCGAGTTCACCGCCGCGAAGGGCTGACGCCGGCACCGGCGGGCGTCAGTCGACCGGTGCTGGCACGGCAGCCGGGCGGAGCACGTACTCGAACGTCGCACGGGCTCGGGCAGCGTCGGGCGTTTCGCCCGAGATGAGGTCGGCGTAGGTGAACGACTCCGAGATCCGGACCAGGAGCCGCGCCAACTCCTCGCTCGACAACGGTGCGGGATCGAACGCGCCGGAGTTCCGCTCGGCGTCGACCAGCGCGGTGACCCGTGCGACGAAGCGACTCTGCACGTCGCTGTCCGACGTCGTCAGGAGCCGGAGGGCCCGTGCGGGTTCCCGGGTGAGGAACGCCCGGAAGTAGGGCGCTCGGATGAGGTCGGCTGTGAACCGGTCCAGGACGTCGACGATGCGCGCGACCCCCGACGGAGCAGCCGCTGCGGCAGCGCCGTCGAGCGTCGGGACGGCCAGTGACCACAGCACCTCGGACAGCAGCTGGTCGCGGTTGCCCACCCACCGGAACAGGGACGTCCGGTCCACGCCGAGCGACGCTGCCAGGGTTCCCATGTCGATCCGCGAGCCGTCGATGAAGGTGTGGCGGGCCTCCCGGAAGGCGCGCAGCGCAGAGTTCGATGTGTACATGCATCCCTCCCTTGCAACGTTTTCGAGAATGATGCACGATCAGGGGTATGTCAACGACGGCAGCCACCACGCCCCTCCTCGAATCGGACTTCTACGGCTTCCAGGCGGGGCTGACCGAGCAGGAGCGTGACTCGCTCGGGCGGCTGCGGGCGTACCTCGAAGCCGAGGTCCGACCCATCGCGGACGCCTACTGGGCCCGCGCCGAGTTCCCGATGCAGGTCATCGCACCGCTCGCCGAGCTCGGCATGTACGGTCCGGGTGTCCCGCTCGTGCGCCAGTTCGAGAACTCGGCCGTCTACCGCGGCTGGGCGGCGCTCGAGCTCGGGCGTGTCGACGCGAGCGTGGCGACGTTCATCGGCGTGCAGTCCGGCCTCGCGATGAACTCGATCGCCGTCGCCGGCAGCGAGGAGCAGCAGCGAGAGTGGCTGCCCCCGATGGCCCGGGGCGAGCTCGTCGGGGCGTTCGGCCTCACCGAACCGCTGTCCGGCAGCGACTCGGCACGCGGGCTGCGGACGACGGCTCGGCGCGAGGGTGACGAGTGGGTCCTCGACGGCGAGAAGCGCTGGATCGGCAACGCCACCTTCGCCGACGTCGTCGTCATCTGGGCGAAGGACGTCGCGGACGACCAGGTGAAGGGCTTCCTCGTCACGACGGACACCCCCGGGTTCACCGCGACGAAGATCGAGGACAAGATCGCCCTGCGCGGCGTGCAGAACGCCGACATCACGATGACGGGCGTGCGCGTCCCGGAGTCGCGGCGGCTGCAGCGCGCGGACTCGTTCCGGGCGACGGCGGAGGTGCTGCGGCTCACCCGCACCGAGGTCGCGTGGCAGGCGATCGGCATCGCGGTCGGTGCCTACGACGCCGCGCTCGACTACGCCCGCACCCGCATCCAGTTCGGCAAGCCCATCGCGTCGCACCAGATGGTGCAGGACCTCCTGGTGAAGTCGCTGGCGAACATCACGGCGTCGATCGCGCTCTGCACGCAGGCCTCGGCCATGCAGGACGCCGGAGTGGGCGGGGACGAGCACTCCGCGATGGCGAAGGCGTTCGCGACGGCGAAGATGCGCGAGACGGTGGGCTGGTGCCGCGAGGTGCAGGGCGGCAACGGGATCGTGCTGCAGAAGGGCGTCGCGCGGTTCTTCGCCGACGCCGAGGCGATCTACTCCTACGAAGGCACGCGCGAGGTCAACACCCTCATCGTCGGGCGTGCGATCACGGGGCAGGCAGCGTTCGTGTGAGGGGCTGAAGCTCGGCCGGGGTGCGGCGTCAGCGCTCGCTCCCGGCCGGTTCCGCGTGTGACTTCGGGTGTCGCTGCGGAAGGGCGCGGCCGGTGTCGGACGACATCGGCCGCGTCGCTGTTTGCGCGTGCAACGGTTGTGCGCGCGGGGGAGCGACGTGGTCGTACGACATCGGTCGTGTCGCCCGACAGCGGCGTGCGGCGTGCGGTCTGCGGCGTGAGCGCACGCACGAGTGCGACGTTGCACGCGTCGATCGACACGTGCACCGTCGTACTCGCGGCGCGGAACCCGATGCGGGCGCATGCTCCGACGAACCACGCGTCGATCGACACGTGGTTCGTCGGGACGCGCGCGTTTCGTGAACCCCCGGCCCGCGGCCCCTCCCCGCGCTACCCGAGCAGCTCGGGCCGCTCCCACTCCTCGTCGAGGACGTGCTGCGCCAGGAACGCGAACACTGTCTCGTACCAGACCGTCGCGTGCTGCGGCTTGAGCACCCAGTGGTTCTCGTCCGGGAAGTACAGGAACCGGTGCGGCATCGTGCCGTCCGCCGCCGCGTGGTGCTCCGCGAGCTCCGACCACAGCCGCAGCCCTTCGCCGATCGGCACCCGGTAGTCCTTGTCGCCGTGGATCACGAGCACCGGCGACGTGATGTCGGCCACGAACCGGTGCGGGTCGTTCTCGCGCATGCCCTCGGCGTCGAAGATCGACTGCCAGTACTGCGACATGTCCGTGGTGCCGTTGAACTGCTCGAGCGCCCAGAGGCTCGCGTGGGTCACGATCGCCCGGAACCGGTCGGTGTGCCCGGCGACCCAGTTCGCCATGTACCCGCCGAACGACCCGCCCATCGCTGCGGTCCGGGTCTCGTCGATGTCGCCGCGAGCCTCGACCGCGTCGGTGATCGCCATGAGGTCGGTGTACGGCGCCTGCCCCCACGCGTTCCACCCACGGTTGACGAAGTCGAGCCCGTACCCGGTCGACAGCGCGGGGTCGGGCAGGAGCACCGCGTAGCCGCGCGCGGCCATGAGCTGCGGACTCCACCGCCACGACCACTGGTTCCACGAGTTCAGCGGTCCGCCGTGGATCCAGAGGAGCAGCGGGTGCGGTCCGTCGCCCTCCGGCAGGACGAGCCACCCACGGACGCGCGTGCCGTCCGCCGCGGTGGTCTCGACGTCCTCGATGGTGCTGGGGACCGCGGGGAGCGGCGCGGGGGTCGCGAGGACGGTCACGGAGCCGTCGGCGGCGATCCGGACCGGGTGCAGCGGCGCCTGCCAGGAGGCACGGAGCGCCACGACCTCGCCGGTCGCCTCCGCCACGCGCAGGTTCGAGTACGCCCAGTCGTCGTGGGTCAGCTGTTCGACCGGGCCGCCGTCGAGCGGGATCCGGAACACGGGTGCCCGGCCGTCCTGGTCGGCGGTGGCGAGGAGCGCACCGTCCCCGTGCTCGAACACGAGTTCGCTCGGCCAGCGGTCCCAGTCGGCTGCGATCCGTCGGGCTCCGGCGACGTCGACCGTGCCGTCCGCGGCGATCCCGGCGGTCCAGACCTCCTGCTCGTGCGCACCCGCCGGCGTCGAACGCTCCGTGCGGACCCACGCGACGGTGCGGCCGTCGTGGCTGGTGCGGGGCATCTCGTGGTCGACGTCCGGCTCGTCGAAGACCACGGTGCGGCTGCCCGTGGCGACGTCGACGGTGACGAGGACGGACCGGAAGCCCCGGGCCTCCTGCACGCCGACGGCCGCGACGAGCGTCCGGCCGTCCGGGGTCAGCGCACCGTCGACGTGGTCGAGCGTCCGGGCCGGCGTCGGGGTGAGGTCGACCGGGAGCGGCAGGTGTGCCGGGTAGTCGGGTGCGTCCTCGCCGGGAGCCGGACGATCGGCGTCGTCACGCTCGCGCAGACCGCCGAGGTCGAGCGCGAGCACGTGCGTCTCGTCCGGGCCGAGGTCGTGGTCCCAGAAGCGCACCGGGTAGGTCTCGTGCAGGATCGCCCCGACCTTCAGGTCCTTCCGCCGCTTCCGCAGTGCGCCGTCGGCCGCGAGGAACGACGCAGGAGCGTCGGTCGTGGCCTGCGCACCCGGGAGGAGGGACGCGGTGAGGGCGACCACGTCGGCACCGGCGGCCGTCGCGAGGACGCCACCTGCGCCTCCCGGCAGGGCGGTGACCGGACGGGCCTCGCCACCCGCCGCGGGGAGCAGCCAGAGCTGAGCCGCGTCGTCGGAGCCGGACTCGTCGGGCCGGCCGGACACGAAGAGGACGTCACCGGCGCGCGTGACCGCGATGCCGCCCTCGCCCTTCGCGGACCTGGTCAGCCGGACGGGCGTGCCGGAGCCGTCGGCGGGGACGCTCCAGACCGAGCGGCGGTACCCGGTGCGCTCGTCGTCGAGGGCGCTGACGGTGAGGACCACCCGCGACCCGTCCGGAGCGACCGCGATGCCGTCGACTCGTGGGAGGGCGGTGAAGTGGTCCAGGTCGGAGAACGGCGTCGTCATGACCCCACGCTAGCCACGTCCGGCGACACCGCGTGGACCTACGCCCAGAACGCGGCGATCTGCTCCGCGACGGTCGAGCCCTGGCGGTGCCCCTGCTCGGCCGACGGCGCCTGTGTGGACAGCGCGAGTGAGTTCGTGCCGAAGGCGTGCTGCGAGGCGCTGTCCGCCACGACGGTCTCGACCGAGCTGCCGCCGGCCCGGAGGCTCTCGACCGCGACGTCGAGCCACGGCCCGAGCGGCGACGGACCCTCGGGGCCGCAGGCGATGACGAGCACCCGCTCGTACCCGGCGGCGACGTCGGCGTTCGTGGCCGATCGCAGCCCGCCGTCGATGTGGGGGACCCCGTCGATGGACACGGGCGTCCAGACGAACGGTACCGAGCAGCTCGCCGCGACCGCGCGGGCGAGCGGCACGCCCGAGTCGGCGGTGAGCACCCGGAACGTGCCGTCGGTGGCGTCGATGGTCGTGACGCCGAGCGGCTTCGACGGCCACCCGGAGCCGGGGATGGTCTGCTCGAAGGTCGCGATGCGTTCCTCGTCGGTCTGGCCGCCGACGGACTGCTGCGCCACCGCGCCGAGTCGAGCACGGGCGTCCTGGTCGTCACGTGCGCCCGCGAGGACCTGCTCGAGGCGGGTCTGGAAGTCCTCCGAGGCGATGACCGGAGGTTCCTCGTACGTCGACGGCAGCGGGGCGTGCTGCTGCGCGTAGGCATCGGCGACCGCGCCGGCGCGCACGAACGTCCCGACGACGCTGCCGGCGCTCGACCCGACCACGAGGTCTGCGGCGTCGAGGTCGACCCCGGCTTCCTGCAGGGCGGTGAGCACGCCGAGTTCCCAGGCGATGCCGGCGACGCCGCCGCCTCCGAGGACGAGTGCGCGGGTGCCGGGGACGGGTGTCGAGACGTCGGTCATGGGTCATGCTTACCAACCGCGCCTGCCCTGACGGGCCGCGGCGCGCGGCCTGTGGACGGCAATGTGTCCGGGCCAGCGTGTGCAGGAGAGGTGGGGGAGACGGACTGGAGGCCCGTGGCGGCGTCGCCACGGGCCTCCAGTCCGATGCTGGGGAGCGTCGGTCAGACGCCTGCCGTGCTCCGGATCCAGCTGGCGCTCTGCGTCAGCACCGCGTAGTTCGACCCCGCGTGCGTGTTCGCTCCCGGGTCCGCCACGTCGCCGGTCGAGCACACGCCGACGACCTTGCCGTTCACGAGGAGCGGGCCGCCCGAGTCGCCGTGGTTCGAAGCGCCCGAGACACCCGTCACGTGCTGTGCCGTGCCGTTGTAGGCGTCGACCGACCGACCGGTCAGGTTGACGCTCGCCTGGTACAGGCCCGTGCTCGGGGCGCTGTTCGCCCGGTTGCCGTAGCCCATGATCGTGCCCGTGCCGGACGACTTCGTCGTGTACGCGAGGTCGAGCGGTGCGTACGACGAGAGCGTCTTCGCGGTGCGGAGGTGCACGAGGGCGATGTCGCCGGACGGTGCCGAGTACAGGCGGTCGACGGCCGTGGCGGTGCCGCGGTTGGTGGTGCTGTTCGAGTGGTAGACGTTCATCGCGGTCGTGCCGTCGACACAGTGGTTGGCGGTGAGCACCCACGAGGCGTTGATCTGCTCGCCGGTGCACCCGTACGTGCCGGACCCGCCCTGCTGGAAGACGAGTTGCACCTCCCACGGGGTGCTCGGTGCCTGCTCGCCGCCGATGACCTGCGGGGAGACGGTGGCGGCGTTCGCCGCGGAGGCTCCGAAGGTGCCGCCGAGGAGGACGATGGCGGCGGTCGCGAGGAGCGCCGTTGCTCTGGTCTTGAGTCGCTGCTGCATGGGGATGATGTTCTTCCCACCCTCGTTCGGGGGGCAAGTCGGCGTTGCAGGGGACAACACTCGTACCCTCGTGCCGCGCCCTGTGGACAACCCTGCCGACGTCGGTGGGGTGTCCTAGCGTCGTCGTCATGACAGGGGAGCGAAGCATGGTCGACCGACGGCGGCGCCGCGCCGGTGCGGTCGTCTGGCCGATCGTCGTGGCGACCGCGCCCACCGCTGCGTTCCAGCTGCCGAACCTCGTCGCGGGCCCCGGGCTGAAGGTCTCGCTCGTCGTGTTCGGCCTCGTGGTGCTCCTCGCCGCGGTCGTCGTGCAGGTCGTCCGCGCGCGCAGGGCCGCCGCCTCGGTGGCCGCGGCCGCAGCCGTCGCCCGGTCCACCGAGCTCGAGCAGGGCACCGCCGTCCGGTACGCGTTCGGCCAGCTCGCCTCGAGGCTCACACGCTTCGCGGAGCTCCGGCGGTACGAGCGTCGGCAGGAGCTCCCGGGCTTCGCGGACCGGATCGCCGTCGCGTTGGCGTTCTACCTCCTGCCGGGCGTCCCCGACGTCCGCGCGAACGTGTACCAGCTGTCGGCGGACCTCCGGGCGCTCGAGCCGATCGGGCACGGGGGAGCGGAGGACACCGCCGGGGTGTTCCGGGCAGGCACGCCCTACGGCGACCGCAACCTCGACTGGGTGCTGGTCGGGGGCGGTCCACGTGTCGTCGGGGACCGCACCGCCGACGTCGACGCCGACGAGGACCTGCCCGGGTTCGAGCCCCGCTACCGCTCGTACGTGTCGGTCGTGATCCGCTCCGAGGAGTACTCGTTCGGCATGCTCACCGTGGACTCGCCCGCTCCGGACGCGTTCACGGACCTCGACGCCAAGTACGTCGCCCTGATGGCCTCGTTCATGGCCGTCGCGTTCTCGCTCGCGTCCCCGTTCCCGGACCGGGACCGCAACCACCGGAAAGGCCCGTGATGCGCACACGATTTGTCGGACGCTCGACGTACGATCCACGCATGACCATCGTGACCCCCGAACCGAAGCCCTTCGGTCGGTCCCGGGTGTACACCCCGAACTGGACCGACGACACCACCGACGCCGACTACGAGGACCGCGCCGTCATCGCCGCGAACATCGAGCGTGAGCGGGTCGCTGCCCGTCGTCGCTTCGAGGCACGGCTCGCCGCCGCCCTCGCCCGCTGACCCCACAGCCACCGACCGACGGACGGAGCGCCGCGACCACCGGATCACCGGCGGTCGCGGCGCTCTGTCGTCCCGGGTGCTCCGTCGTCCTCGGCGCTCCGTCGTCCTGGCCGCTCCGTCGTCCGCGGCGCAGGGAGCGGCCTCACTCCCCGCTGACATCGATGAGCACCTTGCCGACGGCGTCGCCCTCGACGGCGTCGTGCGCCGCCGCGGTCTTCTCGAGCGGGAACCGGGTCAGCGGGAGGCCGGCGCCCTCACCCACCGGCAGGACGCCGTCGTGGAGCGCCGCGGTGACGTCCTCGGCGGCCGCGGCGAGGGCCTCGTCACCGATCGTGTAGAGCAGCAGGAACTGGTAGCGCGCGTTCACGCCCATGTTCGGCCGGATCGGCAGCGTCGCGTCGTCACCCCCGTTGTTCGCGTAGATCGACACGACACCGTGGTTCGCGAGCACCTCGGCGACGAGCTGCGCGTTCTGCGGGATCGACACCTCCACGACGATGTCGACGCCGTCCGGAGCGATGCGCCGGATCTGGTCGGCAGCGTCCTCGTCGCGGTAGTTCACCGTGTGGTGCGCCCCGGCAGCGGTCGCGAGCGCGGCCTTCTCGTCGGAGCTGATCGTCGACACGACGGTCGCGCCCGCCCAGCGTGCGAGCTGGATCGCGGCGTGACCGACCGCGCCGGCGCCGCCCGCCACCAGGACGGTCCTGCCGTCCAGCGCCCCGGGAGCGAGTCGGTCCGGACCGTGCTCGTGCGTGGTGAGGGCGCGGTGCGCGGTCATCGCCGGGACGCCGAGCGAAGCGCCGACGTCGTGGCCGGTGCCGTCGGGCAGTGGCACGGCTCGCTCGGCGGGGACGACGGTGTACTCCTGCGCGGTGCCGGTCGGGCGACCGGAGGCGGCCATGAACAGCCAGACGCGGTCGCCGACCGCCAGGTGGCCGACGCCCTCGCCGACCGCGTCGACGACGCCCGATCCGTCCTGGTTCGGCGTGATCTCGGGGAACGGCAGACCGTCGCCGTAGGTGCCGCCGGCGCGGGCCTTCCAGTCGGTCGGGTTGACCCCGGAGACGACGACGCGGACGCGCACCTCGCCGGGGCCCGGCTCCGGGAGCGGGCGCTCCTCGAGGGTCAGGACGGACGAGTCACCGGGCTTCGAGTAGACGACAGATCGCATGCCACCAGGCAACCACCAGGCCCGGGCGGCGATTCCAGCCGACGTGGAGCGCGGCTCAACCGCGTCGCGCGTCGTACGTCTCGCGCGACCCTGCCACGTCGTCCATGTGGTCCGTGGCCCAGCGTTCGAGCGGCTCGAGCACGGCGCGGAGGGACCGTCCACGCTCGGTGAGCTCGTACTCGACCCGCGGCGGGATCTCAGGAAAGACGGTCCGGGTGACGAGCCCGTCCCGCTCCAGGGCGCGGAGCGTCTGCGTGAGCATCTTCTGCGAGACGCCCTGGACCCGGTTCGCGATCGCCGAGTACCGCTGCGGGCCGTCGACGAGCGAGCCGATCGTGAGGACGCTCCACCGGTCGCCGATGCGGTCGAGGAGTTGGCGCGACGGACAGTCCGCCGCGTAGGGGGTGTACTCGAGAGCGGACACGCTGGCCTCCGTTACGCACCATGAGGTGCCTACTTACCGATGGAGAGTAACACCCGTACAGTGAGTCACGAAGGGCAACCGCTCCACGAAAGGACCGCCATGACCAGCATCGTCGTCTTCGGAGGCACCGGGTACGCCGGCTCCGCCATCACCCGCGAGGCGCTCTCGCGCGGCATCACCGTCACCGCCGTCGCGCGCGACACCTCGAAGCTCGAGCCGGCGGACGGCCTCACCCTCGCCCAGGGTGACGCGTTCGACACGGACTTCGTCGCCGAGGTCGCGAAGGGCGCCGACGTGGTCGTCGTCGCCCTCCACGCCGTGCAGGCCGACGGTTCGGAGCTCAAGGACCGCTTCCAGCACTTCGTCGACGCTGCCTCGGCCGCCGGTGCGCGCCTCGGGATCGTCGGCGGCGCTGGATCGCTGTTCGTCGCGGAAGGCGGCCCGCGCCTCTTCGACACCCCGGAGTTCCCGGACGCCTTCAAGGGGGAGGCGAAGAGCCACGCCGCGATCCTCGACGCGCTCAAGGCGTCGGACACCGAGGTCGACTGGTTCTACGTGAGCCCGGCGGCGGCCTTCGGCAGCTACAACCCGGGCGAGCGGAAGGGCACCTACCGCACCACCGACGACGTGCTCCTCACCGACGCCGAGGGCAACTCGGACATCTCCGGCGAGGACTTCGCCATCGCGTTCGTCGACGAGATCGTCACGCCGGTGCACCACCGGGCGCGCTTCGGCGTCGCGTACTAGACGCGACCGAACTGAAGGCCCGTGGCGACCCCGCCACAGACCTCCCGTCCGTCCCGCACCACGAAAGCGACATCGAACCAGGTCTCGGGCCCGGTTCGATGTCGCTTTCGTGGTTCGCCGCGGCCGCGGCCGCGGCCGCGGCCGCGACCACGCGCGCGTCAGCGCTGCCCGACGATCGCGGGCATCGGCACGTGGTGGCGCATCCGCACCGCGAGGTGCAGCCCACCCCGCCGAGCGAGCACGAGCCCCACGACCGCCGCGGCCACCGCGGGGACGCCCCCGGCGACGACCATGCCGACGTGGGCGCCGAAGTGGTCGACCACCTGGCCCATGATCGGTCCGCCGATGGCCTGGCCACCGAGCAGCACGAGGACGTAGAGCGACATCACGCGACCACGGATCGCGACGTTCGATGACAGCTGCACGAGGGAGTTCGACGCCGTCATGAACAGCAGTTGTGACATCCCCACCGCGACGAGCGCGACCGTGAAGGGGGCGATCACCGGGACCGCGCCGGTGACGACGAGCAGTACGCCCGTCCAGAACACGCCGCCGACGATGGTCCGGAGGCGGACGACGGCGCGCCGGGTGGAGAGCAGCGCCCCGGCAAGGGCACCGATCGCGACCGCGGAGTTGAAGACGCCGTAGCCGCCGGCGCCGACGTCGTACACCTCGGACGCGAACGCCGACAGCAGGACGGGCATCGTCAGCGCGAACACCGAGAAGAACGCCATGAGCACGACGGGCACGAGGATGGTCGGCTTGCCCATCGCGTAGCGGAGCCCCTCGACGAGCTGTCCCTTCGTGCGCGGTGCCGGCGGGGTGCGGTGGAGCTCGGACACCCGGAGGAACCCGAGCGTCACGACGACCGCGGCGCACGCGACGGCGTTCACCCCGAACGACCACCCCGCTCCGACGGCCACGAGGAGCGCGCCGGACAGCGCGGGGCCGATCATCCCGCCGAGCTGGAACACACTCGAGTTGACGCTGATCGCGTTCCGGAGGTGCTGGTGCCCGACGATCTCGGTGACGAACACCTGCCGCGCCGGGTTGTCGATCACGGTCACCATGCCGACGACGAACGCGATCACCCAGATGTGCCACGCCTGCACGACCCCGGTCAGGGTGAGCACGGCGAGGACGAGCGACAGGACCGCGAACGCACCCTGGGTGAGCATCATCAGCGCACGCTTCGAGAACCGGTCGACGATGACGCCGCCGAACAGTCCGAAGAAGAGCATCGGGGCGAACTGGCACGCGACGGTGATGCCGACCTGCGCGACCGAGCCGGTGAGCTGCAGGACGAGCCAGTCCTGCGCGATCCGCTGCATCCACCCGGCGGTCATCGCCACGAGGTTCGTCGCGGTGAAGATCCGGAAGTTCGGCACCGACAGGGCGATGAGTGTGTGCCGCCAGGGTGGGCGCTCGGCGACGACGGGGAGGGGTTCGGTGGGCGGGGGGAGGGTCGTCGATGACGCACTCACGGCTGGGGGTCTCCGGAGGTCGAGGCGGAACGGTCGGACGGTACCCACTCGAAACTAGTTGCCCGAGATCCATTCGATCCCCGTATGGTTGCTATCACTCCATTGCGAAGTCGAATGAGGGGGTCCGTCGTGCTCGACCCGGTGCTGTTGCGGACGTTCCTCGCGGTCGCGGAGACGCGGAGCTTCACGGCCGCCGGGGTCCGCCTCGGCATCAGCCAGCCCACGGTCTCGCAGCACGTGCGACGGCTCGAGGGCGCGGTCGCCCGGACCCTCGTCGCGCGGGACACCCGGGGTGTGAGCCTCACCGACAACGGGGACGCGATGGCCGGCTTCGCCCGGACGATCCTCGCGGCGCACGCCACGGCGGACGCGTACTTCTCGGGGGCAGCCACCCGCGGCCGGCTCCGCTTCGGCGCGGCGGACGACCTCGCGATCACGCAGTTGCCGCGGATCCTGCGGGACTTCCGGCGACTCCACCCGCACGTGAACCTCGAGCTGACGGTGAACCAGTCCGCGCCGCTGCTCCGCCGGGTGCACGCGGGCCAGCTCGACCTCGTGTTCATCAAGCAGACCGCGGGGGAGTCGGCCGAGGGAACCCGCGTCGCGACGGACCAGATGGTGTGGATGGCGCAGGACGGCATCGCGCTCGAGGACGGCGAGCCCGTGCCGCTCATCGTCTACCAGGCGCCGAGCATCAGCCGGCAGATGGCGATCGACGCCCTCGAGGCTGCCGGCCGCACGTGGCGGATCACCTGCAACACCCGCGACGTGAACGGGGTGCTCGCGGCGGTTCGGGCGGGGATCGGGGTCGCGGTGTTCCCGCACTCGCTCATCCCGGCCGACCTCGTGAAGGTGTCGCAGCGCCTGGCGCTGCCCGACCTGCCGGCGGTGGACTACGTCCTCATCGCCAACCCGACGACGCAGCGCGAACCGGTCGACGCGCTGACGAACGCGATCCTGTCCCGCGGCGTGATCCGCGCGGTCTGAGCGACGGCGCGCGTGACCCGACGGCGCCGCGCAGCTCGGCGGCGCAGCGCGGCTCGACGGCGCCGCGCAACCCCTGCGGCGCGAGCGTCGGGACGGCGTCGCGCAACCGCCACGGCGCGAGCGTCGGGACGGCGCCGCGCAACCGCTACGGCGCGAGCGTCGGGACGGTCCCGGTCCCCGTGAGGTCGGGGAGCGTCACCCCGGCAGTCGGCAGGAGCGCGGACGCCACCGCCCACAGCAGCACGAGGGTCCCGACGCCGCCGAGCACGGCACCGAGCAGTGCGACCGGGCGCTGCCACGTGGCCGAGCGGTCCCGCAGGACGATCCCCGACAGCAGGAGGGCGAGCACCCCGAGCACGAGCCCGACGCCGTGCACGGTGCCCGGCGCGGTGAACCACCACGCCGCCAGGCCGAGCGTCGCGATGCCGGCGACGGCACCGAGGACCGCCCCGGGCGTCGCACCGATCCGGCGCGCACCGGCCCCGGCGTCGGCCGTCGCGTCCGGCGCCGCACCGGTCGGGGCTGCGCCGGCCTGGAGGAGCGGCTCGGTCGGGGCGGGTTCGCGCACCACGGGCGCGGCGACGGTGGGGGACTCGTCGACCGTCCGCGCGTCGGTTCCGGTCCGGCTCGACGTGGACGGCGCGGGTCCGGTCGGCGCGGGCACGGACGGCGCGGACGCGGCGGCCGGAGCGGGTGTGGTCGGCGCTGCCACGACCTGGTGCTGCGCGAAGCGTGCAGGGGTGCGGTAGCCGACGGGGCCGGTCGGGGCCGGTTCGCTGCCGGCCACGACGACGTGCTCCAGACCGGGCACCGAGAACCGCGGCTGGCCGACCACCGGGACGGCCGGTGCCGGAGGCGCTGCGGGAGCGGTGGCCGCGGGCGGGGTGAGCGGCGCGGCGTCGACGGGTGACACCGGTGCCGGCGTTGGACGCACGAGCTGGTCGAACGGGAGCGTGTGCACCGCGGGCGAGGTCGGTGCCGGCGGCAGGAGGTCCTCGTCCGGCGGGAAGTCCGGCACCACGACGCCGAGCGGCGAGTCCACGGATCCAGCGTCACCGAGCGGTGCGCCGGGCACGTCAGGTGCACCGGGCGGGCCAGCGGCGGCGACGTGCTCCGGCCGGGCGACCGCGGCGTCGTGCGCCGGCCGGGCGACCGCGGCGACGACGGGTGCGGTCTCGGCGGCGGTCGTCGCGGTGGACCCGACCACGTGCTCGGCGGGGGCCGACGCGGCGGAGGCGGGGCGTGCCTCCAGGGCGTCCTCCGGCACAGCGGTGACCCAGGCAGGGACCGGCCGTCGGGGCCGGTCCGAATCCGGCATGCGATGCGACGCCACTGCTGCTCCCTCCGCTGGTCTGATCCATCGTCAGTTCTATCGGGAGCCTCCGGCCCGGGCGCATCCCCAGTTCGGGGCCGCGGACGGCAGCCCGTCGGTACGGTCGGGGCATGACCGGAATCGAACACCGTCCGCTCGGGCCCTCGGGGCTCGTCGTGTCCACCGTCGGCCTCGGCTGCAACAACTTCGGCCGGCCGGGCACCGCCTCCGAGTCGCAGGAGGGGACGAACGCCGTCGTCGGTGCCGCCCTCGACGCCGGCGTCACCCTCTTCGACACCGCCGACGTCTACGGCGGACGACCCGGGCTCAGCGAGGAGATGCTCGGGAAGGCCGTCGCCGGGCGCCGCGACGAGATCGTGCTCGCGACGAAGTTCGGCCTCGACATGCAGGGCGTGAACGGGCCGGACTGGGGCGTGCGGGGCTCCCGGCGGTACGTGCGGCTCGCCGTGGAGTCGTCGCTCCGGCGCCTCGGGACGGACTGGATCGACCTCTACCAGATGCACCGCCCGGACCCGGTGACCCCGATCGAGGAGACGCTCTCGGTGCTCGACGACCTCGTCCGCGAGGGCAAGATCCGCTACGTCGGCCACTCGAACTTCGCGGGCTGGCAGATCGCCGAGGCCGAACTCACCGCCTCGATCGCCGGAACCACGCAGTTCGTGTCCGCGCAGAACGAGTACAGCCCGCTCGCCCGCAGCGTCGAGGACGAGGTGCTGCCGGCGGTCCGGGCCTACGCGCTCGGGTTCCTGCCGTACTTCCCGCTGTACAACGGCCTGCTCACGGGCAAGTACACGAAGGCGGGCGGCCCCGCGGACGGCCGGCTCAGCACGGCGAAGCCGCAGCTGCTCGCGGACGCGCCGTGGGACGTGCTCGACGAGTTCCAGCGGTTCTGCGACGCGCGCGGGGTGACGATGCTGCAGGGGACGTTCGCGTGGCTCCTCGCACAGCCCGGGCTGTCGAGCGTGATCGCGGGGGCGACGAAGCCGGAGCAGATCACGCAGAACGCGGAGGCCGGCACCGCGTGGGCGCCGTCCGAGGACGACGTGGCCGAGATGACGGTCATCTTCGACGGCGCGGCGGCGGGTCGCTGAGTCGCTCATCGCGACCCGCTGACGGACGGGAGGCTCGGTGCCAGCCGGCACCGAGCCTCCCGTCCGTCGAGTGGTGACGACCTACATGTCGTGGTAGCGCTTCGCGGCGGCGAGCGCCTCGCGCAGCTCCGGCGCCGTCAGGCGCACCACGTACCCGGGGGTGTCGCGCTGGATGCGCCATCCCTCGGCGAGCGGACCGGCGTCGACGACGTCGAACCCGAAGGCGTCGATGAGGTCGGTGACGGTGCGCTTGGCGTCCTCGTCGTCGCCCGCGACCACGAGGGCGCGGCGGCCGGGCGTCCCGGCGGACTCGGCCTCGTCGGTGAGGGCGGGGGCGGCGATGTGGTTGAACGCCTTGACGACCTTCGCGCCGGGGAGGTGGTCCTGCAGCAGCTCGGCGGTGGTGGTCGTCTCGTCGTCGAGCGCCGCGATCTGCCCGTCGCGCTGCGGGTAGTAGTTGTTCGTGTCGATCACGACCTTGCCCACGAGGGGCTCGACGGGGATCGTGTCGATCGCGGCGAGCGGGGTCGTGACGACGACGATCTCGCCCGCGGCTGCTGCCTCGTCACGGGTGGCGGCGCGCGCGGACGGACCGAGTTCGTCCACGAGGTCCGAGAGGGTCTCCGGGCCGCGGGAGTTGGCGATCACCACCTCGTGGCCGTGCTGCACGGCGAGGCGTGCCAGCTGGGATCCGATGTTGCCTGCTCCGATGATGCCGATCGTGGTCATGGAGGACGCAACGCACGGGCCGGGACGGCATTCCCGGAGCATGATGGCGGCATGACCGAGGAGTTCCGCCACGAGGCCGACGAGAGCCGCTACGCGATGTACGTCGACGGCGAGCTCGTCAGCGTCCTCGACTACCGCGAGAACGGCGACGCGATCGCCTTCCCGCACACGTACACCGTGCCGAAGCACCGCGGGCACGGGTACGCCGCTGCCCTGGTGACGCACACGATCGACGAGGTCGAACGGACGTCGGACAAGCGCGTCGTCCCGATGTGCTGGTTCGTCGGGCAGTGGTTCGACGAGCACCCCGAACGAGCAGGCCTGCTCAGCCGCGGCGTCGCGGACTGAGCGGGCAGGACCGAGAGCAGGAGCCGACCATGACCGCGATCACCCCGTTCCTCTGGTACGACGACCAGGCACGGCAGGCAGCCGAGCTGTACGTCTCGCTCTTCCCCGACTCGCGGATCGACAGCGTCGCCGAGACCCCGGACGGCGATGCGCTCGTGGTCGAGTTCACGCTGCTCGGCCGGGGGTTCCGCGCCATGAACGGCGGCCCCGGTCACCCGCACAGCGACGCCGTGTCGTTCCAGGTCGACGTCGACACGCAGGAGGAGCTCGACCGGGTGTGGGACGCGCTGCTCGCCGACGGCGGACGGCCGTCGATGTGCGGCTGGCTCTTCGACCGCTGGGGTGTGGCGTGGCAGGTCACCCCGTCGATGATGGGCGAGCTCATGACCGGCTCGGGCGACCCCGCCGCGAACGCCCGCGTCTACCAGGCGATGATGCAGATGCAGAAGCTCGACATCGCGGCGCTCCAGGCCGCGGCAGCCGGCAGCTGACCCGGCGGGCCGTGCAGTCGGGGGCCGGCAGTCGGCCGGGTCTGGCAGTCGGCGGGTCTGGCATTCGGCGGGTCTGGCAGTCCGGTCAGCGACCGATCGGTATCCTCTGACCGCAAGGTACCGGGACGAGCCGGTGCGAGACGGCCCTCGACAGGCAGGAGCCACCATGGACCACCCGAGGTCCGATGTCCGGAACGCCGACGTCGGACGCGCCTACACCGAGCTCTCCCGCATCACGAGGCGGGCCAGCATCCGGGCGCGCGGGTCGGACGAGGTGCTCAGCGTCGTGGACCAGTCGCTCGTGGACTTCGTCGTCGAGCACCCCGGCTGCATGGCCATCGACATCGCCCGCTACCTCCGACTCAACCGGTCGACGATCTCCCGGCAGCTCTCGGGGCTCCTCGCGGCGGGACTGGTGCGGACGACCGACGGCGGTACCGGCAACGCGAAGCCGCTGATCGCGACCGAGGCCGGCTGCGCGGCACTCGAGCGGTCCGTCCGGCTGCACCGCGATGCCCTCGAGGAACGCCTCGCCGACTGGTCCGACGATGACATCGCCCTGCTCGCCGGGCTGCTCGAACGCCTCGGCACCGCGGACGAGGCCGGTCTTCCGATGCCGGCCCGCGGCGCCGCATCGTGACGACCTCGTTCGTCCTGCTGTCCGACACCCACCTGCCGAAGCGCGCGAAGGACCTCCCGGCCGCGCTGTGGGACGACGTCGACGCCGCCGACCTCGTCGTGCACGCGGGGGACTGGGTGGACCTCGCGACGCTCGACGCCGTCGCCGGCCGGTCGCGTCGGTTCGTCGGGGTCCGCGGCAACAACGACGGCCCGGAGTTCGACGACCGGCTCCCGCTCGAGGCCCGCTTCACCGTCGAGGACCTCCGCTTCGCGGCCGTGCACGAGACGGGCGCCGCGACCGGACGGGAACGCCGCGCCGCCGCCGCCTTCCCGGACGTCGACGTGCTCGTCTTCGGCCACTCGCACATCCCCTGGGACTCGGTCGCCGACACCGGACTCCGCCTGCTCAACCCCGGTTCGCCGACCGACCGCCGCCGCCAACCGGACCACACCTGGATGCGTGGGACGGTCGACGGCACGGAGCTGACCGTCGAGCTCGTCCGGCTGCCCCCGCGCTGACGCACGCAGCGGTCGCACGGCGGCGACCGCCCCTCGGCGGTCACAGCGCCATCCGGAAGAACGCCTCCTCCCACACGGTCGACCGACGGTGGGCACGCGCCATGCGCCCTCGCTCCTCGGCGGTCGCCACGGCGGCCAGGCGTTCCACCTGCTCGGTGGCCTCGGCGCTCGCCGCGGCGAAGCCCGGGTCGCCGTACGCCGAGACCCAGTCCGCGTACGGGTGCCCCTCGGGCGCGACGCCCAGCCGCGTCCCGACCCAGGCGTACACCCGGAAGCAGGGCAGCACGGCGGCCGCGAGCACGGCCGTCGAGCCGGAGTCCGCCGCGGCCTGCAGGTGCGCCAGGTAGCCGGCGCACACGGGGTGCACCGGATCGTCGGCGTGCGCGTCCCCGAGGCGTCGGTGGTGCAGGTCCCGCGCCTCGGCGGCACACCCGTCGGCGGCGGTGCGCCAGAACGTCGCGGCCGCGCCGGACGACCGGTCGGCCAGGGTTCTGAGGTGGCGTTCGTACGTCCGGAGGTAGTGCACGTCCTGCGCGAGGTACGCGTCGAACACGGGGGGCGGCAGCGTCCCGTCGGCCAGACGACGGAGGAACTCCCCGGCCAGGGTCGCGTCGCGGACGTCGGCGACGTCCTCCCACCACGTCCGGGTCCACGGGACGGGCGGCAGCGCGGCCCGCGTCGCGGCACCGTGGTCGACGGGGCCGTTCCCGGCGCCGACGTCGAGCGCGTCGGCGTGCTCGAGCGCGGTCGTGAGCCACCGTTTGGCCGCTCCGACCGCGAGCTCCCAGTCGCCGTGCCGTGCGGCGAGCGTGGCGATCGCGCTCGACAGGGAGCAGCCGGTGCCGTGGGTGTTCGCCGTTCGGATCCGCGGTCCGCGGAAGACTCGCGAGCTCCCGTCCGGGGACACCAGTACGTCGTCGGACGTCGGGCCGTCGTCGTGCCCGCCCTTCGCGAGCACGAGTACGTCCCAGGTCCGGGCCACCAGGGCTGCGTCGTCCGGCGCAGCGTCGCCGTCGGCGGTGGCTCCCGCGCTGGTCGTCCGCCGCGCCAGGTCGGCGAGCACCCCGAGCTCCGCCCGGTTCGGCGTGAGCAGGTCGGCGTGCGCGAAGAGGTCGGTGAGCGCGGCCTCGGCGTCGACGGACAGCAGTCGGTCGCCGCTCGTCGCCACCATCACCGGGTCCACCACGACGACCGGCGGTCGGTGCTCGGCGAGCCATGACGTGACCGTCGACACGACCTCAGCCGTCCCGAGCATCCCGACCTTGACGGCGTCGATCGTCACGTCGTCCGACACGGCGTCGAGCTGCTCGCGCAGGAACGTCGTCGCCGGGAGGTGGACGGCGCGCACACCGGTGGTGTTCTGCGCGACGAGCGCGGTCACGACACCCATGCCGTAGCCGTCGTGGGCGGCGATCGCCTTGAGGTCCGCCTGCAGTCCGGCGCCGCCCGTCGGGTCGGTCCCCGCGATCGTCAGGACCCGTGGGACGCTCACCGGACACCGTCCTGGAGGCGCGGTGCACCCGGCCGGTCAGCTCCGGTCCGCCAGGCGGTCACGTACGCGGCAGCGGCCGCCCCGGGGTCGGCAGCCGCGCAGATGCCGGAGACGACGGCCACCCCCGCCGCTCCGGCGGCGCGGAGCGGCGCGACGTCGTCGAGGGTGACGCCGCCGATCGCGACGCACGGCAGCCCGGTGACGGCGGCGATCCGGGCGAACCCGTCGACGCCGAGCGGCGCGGGGTGGTCGGGCTTCGTCGTGGTGGGGTGGACGACGCCCACACCGAGCAGGTCGACCGTCCCGGCCGGCAGGGCAGCGACGGCCGCGAGGTGCTCCGGCGTGTTCGCGGTCAGACCCACGTGGGCCGCCGGTCCGAGCAGGGCACGCGCGGCGGTCACCGGCACGTCGGACTGGCCGAGGTGCACGCCCGCGACGCGGTGTCCGGCGTGCCGCGCGGCGAGCACGACGTCGAGCCGGTCGTCCACCACCACCGTCGCCCGGTCGCCCACCGCATCGGCCACGGCGGCCGCCAATCCCGTGAGGCCTCGCGCCGAGGCCTGCTTGTCCCGCACCTGCACGGTGCGGACCCCGGCGGCGACCGCGGCCCGGACCACACCGAGGACGCCGAGGCCGTGCCGTCCGGCCAGTTCCGTGTCCGTCACGAGGTACACGCCGAGGCCGTCTCCCGCCGTGCGAGCAGCCGCGGTCACCGCTCGCTCCGAGTCGGCACGGCAGGGGTGGAGTCCGCCGTGCCCGTGCCGTCCTCGGTGGACACGCGGGAGCGTTCCACGAGGTCCTCCGGTGTGAGGGACGCGAGCCGGTCGAGGAACAGCGGCTGGAACGTCCCCGGACCACCGGCGTCCCGGGCGGCCAGCTCGGCCGCCACCGTGTACGCCACGGTCGCGGCCACGGCGGCGTCGCCGGGGTCGGCGGTGACCGACGCGAACGCGGCGACCACCGCACCGAGCGCGCACCCGCCGCCGGTGATCCGGGTCAGCAGGTCCGTCCCGTTCGCGACCCGCACGACGGTCCCGTCCGGGGCGACCACCAGGTCGACCGGACCGGACACCGCCACGGCGCCCACGCGCCTCCCGGCCGATGCGCTCGCAGCGGCCCTCGCGTCGTCCGTGGTGGCCGTCGCGTCGGTCCCTCGGCCTCCGGCCGCGCCGTCGAGCAGGGCGAGCACCTCCGAGGCGTTGCCCCGCAGAACGGTCGGCCGCAGGGCCAGCAGCTCGTGCGCGAGCGCGGTCCGGACGGGGAGCGCCCCGACCGCCACGGGGTCGAGCACCCACGGCGTCCCGGCGTCGACGGCCGCGGTCGCCGCCTCGACGGCGGCGTCACGGGTCTCCTCGTGCGGTGTGCCGGTGTTCACGAGCAGCGCGTCGGCGACCCGGGCGAACGGACCGGCCTCGGTGCGTACGTCGACCATGGCGGGGGAGGCCCCGACCGCGAGGAGCACGTTCGCCGTCACGTTCTGCACCACGGTGTTCGTGACGCACTGGACGAGCGGGGCCCGGGCACGGACGGCCTCGAGCAGGTCGGCGCACCGGAGCACGAGGTCCGGCGCAGCGGTGGTGGGTACGGGCGCAGCAGTGCGCATGGACGATCCCTTCGCGAGTACGAGCTCGAGCAGGTTCGACGGGTGTGATCTCAGCCGCGGTCGCGGCACCCCGCGTCTCGATCGTCACCGTACACGACGCTCCGTGACCCACGGCGGTCACACGGACAGCCGTGTGTGGGAAGGTGGACCGGTGCCCGACGTCCCTGGTGTGAACCGCCTCCCCGGTGTGGACGGCACCACGCCGCCCGGGCCGCCGCCGGGCCCCCGCGACCCCGGTGACGCGTGGGCGATCGGCCCCGACGGCACCAAGGCGTGGGGACGCTTCGGCGCGGCGGGCCTCCTGGTCGACGACGGCTCCGGACGCGTGCTCCTCCAGCACCGCGTCGAGTGGAGCCACCACGGCGGCACCTGGGGCATCCCCGGCGGCGCCCGGCACCAGGGCGAGGACGCGGTCTCGGGCGCCCTCCGCGAGTCCGCCGAAGAGGCAGGTGTCCCCGAGGAGGGCATCGACCTCCGACACACCGCGGTCCTCGACCTGGGGTTCTGGACCTACACGACCGTCGTCGGACGCGCCTCCCGGCCGTTCGAACCGGTGATCGCCGACCGTGAGAGCCTCGCGTTGTCCTGGATCCCCGTCGGCGAGGTCGCGGACCTCCCGCTCCACCCCGGCTTCGGTGCCTCCTGGCCGGCGCTCCGCGCGTCCCTCGACACCTCGCCCCGGGTCGTGGTCGACGCCGCCAACGTCGTCGGCAGCCGACCCGACGGCTGGTGGCGGGACCGCGCCGGCGCCGCCGCCCGGCTGGTCGACGGCGTCAGGGTGCTCGCCGCGGACGGCGTCGCCTCGGCCGAGCTCGACCTCCCGTTCGCCCACTGGTGGCCGCGCTGGACGGTGGTGCTGGAGGGCGACGCCCGGGAGGCACGGCTCGCCCCCGACACGTCCCCCCGCCCCGTCGACGTGGTGCGGGCAGCGGCGTCGGGTGACGACGCGATCGTCGCCGCCACCGAGCAGGCACTCGCTGACAGCGACGCGCCCGTGCTCGTCGTCACGGCGGACCGGGAGCTGCGCTCCCGCGTCGAGGCGCTCGGCGCCGGCGTGCGCGGCCCGGCATGGCTACGCGACGCGCTGCCGGGCTGACCTGCCGCGCTGCCGGCGCACCGCACCTGCCCGCACTCGGTGACCCACCGTCGGGCGCGGGGCGGCGCGCTCAGGCCGGGATGTGCCTCCCGGACGACACCGCGATCGCGACCCACGAGACCACGCCGAGCGCGACGACCACGGCGAGGACGACCGGGACGGCCACGAACCCGGCGACCGCCGCGATCACGGCGGGCGCGAGGAAGCCGGCGTACGCCGCGGCGTAGAAGACGCCGGTCAGCCCGGCGAGGTCGCGCGTGCCGGCGATCCGCTGGACCTCGAGCAGTGACGACACGAGCGCGAGGCCGATGCCCACGCCGATGACGACGTTCGCGCCGAGACCGATCCACACGGACTGCAGGGCGATCGCGAGGGCGACGACCGCGATGCCGACCGTCATGAGTGCCACCGCCACGGCGAGGCCCCGCGCGGAGGTCACGGAGTGCACGCGCTTCGCGATCGGCTGCACCGCGCTGGAGACGCCGAGGGCGATCACGGTCGCTGCGGTGGCGAAGACGAGCCCCCACGTGCCGGTCGCGCCGGCGAGCTGCGTCGGCAGGTAGCCGTACCCGATCGCCACCGAGCCGAAGATCCACGGCGCCGCGACGAGCACGACGCGGGTGAACCGACGGTGTCCGGCGCTCGGGATGCGCAGCTGGCGCCACCAGGGACCCGGGAGGCCTCCGGCTGTGTTCGTCTCCGGGGTCCGCCAGACGATGATGGCGAACGGCAGGGCGACCGCGATGTGCACGAGGAACGGCAGGACCTCGGGGATCGGCCCCCACTGGGCGATGACCCCGGCGACGAGTGCTCCCGACGCCGATCCGAGGGTGAACGCGAGCGACGCCCGTCGGGCCCCCGAGCCGGAGTCGGCGCGGGGGTCGAAGCGGCCCTGCGAGAGCTCCTTCACCCAGCTGTTGCCGACCGCCATCGCGATGCCGACCGTGGCGCCGGAGAAGAGCCTCCCGGCGGCGAGGAACGCGGGACTGAACGGCCCGAGCGCCAGGAGCCCGCTCCCGACGACGGCGGTGCCGATGCCCACGAGCAGGAGCGGGCGCCGGCCGTGCCGGTCGGACAGCGACCCGGCGACGAGCAGCGCCGGCGCGAGTCCGAGGACGTAGACCCCGAGGAACACATTCACGAGCACGGACGAGTAGTGCTGCCGCTCTTCGTACATGAGCAGCAGCGGCGAGAACTGGTTGCCTCCCCACGAGCACACGAACACGGCACCCCAGGCGGCCACCCACGGCAGGACGCGGCTGCGCGTCCGCGGCAGCGCGACCGAGCCGGTGGTGGGCACGCTGCCGGTGGTGGCGTCGGCCGCGCTCACAGGGCGCCCCGGTGCGACGCGACGTGGGCGCGCAGGACCTCGGCGTACCGGGCGGCGTCACCGGCCTCGATCGCGGCGGCGAGGGCGTGGTGGTCGTCGAGCGACGCCTGCAGCTGTTCGGGCCGGAGTCGCATGAGGTGGTGGCGGAGTCGTTGCTGGCGGTCCCGCAGGGTCTGCGCGAACATCACCGCGATCCCGTTCCGCGAGGCGCCGATGACCGCGCCGTGGAACTCGGCGTCCACCTCGACGAACCGGTCGACGTCCCCCGCGGCGACCGCCTCCTGCTGCTCCGTCAACATCGACCGGAGGACGGGGACGAGCTCCGCCGCCCGGCCGTCGGTGACCACCCGGGTCGCCGCGGTGGACTCGATCGCCTCCCGCATCTCGAGCACGTCGGCTGCCTCGTTCGGGGACATCGGGCGGACGACGGCTCCCTTCCGGGACTCCAGGGTGATGAGGCCCTCGGCCGCGAGCCGCAGGAACGCCTCGTGGACCGGTGTCCGGGACACGCCGATCTCCTGGCAGAGCGCGTTCTCGCTGATCGCGGTCCCGCCGGGCAGGTCGCCGCGGATGACGGCGCGCTTCACGTGGTCGTAGGCGCGGTCCGACGCTGCTGCGGTGCTGGTCGAGGCTTCCACGACGAACGATCCTACGCCTTGCATGCAACGCTGCACGCATTTCCTCGACGTGACGTTCCCGTGACGTCGTGCGTCGGATCACTCCAGCGGGCAGGCGGCACGGATACGCTGGCGGCCAACGTCAACGTCGACGCTCAACAGGAGGTACCCCTGATGGAACGCATCACCAGGGCTGACGACCGGGTCCACCGCCCGGCGGGCCCGTGGACGCCCACCGTCCACCGGCTGCTCGAACACGTGCACGGTCACGGTTTCGTGGGGGTGCCGGAACCGATCTCGCTCGGGGACGCCCTCGAGACCGTGTCGTTCGTCCCGGGCACCGCCGGTGACTACCCGTGGAACCAGGACATCGCGAGCGAGGCCGCGCTCGTGACCACGGCACGCATGCTCCGCCACTACCACGACGCCGCGGCCGACTTCCCCCGCAGCGACGCCGACGTGTGGTCCCAGGCGGAGCGCGCTCCCGTCGAGACGATCGTCCACGGCGACTTCGCGCCGTACAACTGCGTCTACGACGGCATCGCGGCCGTCGGCATCATCGACTTCGACACCGCACACCCGGGGCCCCGGGTCTGGGACGTCGCGAGTGCCGTGTACCGCTTCGCGCCGTTCACGACCGGCGTCGTCGAGGGCGGCACCGCGTCGCTCGACCTCCGGCTCGGGCGCGCCGCCGAGTTCTGCCGGGCCTACGAGCTCGACGCCCGTTCGCGATCGGTCCTCGTCGACACCATGGTGTCCTCGCTCGTGGCGCTCGTCACGACCATCGAGACCGAGGCAGCGGCAGGCGACCCGAAGTTCGTCAGCGACCTCGCGCACGGACACGTCGAGCTCTACCGCGCCGACGTGGCGTTCATCGAGCAGCACGTGGACGCCATCGCGGCGGCCGTGGCCTGACGCCCGGTGTCCCGGCCGCCCGTGTCCGTGCAGCCGACCCCTGCGCGGCTCCGGGCCGAGCGTCTGGCCGCGCAGGGCATCGCCGCCCCGGGCACCGCGCCGACCGCGGCGGTCGCACGCATGACGGCCGTGCAGGGCCAGGACCTCGGGCAGGTGCTCTGGGCGATCGGTGTCCGCACGCCCGGGTCCACGCGCGACGACGTCCGGGCCGCCTTCGACCGCGGCGAACTCGTCCGGGGCTGGCCGATGCGGGGCACCCTGCACGCCCTCCGACCGGACGACCTCCGGCTGATCGGCTCGCTCACCGCCGACCGCACCGTGCGCTCGATCGCCCGTCGCGCCGCCGAGCTCGGGATCGACGAGGCGCTCGTCACCACGGCCCGCGACGCCACGGTCGAGGCGCTGGGCGGTGGTCGCTCGCTCGTCCGCGACGACCTCTTCGACCGCTGGCGCGCCGTCGGCATCGACCCTGCCGGTGGACGCGGCTACCACCTCCTGCTCCGCCTGTCGCTCGACGGACTGGTCGTCTGGGGGCCGACCGCCCGGGTCGGCCAGGGCATCGTGCTCCTCGACGAGTGGGCGCCCGCCGTCGAACCCGTGCCGGACCGTGACGAGGCGCTCCGCCGGCTCCTCACGGGCTGGCTGCGGGGCAGGGGTCCGGCCACCGAGGCAGACGCCGCCGCGTGGACGAAGCTCCCGCTCGGGGACGTGCGCCGTGGCATCGCCGCCGCCGGCGACGCCGTGGAGCACCTCGGCGGAGGACTGCTCGCACTCGCCGACCGTCCGCCGACGGGTGGCACCCCGACCGGACACCTGCTCCCCGGCTTCGACGAGTACCTGCTCGGTTACGCCGACCGCTCCGTGCAGCTGCCCGCCGAGCACCAGGACCGCGTCGTGCCGGGCGGCAACGGCATCTTCCTGCCGATGGCCGTCGTCCGGGGCGTCGTCGTGGGGACGTGGACCCGAGCGGAACGCGCGTCCGGGGTCCGGGTGACGGTCACGCCCTTCGCCCCGCTCGACCCGTCGGCCGTCCGCGCACTCGGTGCCGCCGCCGACCGGTACGCCCGCTGGCTGAGCGCCCCGGTGACGTTCACGGTCGCCTGACCGTCCGCTCGACCCTGCGCACGCGCGGACACGCGCGGACACGCGCCTCCGCAGACCAACGTCGCCCAGCCAGCACCCAGCGCGTGTGCGGCTGACGCCGACGCTCCCTCGGGTAATGTCGCAGGGCCATGACCGACAGCCCGGCCGACGCCACCCCGTACGAGGTCCTCGGCGTCCCCGCGACCGCCGACGACGACGAACTCCGCCGCGCCTACCGGAAGGCCGCCCGCGAGTCCCACCCCGACCTCGGCGGCGACCCCCAGTCCTTCCGGCGTGTCCAGCTCGCCTGGGAACGCATCGGAACCCCCGCCGCCCGCCGCGCCTACGACGCGGGATCCCGCCACGGCTCGGCCCCGACGTACGAGGCCGGGTCGGCAGGGTCCGGCTCCTCGGCCTGGAGGCACGGATCACCCCGCGACGCCTACGCACCCCCGTCGGCTCGTCGCGACTCACGCCCCCGTGCCCGCTCCCACGGACACCCCGGCGGGCGGTCCCGCGAGGTCTTCCTGCAGGCCGAACGCGAGTGGGTCGGTCTGGGCGACCCCATCGAGGACCCCTACGACCCCGCGCTCATCCGCTCCGCGCCCCGACACATCCGCCGGCTGCTGGGCGAGGCGCTCGCCGAGGAGGCCACGGCGTCGATCGTCGCGGACATGGGCATCGGCGTCACCGTCTGGCACGACCTCGACGCCGGACCCGAGGGCAAGCTCGACCACGCCGTGCTCACGAGCTCGGGGCTGTGGGCGCTCGAGTCCATCGACTGGGGCGGACCCGTGGAGGTCGAGGGCGGCGAGATCGCTGGCGAGACCCTCGCGCCGGGGGAGCGCCCCGTCAAGGAACTCGTCCGCGCCGCCCGGGCCGTGCAGAAGCAGACCCGCGTCCGCTTCACCGGCCGGATCCTCGTCGTGCCGGACTCCGCCGTCGACGAGGACGTCCAGCTCGTCGGCTCGCAGCGGAAGCCCACCGCGTTCGTCGTGAAGCGCAGCGCCCTGGCGTACGTGCTGTCCGGCGCGCTCTCGCCCGTCGGGTCGGTCGACGTGTTCGACGTCCGCGACCGCCTGCAGCAGACGGTCCGCTTCGTCTGATGCCCGAGCCGGTCGTGGTCGAGGTCGGGGGCTGGGAGCACCTCTGCTGCGGCGGGGCCGTCGAGATCGGGGACGAGGTCGAGTACCCGGTCGTGCAGGCCGACGGCTCTCGGCGGTTCGCGGAGGTCCGACACGGCACCGTACGGACGCAGACGATCCGCGGGCGGGTCGTCGAACTGTACGCCGTCGGCCGCTCCGGTCGCGTCGCCGTCGAACGGATCCCGGACGGTCGGGCGCTGCGGGGGTTCGACGAGGATGACGACGGTCACCTCGAAGCACGGTGGACCGGGCAGCCCGTCGAGGTCGAGTGGGACGGGGACCCCGAGTTCGAGGTCGTCGTCGATCCCTTCGGCAGACGTCCTCGTCGCTGACCGCGCCGTGACACGGGCCTCGTCGTAGCATCGCGACATGCGCGAGGAGGTCGAGGTCGAGGTCGGCGGCTGGGAGCACGACTGCTGCGGCCCCGCCTACGAGCGCGACGCCCGGGCGGACTTCACCGCGTACGGCGAGGGGGCGGAGTACTCGGAGTCGCGGCACCACGAGGACGACACCGACATCGTCGAGCTCCGTGGCCGGGTCGCCGACCTGTTCGTCGTCGCCGAGGACGGCACGCGGATCCCGGTGCAGCGCATCCCGTCGGGCAGTGCGATCTGCGGCTTCGACGACCATGACGACGGCCACCTCGAAGCGCCCTGGACCGGGGAACCGGTCGACGTCGACTCCGGTTGGTTCGTCGTCGTCCTGGACCGGTACGTCCCCGGCAGCGGCAGCCGTCAGTAGCCGCGGAGCTTCTCGAGGTCGCGGCGCTCCCGCTTGCTCGGACGCCCCGCACCCCGGTCACGCTGCGGCACGAACCCGGCTTCCTCCCGGGGGAGTCGCGGCGGGGTCTTGTCCTCGAAGTGCTTCGCGGCCTCGGGGGCGCTCGTCCGCTTGAGGATGATCCCGCGCACCACGACGATGCGGTCGAAGCCGTTCTGCCGCACCCGGACCTCGTCGCCGGGGCCGATCGGCTGCGCCGGCTTCGCGCGCTCCCCGTTCACCCGGACATGGCCGGCCTTGCACGCGGCCGTCGCGGCGGAGCGGGTCTTCGTGATGCGGACCGCCCAGATCCAGCTGTCGACCCGTGCCTTCTCCATCCCGACACCCTACGACGCCCCGCCCGCCCTACCCTGGGCAGCATGACCACCGACCCGGCCGCCGTCGCACGGGCCCTCGCGCTGGGCGTGCTGCACGACGCGGCACTCGGCGACCGGCTCGTCGTCCGTGCACACCACGGCGACGGCGCGCGGGACGCCCTCGGCGAGCTGCGCGCTCGGACGGACGCCACGGTGACGATCGACACCCGCCGGGGGCCCGTCGAGGTGGCGCTCGCCGACGTCGTCGCCGCGAAGCCCGTGCCGCCCCCGGCCGTCCGCCGCCGCTGAGCCCGCCCGCTGCCTGGACCGCTGCCGCCGCCCGGCGCGCCGCACCCGACCTCCCGGGTACGCCCCCGTAGCCTCGGAGCATGGCTGTCCCCGTCCCGCTCGGCACCGAGGACCGCACCGCACGCCTCACGCTCCGCCGACCGGACGCCTGGCGTCGCGAGGACGCCCCGCAGGCCGACCTCCGGCTCACCGGCGACGACGTGGTCCTCACCGTCCGCTCCCGCCCGAGCGACCGCACGATCGCCGAGGAGCACACGAGCCTCCTCGAACGCCTGCCGGGGTCGGTCGAGGGCCTGCTGCTCGTCGGCGTCGACGTCTGGACCGTCGCGGGCGCCCCCGCACGGCTCGTCGAGTACGTCCGGCCCGACGAGGACGGCGCCGTCGCCGGAGCCCACCTCGTGTTCGTCACCGGGCGGCACCGCGTCGACCTCACCGTCGAACGGCCGCTGGCCCGCATGCTCGCGACCGACGACCTCGTGTTCGCCGTGCTCGACACCGTCCGCGCGACCGAGCCGACCGAGGCACGACCGCGCCGCGACCTCGAGACCCTCCCGGACGCGCCCGCCGCCGCCGAGCTCGACGGCCCGCGCCTCACCGCCGAGGCCGTGTCGACCCTCCGCAGCCTCGCCGGGCGCCGGTGGAACCCCGGCCTCCTCCGCAGCCCCGCCGGCCGCGAGCTCATCGACGCCGGCCTCGTCGGACGCCTCGGCACCCTGCCCGAGGCCACGCAGTCCCTGATCGGCCCCTGGGCCGAGGACACCCAGCCGACCACCCTGGAGCAGCGGCTGCCCGACGGGAGCGAGTCGCGCCTCCAGGCCTGGGACGGCACCGTCGTCGACGGGACGGACGACCAGGTGGTCGCCGCCGTCCCGCCCGAGCGCGTGGTCGCGGTCATGGCCGGGAGGCTCGGCATCCGCCCGGTGTGGACCTTCCCGTTCCGCACGGGGTCGGTCCGGGCAGACCTGGTGGCGCGCCGCCTCGACGGCGGCGACACCGCGCCGGACCTGCCCGCGGACGTCGCCGAGGGCGACCCGCGGCTCGCCCGGTTCTGGGCCGCGCCGTGGACGGTCGCGCACCTCCGACGGCCCGGGGCGCAGCACCCCGTCACGATCGTGCACGCCGAGGGGCAGGGGTTCGCCCGGGTCGGACGCACCGAGGCCGGGGCGACCGCGTTCTCGGCGGACGCCCCGGCCAACGTGTTCCGGTCGGTGGTGCGGGCGGTGCTCGGCGCGTAGGCGGACGACACCGTCACTCGCGCCAACGTGTTCCGGTCGGTGGTGCGGGCGGTGCTCGGCGCGTAGGCGGACGACACCGTCACTCGCGCCGACGTGTTCCGGTCGGTGGTGCGGGCGGTGCTCGGCGGCGCCTAGGCGGCCGGTCCTGCGGTCAGTGTGATCGTCACCGTGTGGGAGGTCCCGGCGCTGTCCGTGTAGGTGACCGTCACCCGGTCGCCGACGCTGTGCGCCTGGATCGCCGCCGTCAGCGCGTCCGAGGTCGAGACCGCGGTGCCGTCGAGCGCCGTGATCACGTCACCGGCACCGAGGCCGGCCTTCGCCGCACCCGAGCCCTCGACCGTGCCGGCGACGGCGACGCCACCGGTCGTGGCGGTCCCGCTCACCTCGACTCCGAGGAACGCGGGCAGGCCGATCGTGATCGTCGACGAGGACTCACCCGCGAGGATCTTGTCCGCGATCGACTTCGCGGTCGAGATCGGGATCGCGAAGCCCGTGACGTCCGCCGACCCCGAGGACGCCGCGGTCGCCATGCCGACGACCTCGCCCTCGCTGTCGAGGACCGGGCCGCCCGAGTCGCCCGAGACGATGTCCGCCGCGACCTGGATCATGCCCGTGAGGGACTCGGTGCCGGAGCCGGAGTCGCTCTGCACCTGGATGTCCTGGTCGGTCGCGGTGACGGTGCCCTCCGCGGCGACGAGGTTGCCCGTGCCCTCGGCGTTCCCGACGTCGGTGACCGAGTCGCCGGTCTTCGCGCCGCCGTCGTCGTCGAGCGTGACGGTCGACAGGCCGGAGGCATCCTGGAGCTTCAGGACCGCGACGTCGTGGGTGGCGTCCGTGCCGACGACGTCCGCCTTGTACTGCTTGCCGGTCGTCTCATCGGTCACGACGATGCTCGTGGCGCCCTGCACGACGTGGTTGTTCGTCAGCACCGTGCCGTTCGACGTGAGGATCATCCCGGTGCCGGCGGCCTGCGAGGACTCGTCGTAGTTGAGGACGGTGTTGATCGTGACGACGCCCTTCTTCTGGGCCGCGGTCGCGGCGGTGGCGGCGGACTGCGTGCTCGTCCCGGAGCTGCCGTCGCTCGTGCCGGTGCCGTCGCCCGTGCCGAGTCCGTTGCCCGGCACCGTGAAGCCGTTCGTGCCGCTGCCGTCGCTGCTCCCGCTGCCGCTGCCGGTCCCGGGGAGTGTCGTCGTGCCCTGCGACTGGCTCGACGTCGTCGACGTGTGCTGGGAGGAGAGTCCGAGCGCCGTCCCGCCCGCGGCCCCGAGGATCGCGAGCGCCGCGATGCCCGAGCCGATCATGAGCCCGAGGCGGCGCGGGCGCTTCGTCGGCGCGGACGCCCACCCACCGTGGTTCGCGGCGGCGGCCCCGGTCGCCCAGCCCTGCGGGTTCGACCAGCCCTGGCCGTTCGACCAGTGCTGCCCGTCGAGGGCGGGGCTCCCGACGAGGTACGGGCCCCGGCCGTCGTGCGTGTAGGCGTACGGGCCGGAGCCGTCGGGTGCGTACAGGTACGGACCGCTGCCGTCGAAGGCGTAGGCCGGGCGGAGGGTCGACCGGTCGGCGTGCGGAGCCTCCCAGCCGCCCTGCGCGCGGGCGGCGGCTCCGTCGGTCGTCGCGCCGTTCGTCCCGCCAGGGGTGGCGTCGGGGTTCGGGGTCTCGTTCATCGGTGCTCTCCGGTCGTCCCTCGACGGCCCGGTCGGGCGTCGATGGATGCCAGTACAGGCCCGTTCCCCAAGGAGACCCTATGAACGAGCACTGCGCACGCTCACGGCTCGCTCGGGGAAGGCCGAACGTCGGGCCGATCCGCTCGGGGCGCGCACGTTAGGGTTGCCTCACCCCCATGGCAGCTCCCGTCCTCGCTCCTGCGCCCAGCTCCGTCGGCCGGCTCGTCCGCGCCACCGTGCTGGCGGTCGTGGTCCTCGGCGTCGCGGTCGCGCTGTCCGTGGCGTTCGGCTCACGGCCGATCCCGCTCGGGACCGTCCTCGACACGGTCCTGCACCCCGGACGCCGGGACGAGATCGGCCTGATCGTGCTCGGCAACCGCGTGCCCCGCACCGTCGTCGGGCTCCTCGCCGGAGCCGCACTCGGGGTCGCCGGTGCCGTGATGCAGGGCGTGACGCGGAACCCCCTCGCCGACCCGAGCGTGCTCGGCATCAACGCCGGGGCCTCCCTCGCGGTGGTGACCGGCATCGCGGTGTTCGGCATCAGCGGCACGGGCGCGTACCTGCCCTTCGCGTTCGTCGGCGCCGGACTCGCGGCGCTGCTCGTCTACGGGATCGCCGCGGTCGCCCGGCGCGGGCTCTCCCCGGTCGGGCTCGCGCTCTCCGGGGCCGTGGTCGCCGCGGCGCTGTCCTCGGTGACGACCGCCGTCCTCGTGACGAATCAGTCCCTGCTCGACCAGCTCCGGTTCTGGCAGGTCGGCGCGCTCGCGGGCAAGGACCTCGGCACCGCCGGGGTCATCGTCGTCCCGGTGCTGGTCGGCCTCGTCGTCGCGATCGGCCTCGGTCGGTCGCTCAACACCCTCGCGCTCGGCGACGAGCTCGCCGCGTCCCTCGGCCAGCGGGTGGTGCTCGTCCGGGTCGTCGGCGGTGTCGTGACCGTGCTGCTGGCCGGGTCCGCCGTGGCAGCCGCCGGGCCGATCGCCTTCGTCGGACTCGCCGTCCCGCACGCCGTCCGTCGCCTCACCGGCCCCGACAACCGGTGGACGATCCTGCTCTCCGCACTCGTCGCACCGGCCCTCCTGCTCGCGGCCGACGTCATCGGCCGCGTCGTCGCGTACCCGGGGGAGCTGCAGGTCGGCATCGTCACGGCGCTCATCGGGGCGCCGGTGTTCATCGCGCTCGTCCGGTCCCGGGCGGTGCGGGGACTGTGACGGCCGTGGAACCCCGGAGCCGTCGCCGGGTCGTCGGAGCACGCCGCGAGCTGCTCGTGCTCGGCGTGCTGCTCGTGGTGCTCGTCGCGCTCGTGCTCACCGGCCTCGGCGTCGGCGAGATCCCGCTGTCACCCGCGCAGGTGGCCGCCGCCGCGTTCGGGCAGGGGGACACGATCGCGGACTTCGTGATCGGGCAGCTCCGCGGGCCGCGGGTGTTCGGCGCGGTGTTCGTCGGCGCGGCCCTCGGTGTCGCCGGCGCGATCGTGCAGAGCGTGGTGCGGAACCCGATCGCGAGCCCGGACGTCATCGGCATCACCTCGGGAGCGAGCGCCGCCGGCATCACCGCGATCGTGCTGTTCGGGGCGTCCGGGATCGCGCTCTTCGGTACCGTGCTCGTCGGGGCCGTCGTGGTCTCGCTCGTCATCGCCGCACTGTCCTGGCAGCGGGGGATCACCGGCAACCGGGTGGTCCTGGTGGGCATCGGCGTCGCGGCGATCTGCCTGGCCGTGACCGGGTGGATGCTCACGAGCGGCACCGTGACCCAGGCGGGCACCGCGCTGCTGTGGCTCTCCGGCAGCCTGAACGCCGTCGACCGGGACCTCGTCGGCGTCCTCGGCATCGCCTTCGTCGTGCTCATGGCGCTCGCCCTCGCGCAGTCGCCCCGGTTGACGGTGCTCGCCCTCGGGGACGACGTCGCGTCGGCGCTCGGGCTCCGTCCCGACCGCGCGAAGGTGCTGCTGCTCCTCACCGCGGTGGCGCTCACGGCCGGCGCCGTGGCCACCGCCGGCCCCGTGTCGTTCGTCGCGCTCATGTCGGCGCCGATCGCGCGCCGGGTCGTCGGCGGCGGACGGGTAGCGCTCGCCCCCGCGGCCGCCGTCGGCGCGGTGGTGACGCTCGCGAGCGACCTCGTGGCCCAGTTCGCGATCCCGGGCACCGCGCTCCCCGTCGGCGTCGTCACCGGTGTCGTCGGTGCGCCGTACCTCCTCTGGCTGCTCGCCCGCGGCCGCTGACGCACCCGGCCGCCGGAACACTCGGCCGCCGACGCGCGCGATCCCGGGGTCGCAACTCCCCGGGTGCGCGCCGCCCGGGGGTCACGGAACGTCGCTCCCGCGCACTCCGAGCGACCGTTCGTGACCCTCCGCCGGGCGTCGACGGGGCGTCGTGACCACCTGCGCGCGGATCGCGACGGGCGCGGCGGAGCCGAGCCGTGCCTCCAGGCCGACCGTCGGGGGACCGCGCGCGCAACGTGAGCGGCGCGTCGTCCGGAGCCCCGTCGGGCCCGGAGCGACACGCCGCGGACCGGCCGTCCCGCAACATCGTGCGGGTTCCCGCACGAGGAGGCCAGAACCCCCCTTCCGGGTGTCTGCACCGTTCGTTCTGTCCCCATAGGTTCGCAGTCGACCGTCGGGGGCAACCCGACAGCGTGCCGACCCGATGGTGCGCTGACCTCCGCGGAAGAAGGACCGTCATGCCCGAACAGCTCGACGGCGCCCCCGTGCGCCGGAGGCAGTGGGGTTCCGAGCGTCGTACCCGCCCGCTCGACACCATCCACGCCCGTCCCTCCGACCGGAAGCTCGTCTCCGGTCGCGTCGCCATCATCCTGACCATCGCGTTCTGGCTCGCCTACGTCGTCTACACGGTGATCCGCCAGTTCCTCGACTACGGCACCGAGAGCTTCCGCTTCACCACCGAGGCGATCTCGTACCTGGTGGTCGTCACCTTCCTGACCTTCTCCGCCCTCATGCACCTCATCGCCCGCCAGGGTGCGATGGAGCGGTTCGCCGCGCACGTCCGCGTCCCGCGCGCCGAGCTCGACCGCCACTTCGCCGAGGGGCACGAGGCGCCGATGACGGTCCTCGTGCCGAGCTACGCCGAGGAACCCGACGTCGTCGCCACCACGCTCTGGTCGGCCGCGCTGCAGGAGTACCCGGCTCTCCGCGTCGTCCTGCTCGTCGACGACGCCCCCTTCCCGACCGACCCCGAGGTGGCCGACAAGCTCGAGCGCACCCGTGCGGTCGCCGGGCGGATCCAGTCGCAGCTCGCCGCACCCTCCCGGCGCTTCCAGGAGGCCCTGCTCGTCGCGGAGATCGACGCCGACACCGCGCCGCACGCCTCGGTCGACGCGCTCCGGACGCTCGTCGAGCACCACCGCTGGGCGGACGCCTGGCTCCGGCGGCACGCCCGTGAGCACGAGGTCGTCGACCACGTGGACCACTTCTTCCACGACCAGGTGCTCGTCGCGCTGGCCGACGAGTTCCGTCTGACGTCCGAGGCGCTCGAGGCCGCGATCGTGGACGCGGTCGGCGCCGGCGCTCCTGCCGGCCGCGCGGTCGGAGCTGCCGTGGGCGGCGACGCCTTCACCGAGGTCACCAGCGCCCGTGCCCTCGAGCTCACCCGCCGCCTGGCGTGGACCTTCACCGCCGAGATCACGACCTTCGAGCGGAAGCGGTTCGTGAACCTCTCCGACGAGGCGAACAAGGCCATGAACCTCAACTCGTACATCGGGCTGCTCGGCGGCTCGTACGCGTTCGAGGAGACCGCGAGCGGGACGATCCTCCGCACGGTCGCCTCGCCGGAGGACGCCGACCTCGTCGTCCCCGCGTCCGACTACGTCCTGACGCTCGACGCCGACTCCGTGCTGCTCCGCGACTACTGCCTGCGGCTCGTGTACTTCCTCGAGCAGCCGGAGAACGCCCGCGTCGCCGTGACGCAGACCCCGTACTCGTCCTTCCGGGGTGCAGCGACGCGCATCGAGCGGCTCGCCGGTGCGACCACCGACATCCAGCACATCCTCCACCAGGGCATGTCGCGCCACAACGCGACCTTCTGGGTCGGCGCGAACGCGGTCATCCGCACCCGCGCGCTCCGCGACATCGAGGAGGTCGAGACCGTCGGCGGCTTCGAGGTCAAGCGGTACGTGCAGGACCGCACGGTCATCGAGGACACCGAGTCGAGCGTCGACCTCGGCATGCACGGCTGGACCCTGGTGAACTACCCGGAGCGCCTGTCGTACAGCGCGACCCCGCCGGACTTCGGCTCGCTCATCGTGCAGCGACGCCGGTGGGCGAACGGTGGCCTCCTGATCCTGCCGAAGTACCTCCGCCAGGTCCGCGAGCGTCGGCAGCGCGGGGAGCGGGTCGGCCTCGTCGAGATGTCCCTCCGCGTCAACTACATGGCGTCGATCGCGTGGGGTTCGCTCGGCCTCATCTTCCTGCTGGCCTACCCGTACGACTCGCGGCTCCTCAGCCCGATGGTGCTCCTCGCCGCCCTGCCGTACTTCTGGCTCTTCGCGTCCGACCTGAAGTACTGCGGCTACAAGCGGACCGACATCCTCCGGATCTACGGGTTCAACCTGATCCTCATGCCGGTCAACGTCGCCGGGGTGCTCAAGAGCATCCAGCAGGCGCTGACGGCGAAGAAGATCCCGTTCGCCCGCACGCCGAAGGTCCGCGACCGCACGGCGTCCCCCGCGCTGTACGTCCTCGCGCCGTACGCCATGGTCGTCTTCTCGGTGTTCACGTTCCTGCGGGACTACCAGGCGCAGAACTGGGGCAACGCGGTGTTCGCGGCGTTCAACGCCCTCCTCGCGTTCTACGCGATCGTCGCGTACATCGGCATCTGGAACTCGGTCGTCGACGTCTGGCTGTGGGCCACCCGGTGGATGTACTACGACCCGTCCGCCCGGGCCGCACGTCGCGCCGCCCGTCGGCAGGCGAAGCAGGACCGGAAGGCGGCCCGCAAGGGTCTGCTGCCCGAGGCTGAGCCGGTCGCCGAGGACTGGCGTGCCGTCCTGTACTTCGGGCACGGCGGTGCGGAGCTGCCGACCCGCCACGGTGCCGGGACGGTCGGCGCCCCGGCGACCCGCAGTACCCCGACGGTCGTGACCGCACCCGCCGGGCCCACTGCGTCCGACGCGCCGACCGGGCACGCCGCGACGGCCGCCCCCGCCGCCCCCGCCGCCCCCGCCGCCCCCGCCGCCCCCGCCTCCACCGACGAACGGACCGCTGCCTGATGTCCTCCACCAGACGACTCTCCCCGCTGCGGGTCGGCCTCGCGGTCGTCCTGACCGCTGCCGTCGCGGCCGGGGGCTACCTCGGCTTCGACCGCTGGCAGTCGGCGCAGGCCGCGGACGCCCAGAAGAGCTGGTTCGCCGCGTACACCGACGTCACCGCCACCCCGACGTTCGCCTTCGAGGACGTCAAGTCCGCCAAGGGTCGCGACGTGATGCTCTCGTTCGTGGTCGCCGACCACGACGCAGCCTGCACCCCGACCTGGGGTTCGGCGTACTCGCTGCAGGGCGCGTCCGACTCCCTCGACCTCGACCGCCGCATCGCCCGGCTCCAGCAGCAGAAGGGCGAGGTCGGCGTCTCGTTCGGCGGCCTCGCGAACGACGAGCTCGCGACGACCTGCACGGACACGTCCGACCTGGTCGGCGCCTACGAGACCGTCGTGCAGCGCTACGACGTCAGCACGGTCGACTTCGACGTCGAGGGTGACGACCTCACGAACCACGCCGCGGGGGAGCGCCGGGCTGCCGCCGTGAAGAAGCTGCAGGACGCGCGTCGTGCTGCGGGGCACCCCCTCGCCGTGTGGCTCACCCTTCCGGCAGCGCCCGGGGGCCTGACGAGCGACGGGACCACCGCGGTCGCGCAGTTCCTCAAGGCCGGGGTCGACCTCGCCGGCGTCAACGCGATGACGATGGACTACGGCCAGGCCAAGGGCTCGAGCCAGAGCATGTACTCCGCCTCGGTCCAGACCCTGCAGGAGGTCCACCGGCAGCTCGGCATCCTCTACACGAGGTCGGGCACCCCGCTCACCGACGCGACGCTCTGGCACAAGGTCGGCGCGACCCCGATGATCGGGCAGAACGACATCCAGGACGAGGTGTTCACGCTCGCCGACGCGAGGAAGCTCAACGCCTGGGCGCGGGAGCGCGGGCTCGGCCGCATGTCCATGTGGTCCCTCAACCGCGACACCACGTGCGGCTCGAACTACGTGAACCTGTCGACCGTGTCCGACTCCTGCTCGGGCGTCGACCAGGACGGCGTACTGTTCGCCGACGTCCTCGGCAAGGGCTTCACGGGCGGCATCGTCGCGGCGGCCTCGGACGTCACGGAGGCCGAGCCGAGCGCGACCGTCCAGCCGACCGACGACCCGAAGACGAGCCCGTACCCGGTGTGGAGCGCGGACGCGTCCTACCTCGAGGGCACGAAGATCGTCTGGCACCACAACGTCTACGAGGCGAAGTGGTGGACCTCGGGCGACCTCCCGGACGACCCGGTGCTCAGCGCCTACGAGACGCCGTGGCAGCTCATCGGGCCGGTGCTTCCGGGTGAGAAGCCGGTCAAGCAGGTCACCCTGCCGGCGGGCACCTACCCGTCGTGGTCCGGTACGAAGCAGTACGACACCGGGGCGCGGGTCCTGTTCGACGGTGTGCCGTACCAGGCGAAGTGGTGGAACACCGGCGACAGCCCGGAGGCGTCGACGAGCGATCCCGACGGCTCGCCCTGGGTGAAGCTCAAGGACTCCGAGATCAAGGAGCTCCTGTCGGAGCTCCAGCAGTGACGGACCGGCGGTGCGTGTCCGCAGGCGGTGACGGTCCGCCGTGGTGACGAGATGACGGCCGGGAGGCGCGGTGCCAGCTGGCACTGCTCCTCCCGGCCGTCTCGGTGCGCGTTTCGTGGACGTTCGCTGATCGCGCACTGCCGAGTTGTGCACAGCCCCGTTCTGGGCTCCCGCGGGGTCACCCGTTTCCGATACGCTGATGGGCCAAGAGAGGGAGGTCCACGATGTCCGATCCAGTGGTCCCGCAGCAGGGTCCGGCAGGCAGCGACGGTCGCACCCAGCAGCAGCGACTCGTCGACACCACGATGACCTTCAGTCTGGAGCAGGCGGCGGCCCTCACGCCCGAGTCCGGCATCTCGACCGAAGAGCGCGACGCCATCACGGCGCTGCCCTCCGGTTCGGCGCTGCTCGTCGTGCGCCGCGGTCCGAACGTGGGCGCGCGGTTCCTGCTCGACTCCGACGTCACGACGGCCGGTCGGCACCCCGACGCCGACATCTTCCTCGACGACGTCACGGTCTCGCGCAAGCACGCGCAGTTCCTCCGGCACGGCACGAGCTTCACCGTGAAGGACCTCGGTTCGCTCAACGGCACCTACTTCGACGGTGCCCGCATCGACGAGGCCCTGCTCACCGACGGGTCCGAGGTTCAGGTCGGCAAGTTCCGCCTGACCTTCTACGCCTCCCGGGTCGACCTGGCGCGCCTGGCGAACGCGTAGTGCCCGCGCGGTCCGCCGCGGCCCGGGCGGGGTCCGCGGCGTCGGAGCTGCTCACGATCGGGCAGGTCCTCGCTCGCCTGAAGCCCGAGTTCCCGGACCTCGCCGGCTCGAAGCTCCGGTTCCTCGAGGAGCGCGAACTCGTGACTCCGGTGCGCACCGCCAGCGGTTACCGCAAGTTCTCGCCTGCCGACGTCGAACGGCTCCGGATCATCCTCGGGCTGCAGCGGGACCACTACCTCCCGCTCAAGGTCATCAAGGAGTACTTGGCGGACCTCGACGCCGGTCGCGAGCCGACGCTGCCGGGTGGGGGCGAGGCGCCGAAGCCGTCGATCCTCGGCCGTGAGCGTCGCTACACCCGCGACGAGACCGTCCGGGCGGCGGGAGCCACGCCGATGCTGTTGTCCGACGCCGTCTCGTCGTCGTTGCTCCCCGCGACGGACACCTACGGCGAGGACTCCGTCGCGGTGCTCAAGGCGCTCGTCGAGCTCCAGCGTTCGGGGATCGAGCCGCGGCACCTCCGGACCTTCCGTGCGACCGCCGAGCGAGAGGTCGGTCTGATCGAGTCCGCGCTCATGCCGGTGTCGCGCCGCGGGGACGCCACCTCGAAGGCGAAGGCCACCGAGCTCGCGCGGGAGATCGCCGGGCACCTCGAGACCATCCGGTCGCAGCTCATCCGGTCGGCGATCGGTCGTCTCGACGCATGAGGCTCGCGCTGCAGGACTCTCGCGTCGCTGGCGGGTGTCGGAGGGCGGGGCGTATCCTCGACACGCCGGACGCGCCGGAGCGGATGTCCCGCGCGCGACGGCTCGGAGTCGCTACCGTGGACCTCGGAACAACTCTCAACCCGGCATTGAAGCTTCGGGTGAGGGCTCGATCGTCGTGGAAGGCAAGCGCATGAGTGGGACTGACACCCCCGGTACCGGGTCGGACATGACGCGGTACGACCTCGGGCTGCTCTTCACCGACGGCATGCCGGAGCACGACGAACAGAACGGCTACCGCGGCACCGTCGCCGCCCGGGCAGCCGGCATCTCCTACCGGCAGCTCGACTACTGGGCCCGCACCGAACTCGTGCAGCCCACCATCCGCGGTGCTGCCGGCTCCGGCTCGCAGCGGCTCTACGGCTTCCGCGACATCCTCGTGCTCAAGCTCGTGAAGCGTCTGCTCGACACGGGCATCTCGCTGCAGCAGATCCGCACCGCGGTGAACCAGTTGCGGGAGTCGGGCGTGTCCGACCTCGCCCAGACCACGCTGATGTCCGACGGCGCCTCGGTCTACCTCTGCACCTCCGACGACGAGGTCATCGACCTGGTTTCGCGCGGCCAGGGCGTGTTCGGCATCGCCGTGGGCAAGGTCCTGCGTGAGGTCGAGTCGTCGCTCGTGGAGCTCGACGCCGCCCCCGCTGCCGATCCTGACGACGAGCTCGCTGCCCGTCGGGCCTCCCGCGCGTCCTGACCCGTCGTCCCTCGGCCAGTCGGCGCCCCGACGTGGCAGTCGCCTGATGCGCCGCGCGTCGTCGTAGCCGCGCCCAGCGTCGTCCGCGCGTCGTCGTCGTGTCTGACGTTGGTCGCACGACATGCCGCGTGCCGTTCGTCATGGTCGCAGAACGTGTCGCTCCCTCGACGCCGACCCGACACTTCGTGCGACCAGCACGGACGTGAGCGGCACGTCTTGCGACCAACGGCCGGGGCGTCGGGCCGACTCGTTCTGCGACCAATGGGAACGTGAGCGGCACGTCCGGCGACCCCGCTCGGCGCTGGCCGAGGCACAAGCGGCAGGCCAGCGGGGCCGACGACGATCCGGTTGGTCGCACGACGTGCCGCGTGCTGATCACTGCGGTCGCAGAAGCCGTCGCTGCCGGTGCTCCGAGGCGACACGATCTGCGACCAACGCGAACGTGAGCGGCACGTCGTGCGACCAAGCGCCCGCCGAACGCCTGTGCCCGCCAAACGCCCGCGCAATAGCCCGCCCGCCCGCCCGCGCGGACCGGAGCGGACGCTACGCGGCGCCGCCCTCGGCGTAGGGGCCGATCTTGCCCGTGCGCATGATGCGCTCGAGCAGCTGGTCGAAGTTCTTCGCCATCTCCTGCGCGGACTCGCCGGGCCACACGTGCAACGGCTTCGCCGCACCCTGCGCCTGCTGCAGCGACGTGCGCTCCGGCAGCTGCGGCGACAGTACGAGCGGCCCGAACATGTCGCGGAGCTCCTTGATGCGGAACTGGTGCTCGAGCGACTGCACGCGGGCACGGTTCACGATGATGCCGAGCGGCTGGAGGCGCGGCGAGAGACCGCGGCGGATCTCCTCGATCGCGCGGAGGGCACGGTCGGCAGCCGCGACGGAGAAGAGCCCGGGCTCGGTGACGACGGTGACGCGGTCGGACGCGGCCCACGCCGTGCGGGTGAGGGCGTTCAGTGACGGGGCGCAGTCGATGAGGACGAGCTCGTAGTCCTGCTCGACGTTCGCGAGGGCCTCTTCGAGCTTCCAGATGTCGCGGATCGACGGGTGCGGCCCGTCGAAGTTGATGGCCGAGGGCGATCCGACCATGACGTCGATCTTGCCCTGGGAGCCCTTCGTCCACCCGGACGGGGCGATCGCCTGGCGGACGATCTTCTCCTTCGGGTTCTCGAGCACGTCGGCCACGTTGAGGTGCCCGGCGAGGTTGATGTCGAGGCCCGTCGAGACGTCGGACTGCGGGTCGAGGTCCACCACCAGCGTGCGCAGTCCCTTGGCGAACGCGGCCGAGGTCAGGCCGAGCGTCACCGTCGTCTTGCCGACACCACCCTTGAGGGAGCTCACGCTGAGTACATGCACGGTGAGCAACGTTACCGCGACTAGGGTTGTCTCACCTCAACCCGGGCTGAAAGGGACCTCGTGTTCAGCAAGATCCTCGTGGCGAACCGTGGCGAGATCGCCATCCGTGCATTCCGTGCCGCGTACGAGTTGGGCGCCCGGACCGTGGCCGTCTACCCGTACGAGGACCGCAACTCCCTCCACCGGTTGAAGGCGGACGAGGCCTACCTGATCGGTGCGCCGGGTCACCCCGTCCGTGCCTACCTCGACGTCTCCGAGATCATCCGCGTCGCGCGGGAGTCCGGCGCGGACGCCATCTACCCGGGCTACGGCTTCCTCTCCGAGAACCCCGAGCTCGCCGCCGCGGCCGCCGCTGCCGGCATCACGTTCATCGGCCCCGGTGAGCACGTGCTCGAGATGGCCGGCAACAAGGTGACCGCGAAGGAGCACGCGATCGCGGCCGGCGTGCCCGTCCTCGCGAGCACACCGGCGAGTCGTGACATCGAGGAACTCCTGGCGGGCGCCGACGCGATCGGGTTCCCGGTGTTCGCGAAGGCCGTCGCCGGCGGTGGTGGTCGTGGCATGCGCCGCGTCGAGACGAAGGCGGAGCTGCGGGAAGCGCTGGAAGCGGCCATGCGCGAGGCCGACAGCGCCTTCGGCGACCCGACGATGTTCCTCGAGCAGGCCGTCATCCGGCCGCGGCACATCGAGGTGCAGATCCTCGCCGACGCCACCGGCACCGACGAGGGCACGATCCACCTCTTCGAGCGCGACTGCTCCGTGCAGCGCCGCAACCAGAAGGTCGTCGAGATCGCCCCGGCGCCGAACCTCGACCCGTCGATCGCGGCGGCACTCCACCGCGACGCCGTCGCGTTCGCCCGGTCGATCGGCTACGTCAACGCCGGCACGGTCGAGTTCCTGCTCGACACCGAGGGGGAGCGTGCGGGCCAGCACGTCTTCATCGAGATGAACCCGCGCATCCAGGTCGAGCACACGGTGACGGAGGAGGTCACCGACGTCGACCTCGTGCAGTCCCAGATGCGGATCGCCGCGGGGCAGTCCCTCGTCGAGCTCGGCCTGACCCAGGACACCGTCCGGGTGCACGGTGCTGCGCTGCAGACCCGCATCACGACGGAGGACCCGACGCAGGGCTTCCGTCCGGACACCGGGAAGATCACCACCTACCGCAGCCCCGGCGGTGCCGGCGTCCGGCTCGACGGCGGCACGATCGCGACCGGCGCCCAGATCAGCCCGCACTTCGACTCGATGCTCGCGAAGATGACCTGCCGCGGACGGGACTTCCCGGCGGCGGTGTCCCGCGCGAAGCGCGCCCTCGCCGAGTTCCGGATCCGGGGCGTGAGCACGAACATCCCGTTCCTGCAGGCCGTCCTCGAGGACCCGGACTTCGCCCGCGGGGACGTCTCGACGAAGTTCATCGAGGAGCGACCGCAGCTCTTCGGCGGCCACGTGTCGAAGGACCGCGGCACGAAGATCGTGGGTTGGCTCGCCGACGTCACGGTGAACACGCCGAACGGTGTGCGGCGCCCGCAGACGGTGGAGCCGAGCGAGAAGCTCCCCGCAGTCGACCTCTCCGTCGCACCCCCGCCCGGGCAGCGCGACCGGCTGCTCGAGCTCGGGCCGGCGGAGTGGGCACGGCAACTGCGTGCGCAGACCGCCCTCGCCGTGACCGAGACGACGATGCGCGACGCGCACCAGTCCCTGCTGGCCACCCGTGTCCGCACGAAGGACCTCGTCGCCGTCGCGCCGCACGTCGCACGGCTGACCCCGCAGCTGCTCTCGATGGAGGCCTGGGGCGGCGCGACCTACGACGTCGCGCTCCGCTTCCTCGGTGAGGACCCGTGGGAGCGCCTCACGGCGCTGCGTGCGGCGATGCCGAACATCCCGATCCAGATGCTGCTGCGCGGCCGGAACACGGTCGGCTACACGCCGTACCCGACCGAGGTCACCGACGCGTTCGTGGCCGAGGCCGCCGCGAGCGGCGTCGACGTCTTCCGGATCTTCGACGCGCTCAACGACGTCAGCCAGTTGCGACCCGCCCTGGAGGCCGTGCTCGCCACCGGTACGTCGGTGGCCGAGGCGGCGCTCTGCTACTCCGGCGACCTCCTCGACCCTGCGGAGGACCTCTACACGCTCGACTACTACCTCCGCCTCGCCGAGCAGATGGTCGAGGCCGGCGCGCACGTCATCGGCATCAAGGACATGGCCGGACTGCTCCGCGCCGGCGCCGCCGAGCGGCTCGTCGGCGCCCTGCGCGAGCGCTTCGACCAGCCGGTGCACGTCCACACGCACGACACCGCCGGCGGCCAGCTCGCGACGCTCCTCGCCGCCGCGCGGGCCGGGGCCGACGCGGTCGACGTCGCCGCAGCGCCGATGGCCGGTACCACGAGCCAGCCGAGCATGTCCGCGCTCGTCGCCGCCCTCGCGCACACCGAACGCGACACCGGCCTCGACCTCGCTGCGGTCGGCGACCTCGAGCCGTATTGGGAGGCCGTCCGCCGCGCGTACGCCCCGTTCGAGTCGGGTCTGCCCGGTCCGACCGGACGCGTGTACCAGCACGAGATCCCGGGAGGTCAGCTGTCGAACCTCCGGCAGCAGGCGATCGCGCTCGGCCTCGGCGACCGCTTCGAGCAGGTCGAGGACTGGTACGCGGCGGCGAACCGCATCCTGGGCCGCCCGACCAAGGTCACGCCGTCGTCGAAGGTCGTCGGTGACCTCGCACTCCAGCTCGCCGCGGTCGACGCCGACCCCGAGCACTTCGAGCAGCACCCCGAGCAGTACGACATCCCCGACTCCGTCATCGGCTTCATGGCCGGCGAGCTCGGCGACCTGCCCGGCGGCTGGCCGGAACCGTTCCGCTCGAAGGTCCTCGCCGGTCGCGACGTCCGCATCGAGGTCACGCCCGTGCCCGACGCCGAGCGCGCGCACCTCGACCGCCCGGGCCCGGAGCGGCAGCAGGCCCTGAACCGCCTGCTCTTCCCGCAGCCGACGCGGCAGTTCGAGGCCGTCCGGCAGCAGTACGGCGACCTCTCGGTCGTGCCGACGGTCGACTACCTCTACGGTCTCCGTCCCGGGCAGGAGCACACCGTGCCGCTCGGGAAGGGCGTCGACCTCTTCGTCGGCCTGGAGGCCATCGGCGAGGTGGACGAGCGCGGGTTCCGCACGGTCATGACGACCCTCAACGGGCAGCTCCGCCCGGTGTCGGTCCGCGACCGCTCGGTCAAGGTCGAGACGAAGGCCGCCGAGAAGGCCGACCCGTCCGACCCGAAGCACGTCGCCGCGCCGTTCTCCGGCGTCGTGACGCTCAAGGTCGCCGCCGGTGACGTCGTCGCAGCCGGTCAGGCCGTGGCGAGCATCGAGGCGATGAAGATGGAAGCGGCCATCACGGCGCCCGTGGCGGGCACCGTCGGCCGTCTCGCGATCCCGGCGACGCAACAGGTCGACGCCGGAGACCTCCTGGTGGTGCTGCAGTAACGTGACCGTCCGTCCCATCCGCCTCTTCGGCGATCCCGTCCTCCGTTCCCCGTCCGACCCGATCCGCCCCGAGGCGCTCGGTTCCCAGGGCGTCCGGGACCTCGTGCAGGACCTCATCGACACCGTCAAGGAGCCCGGCCGCGCCGGGGTCGCCGCACCGCAGATCGGCGTCGCCCTGCGGGCGTTCTCGTACAACGTCGACGGCGAGGTCGGGTACGTCCTCAACCCCGAGGTCGTCGAGGTCTCCGGCGAGCCCGAGCTCATGGACGAGGGCTGCCTCTCCGTGCCCGGACTCGGCTACCCGACGAAGCGGTACCCGCACGCGAAGGTCCGGGGCCTGGACGTCGACGGGAACGAGGTCGTGCTCGAGGGCGACGGGCTCATGGCGGAGGCCCTGCAGCACGAGGTCGACCACCTCGACGGCACCGTCTACGTGATGACGCTCGACCCGGAGATCCGCCGTCAGGCCCTCCGCGACATCCGCGCGCAGGACTGGTTCCACTGAGTCGTCGGGTGACACCCCCACGGGGGATTGTCGTCTTGTCCTGACGAGGAGGTACCGTACCGTCGTCGGCTTCCCACCGGCGACGTATCCCACACCCCCAGGACAGCATCATGGCCGCTCAGGACAACGAGCTCAGCTCGCACCGCACCCGCACCAACCTCCGACCGCAGACGGTCGCCTCGACGACGTCGTCGACGGCCGTGCTCGACGCACCCAGCACGGAGCAGCCCGCGCAGGGCTGAGCGCAGGAGGGCGCGTCGCGCCCCGCGCACACCGCAACCGCCGGGAGGCCCGGTGCCGGTCCCAGGGACCGGCACCGGGCCTCCCGGCGGTTGCGTCAGTGCTGTCGCGTCCCGTCAGCCGCGTCGGCGACGGCTGGTCACCACCGGCGTGGCGGTGGTCTGCACCTTCGAGCCCGAGTAGATGTGCTCGATGTCCGCGGCGAAGTCCCGCATGATGACCGGACGCTTGATCGTCAGCTTCGGGGTGAGGTGCCCGGACGCCTCCGTGAGGTCGGTGTCGAGGATCGTGAACGACCGGATCGACTCCGCACGCGACACCCGCTGGTTCGCGGTGTCCACGGCCTCCTGCACGGCCTGGTGCACCCGCTCGTCGTAGGCCGCCTCGTGCGGGTCCAGCACGGGGGAGATGCCCCGGGCCTCGCACCAGCCGGGGAGCATGTCACGGTCGAGCGTCACGAGCGCGGCGACGAACGGCTTGCCCTCGCCGACGACGATCGCCTGCCCGACGAGCGGGTGTTCGCGGATGCCGTCCTCGAGCGGGGCCGGGGCGACGTTCTTGCCGCTCGCGGTGACGATGAGCTCCTTGGCCCGACCGGTCACCGTGAGCACGCCGTCGGCGTCGAGGCGGCCGAGGTCGCCCGTCCGGAACCAGCCGTCGGCGAAGGCCTTGTCCGTCGCCTCGTCGTTGTGCCAGTACCGGTCGAAGACGTCGACGCCGCGGATGAGGATCTCGCCGTCGTCGGCGATGCGGACCTCGACACCGGGGAGCGCACGTCCGACGGTTCCGATCCGGAGCTCCGCGGCCCGGTTGACCGTGGCCGGCGCGGTGGTCTCGGTGAGGCCGTAGCCCTCGAGGATGTGGACGCCGATCGAGCGGAAGAAGTGCGACAGCCGCGGCGAGAGCGGCGCCGAGCCGCTGACGGCGTAGCGGACGCGCCCACCGATGGCGTCCCGGAGCTTGGCGTAGACCAGCTTGTCGAACAGGGCGAACCGCAGCCGGAGCCCGAGCGGCACCTTGCCCGTGTTCAGCGCCTCGGAGTGCGCGACCGCGGTGGCCGCCGCCGCGCGGAAGATCCGGCCCTTGCCGCCGAGGTCCGCCTTCTGCTCGGCCGAGTTGTAGATCTTCTCGAAGACCCGAGGGACGGCGAGGAGGAACGTCGGCTTGAAGGTCGACACGGCCTTCATGAGGTCCTTCGTGTCCGGCTCGTGGCCGACCAGCACGCCCGCGGAGAGCGACATCGCCGCGATGAACCGCGCGAACACGTGGGCCATCGGGATGAACAGCAGGGTGGACGACCCCTCGGAGATGACCTCGGGCATGGCCTCGGACGCGCCCTCGACCGTGCCGGTGAAGTTGTCGTGCCGGAGGACGCAGCCCTTCGGCCGGCCGGTGGTCCCCGACGTGTAGATGATCGTCGCGTCGTCGTGCCCGTGCACGGTGGCCGTGCGGGCGTCGAGTTCTTCGTCGCTGACGTCCTCGCCGAGGCGGGCGAGGTCGTCGAGACCGCCGCCGTCCATCGTCCAGTGCTGCCCGAGGTGGGGCAGGTCCGGCGCGATGCCCGCGACCCGGCGCGCGTGCTGCTCCTGCTCGACGACGATCGCGACGGCCTCGGAGTCCGAGAGGATCCAGCGGATCTGGTCGGGGGAGCTCGTCTCGTACACGGGGACCGAGACGAGTCCGGCGGTCCACACCGCGAAGTCGACCAGGGTCCACTCGAGGCGCGTGCGGGAGAGGATCGCGACGTGCGCGCCCGGCTCGAGGCCCGCGGCGACGAGGCCCTTCGCGATGGCACGGACGCGGGCGAGCGTCTCGGCCGCGGTGATGGGCGTCCAGGTGTCGCCCTGCCGCTGCGCGAGGATCGGCCGGTCGGGCGTGAGCCGCGCACGCTCGGTGAGGAGGCGGGCTGCCGAGCCGTGGTCGGGCGCGACAGGACCGGCGCTGGGACGCGAGGCGTGCCTCCCGGACGGTGCGGCGTCCGCCGGGGCCGCGGCAGACCGCGTGGTGGGCTCGGTGCCGGTCGCGGCGGCGTCCTGTTCGGCGGCGGCACTGGTGAGGCGCTCGGGTCGCTGATCGTTCACGGTGACTCCCTCGTCGGCCGGTTCGATTCGAGTACGCCTCATCGTCGAGGCGACACCGCCAGCATAAGGGCCGTCGCACGGAGAACCCCGTGGAGCCGGCCGTGCGTTCGGTGTGGACACGGCGAACCGGTAGGCTCGTGGACCGTGCACGCCATCGGAATCGACATCGGGGGCACCAAGATCGCGGGAGCGGTCGTCTCGGAGCTCGGCGAGATCCTCGCCGAGGACCGCGTCGCCACGAACGCTGCGGACCCGGACGCCATGCTCGACGACGTCGTGACGATGGTCACGCGCCTCCGGGCCTCCCACGAGGTCAGCGCGGTGGGGGTCGCCGCGCCGGGCTTCATCGACGCGTCGCAGTCGATCGTCTACTACACGCCGAACATCCGGTGGCGGAACGAGCCCCTGCGCCAGAAGCTCCAGGAGCGCATCGGCGACCTGCACATCACCGTCGACAACGACGCGAACGCGGCCGGCTGGGCGGAGTTCCGCTTCGGGGCCGGTCGGCTCGTGTCGGACATGACCATGCTGACGATCGGTACCGGTGTGGGCGGCGCGATCGTCACCGAGGACCGCCTGTTCCGCGGTGGCTTCGGCACCGGCGGCGAGATCGGTCACCTCCGGATCGTCCCGAACGGCCTGCCCTGCGGCTGCGGCGCCCGCGGCTGCATCGAGCAGTACGGCTCGGGTCGTGCACTCCAGCGCATGGCGAACGACGTCGCGGACGCCGGCGGCATCGGGTCCGCGCTCGCCGACGCCCGCGAGCAGAACGGTGGACAGCTCGACGGCAAGGTCGTCGGCGACCTGATCCTCGCGGACGACCCGGGTGCCCTCGCGGCCCTCCGGCGGCTCGGGCGGCACCTCGGTGAGGCCTGCGCGTCGCTGTCGGCCGTGCTCGACCCGCAGCTGTTCGTGTTCGGCGGCGGCGTCGCCAGCGCGGGGGACCGGCTGCTCGAGCCGATCAAGCAGGCATACCTCAGCAACCTCCCGGCCCGGGGCTACCACCCGGAGCCCGACTTCGTGATCGCGGAGCTCGTGAACGACGCGGGTGTCGTCGGAGCAGCCGACCTCGCCCGGATCCACGCCCGGACGGCGTAGGGTCGGCCACACCCCACCCCCTCGGAGTCATCGATGACCTACTGGCTGCTGAAGAACTTCCTGCTCGGCCCGCTCATCCTCACGCTGTTCCGACCGTGGGTCGTCGGCCGTGAGCACGTGCCCACCGAGGGGCCGGTCATCTTCGCGTCGAACCACATCTCGTTCATCGACTCGGTGATCCTCCCGGCGGTGCTCGACCGCCGCATCTCGTTCCTCGCCAAGAGCGACTACTTCACCGGGCGCGGACTCAAGGGCTGGGCGACGAAGACGTTCTTCAACGCGATCGGTCAGCTGCCGATCGACCGCTCCGGCGGCAAGGCGTCCGAGGCCTCGCTCCGGACGGGGCTGCAGGTCCTCGCCCGGGGGGAACAGCTCGGCATCTACCCCGAGGGCACCCGCAGCCCCGACGGCAAGCTCTACCGCGGTCGCACGGGCATCGCACGGATGATCCTCGAGGGTCGCGTCACGGTGGTCCCGGTCGCGATGGTCGGCACCCGTGAGGTCCAGCAGATCGGCCAGCGGTTCCCAAAGTTCAAGCGCGTCGGCGTCGTGTTCGGCAAGCCGCTCGACTTCTCCCGCTTCCAGGGGTTCGAGACCGACCGCTTCATCCTCCGCAGCGTCACGGACGAGGTAATGCACGAGCTCGCCGGGCTGAGCCGGCAGGAGTACGTCGACGTCTACGCGACGAGTGTCAAGGAGCGTGCGAGCTCCGCGCGGGAGCAGGTCATGAAGGAGCGCGGCGGGGCCTCCGGACGGTAGGCTCACAGGGTCCGGCAACCCGGCCGGACGGCGGGTCGCGACCGGACATCCGGTCGCCCGACCGGCCGTGAGCCCAGAACACCGAGGTAACGCCCTTGTTCGAGTCGACCGACTTCGTCGCCCTGCAGGATCCGGACGTCATCGAGGGACTCGACCATTGGCGCACGCTCCCCATCAAGCAGCAGCCCACGTGGCCGGACGCGGCAGCAGCAGAGGCCGCCTCGGCGGAGATCGCGACGCTGCCGCCCCTCGTCTTCGCCGGCGAGGTCGACAAGCTCCGTGAACGGCTCGCCGCCGCGGCCCAGGGGAAGGCGTTCCTGCTCCAGGGCGGTGACTGCGCCGAGACCTTCGCCGGCGCCACCGCCGACTCGATCCGCGACCGCGTCAAGACGATCCTGCAGATGGCCGTCGTCCTCACGTACGGTGCCTCGATGCCCGTCATCAAGATGGGCCGCATGGCGGGGCAGTTCGCGAAGCCGCGCTCGAGCGACTTCGAGACCCGCGGGGACGTCACGCTGCCGGCGTACCGCGGTGACATCGTCAACGGGTACGACTTCACGCCGGAGAGCCGGCAGGCCGACCCCCGTCGACTCGTGCAGGGGTACCACACGGCTGCGTCGACGCTGAACCTCGTCCGCGCCTTCACGCAGGGCGGGTTCGCCGACCTGCGCCAGGTGCACTCGTGGAACAAGGGCTTCGCGTCGAACCCGGCGAACGCCCGGTACGAGCACCTCGCGAAGGAGATCGACCGCGCGATCCGCTTCATGGACGCCTGCGGTGCCGACTTCGAGGCGCTGAAGCACGTCGAGTTCTACGCCTCGCACGAGGGGCTGCTCATGGACTACGAGCGCCCGATGACCCGCATCGACTCCCGGTCCGGCCAGGCGTACGACACCTCCGGCCACTTCATCTGGATCGGGGAGCGCACCCGTGACATCGACGGCGCGCACGTCGACTTCCTGTCCCGTGTGCGGAACCCGATCGGTGTGAAGCTCGGCCCGACGACCTCGGTCGACGACATGAAGGCACTCGTCGAGAAGCTCGACCCGAACCGCGAGCCTGGACGCCTGACCTTCATCACGCGCATGGGCGCCGGCAAGATCCGCGACGAGCTGCCGAAGCTCCTCGCGGCCATCAAGGGCATGGACGCGAACCCGCTCTGGGTGACCGACCCCATGCACGGCAACGGCCTCACCACCCCGACCGGCTACAAGACGCGCCGCTTCGACGACGTCGTGGACGAGGTGCTCGGGTTCTTCGAGGCCCACCGCCAGGTCGGCACGTACCCGGGCGGCATGCACGTCGAGCTCACGGGCGACGACGTGACGGAGTGCCTCGGCGGCTCCGAGCACATCGACGAGGCGACGCTCGCGACCCGGTACGAGTCCCTCTGCGACCCGCGGCTGAACCACATGCAGTCGCTCGAGCTGGCGTTCCTCGTCGCCGAGGAGCTCGGGGCACACCCGCACACCGCGCGCTGAGCGCGCTGCGCGGGCGCGGCGCGCGTGCGCGTGTTGCGCGCGCGCCGCGTGCGGCGCATCTGCCCGCGAAAGCGACAGAACCCCGCGACCCCGTCGCGGGGTTCTGTCGCTTTCGCGGGGTACCCGGCGGCGCGCCGCGCGCTCCTGTCGCCTCCGCGGTGCGGTCGCGTCGGGTGGTCGCGAAAGCGACAGTTCTGCGCGGAGCGGTGGCGCACATCTGTCGCTCTCGCGGAGCGGACGGCGGCCGGCAGCGCGCTTCTGTCGCTTTCGCGGGGCGGTCGCCCGCGCGCCTGCGCGTCCGCGCGCCGCGCTCGGCGCTACTGCTCGTACGCGAGGGTGATCGTGTCGCCGCGGTGCACGGTGGTGCCCGCGGGCGGGTCCGTGCCCGTCACGGGGAGCGTGGCCTTCCAGTCGTAGAAGCCGCAGAGGATGTTCGTGCAGTCCGGGACGGAGACCTTGAGCCCGAGGCCCTCGAGGGTGCTCGTCGCGTCGTTGATCGTCTTGTCGTGCACGTCCGGCAGCTGGATCGGTGCCGGACCCTTCGACACGACGACGTCGATCTTCGTGCCCTGCACCGCGGGGTCGTCGGTCGCGGACGCCGAGATGATCTGCCCCTCGGGAACCTGGTCGTCGTACTTGGCGTCCTGCGACCCGAGCTCCAGGCCGACGCCGCTGAGTGTCGAGCGGGCATCGTCCACGGTCTTGCCGACCACGTCGGGCACGGGGCCGAGCGAGACGGTCAGCGTCACAGGGCCGCGCTCGGCGTAGGTCTCCGTCTTGCCGAGGTCGACCGCGCCGGAGGCATCGCGTCCGGTCGCGGCGATGACGGTGTCCTTCGCGGCGTCCGCGGAGAACTGGTACCGGGTGTCCTGCAGCTCGAAGTCGTCGTCGAGCGCGGCGGTGACGGTCGACTCCGGCTGGCCGATGATCGCGGGGAGGGCGATCATGCGCGGCCCGTCGGAGAGGACGAGCTGGATCGCGGTGCCCTTCCGGACCTCGCGCTTCGCGGCCGGCTTCGTCGTGGAGACCTCGCCCTTCGCGATGACCGCGTCGAACCGGTGGCCGTTCGACGCCGCGGTGCGCAGCCCCTGCGCCTCGATCAGTTGGCGGGCCTGCGACACGCTCTTGCCGGCGACCTCCGGGATGCGGACGTTGCCGAGCGGCCCCGGCCCGTACACCCAGCCGATCGTCCCGCCGATGAGCGCGAGCAGCACGACGATCGCGAGGACGATCCACCCGCGCTTGCGGCGCTTCGCGGACTTGTCGGCGAGCCGCTGCGCCGCGGGGGAGAGCACGCCGGGTTGGCCGCCGGTGCGGCGCGGACCGGGCTGGTTCCGTCCGCGCTGCCGTGGTGCGGTACCGGCTGCGGCGGCGCCCGTGCCGACGCCCGCTGCCCCGGAGGCCGCGCGGTCGAGGACGGTCGTGTCGTCGGCGTCGTCCTCCGGTGCCGAGCCGTACGAGGCCGGGGTGTGCGAGGCCGGTCCGTCGGACGGGAGGATCGCGGTGGCGTTCTCGGGGCGGAGCACGGCGGTCCGGTACTGCCCGGTCGCGCGCTGGGTACCGCCCGACATGTGGTCGAGCATCTCCCGCGCATCGGCCGGCCGGTCGTCGGGGTTCCGTGCGGTCGCCCAGGCCACGAGCTCGTCGAGCTCCGGCGGGACGCCGGGGACCGCCGCGCTCGGGCGGGGCACGGTGTCGTTCGCGTGCTGGTACGCGATCTGCATCGGCTGGTCGCCCTTGTACGGCTGCTCACCGGTGAGCATCTCGTAGAGCATGATGCCGAGCGCGTAGATGTCGCTGCGGGAGTCGGCGGCGCCACGGGTCACGAGCTCGGGGGAGAGGTACGCGATCGTGCCGAGCAGCGCGGCCCCGGTCGCCGTGTTCGCCGTCGTGGCGCGCGCGAGGCCGAAGTCGCCGAGCTTGATCCGACCGTCGTCGGCGAGCAGGACGTTCTCCGGCTTGAGGTCGCGGTGCACGATGCCGGCGCGGTGTGCGGACGCGAGCCCCGCGAGGACGGCGCGGAGGATGTCGGTCGCCTGCTCCGGCGTGAGGGCGTGGTGCTCCTGCAGGAGGTCCCGCAGCGTGATGCCGGGGATGTACTCCATGACGATGTAGGCGGTGTCGTCCTCGGCACCCTGGTCGTACACGCCGACGAGGTTCGGGTGCGAGAGCCGGGCGGCGGAACGGGCCTCCTGGATGAAGCGCTCGCGGAACGCCTGGTCGTCGGCGAGGTGCCCGTGCATGATCTTGATCGCGACGCGCCGCTCGAGTCGGACGTCGGTGGCGAGGTAGACCGTCGCCATGCCGCCGCGGGCGATGCGGGAGCGCACACGGTACCGTCGGTCGATCATCCGACCGATCATGGGGTCCGTGGCGTTCGTGGTCATCTGCGGCATTCTACGAATCCGGGCTGCACGAGCCCGTACTGACGCTCCGACCGTTACCCGATCTCGACCTCTGGGATGAGTCGCACTGGCCGATCGGATGAGCGATCGTCAGGAAGAGGTGCCCGCACTCAGAGCGAGGCGAGCCAGGTCTCGGCCGGGCCGGCCCACTTCGCGTACGCCTTCGGGTACGCCGACACCTGCACGGCCTGCGCGGCGTCCGTCACGCTCATCGACGCCCAACCCGAGACGCCGAGCAACCCGCGGGTCTTGCCGGGGTTCCCCGCGAAGAACCGCTTGGCCGCGGTCGAGGGGTCCTGCAGGGAGGCGGCGCTGCCCCATCCCTGGCTCGGCCGCTGCTGGAAGAGGCCGACCGAGTCGCGGTCGCCGTGCGAGAGGTTCCGGAGGCTCGACTCCTGCATCGCGGCGGCGAGGGCGACGACGAGCCCGCGCTGCGGGACGCCGAGCGAGCGCCCCACGCTGACGATCGTGGCCGCGTTCCGCCACTGCTCGGCGCTGAGGACCGTGCTCGAGACCGACGCTCCGGTGGACCCGGTCGAGGTCGCCGCAGCGGTCGACACGGTGGCTCCCGGCAGTACGAGCGTCTTGCCCGCGTAGATCGTGCTCGTGTAGCTGAGGCCGTTCGCGGCGAGGAGCGCCTTCACCGACACGTGGTGCGCGGCGGCGATGGACGCGATCGTGTCGCCGGAGGCGATCTTCACGTGTCCGCTGCTGGTGGACGCCGTGGATGCGGGCCGCGGGGAGGCACTCGACGACGAGGTGCTCGGAGTGCTCGGGGCCGAGGCGGAGGGCACCCGGAGGGTCTGCCCGGGGTAGATGACGCTCCGCTGCGAGAGGTTGTTGGCGCGGAGGAGGGCCTGCGTCGACACGCCGATCCGGGAGGCGATGCCCGACACGGTGTCACCCGAGCGCACGTGGTAGCTCCCCGTGGTCGACGTCGTCGTCGTCCGTGCCGGAGCGGCCTGCACCGCGGGGGTGCTGGCGAGGTGGAGGGTCTGCCCGGGGTGGATGATCGTGTTCCAGCCGAGGCCGTTGCGCACGAGCACCTCCTGCGCGGAGAGGCCGTAGCGTGCCGCGATCGCGGACACGGTGTCGCCCTGCCGCACGGTGTAGTTCGTGGGCACAGCGGTGGTGGGGGCCTTGGAGACGGCGGCGACCGTCGTGACCGTGGTCTCGGCCGGACGCGCGACGGCGGTGGTGAACACCGGGCCGTCGCTCTCGTTGCGGTCCTGGTCCACGTGCCGCTTGTTGGCACCGCCCTCGTCGTCGTGCCGCGCTTCGAGGTGCGCGACCGGTCCGGTCAGGCCGGCGGTCACGGCGATCGTCCCGGCGAGGACGATCGGCATGGTCGCGAAGCGGGCGGATCGCGCGCGTCGGGCGGCCTCGTCTGCAGCGTTGTCCACGGTGGTCTCCTGTCCTCGGTGAGCCGGTCACGCGCGCGTGTGCGCACTCACAGGTGGCTCAACGCTGGCATGGGCTGATTCCCAAGTCAACCAGAGAGTCGAATGTTGCGTGTGTGACTCGTGTGACGAACGGGGTGCACGACACCTCGCGTCGCTCTGGCAACATGGGCGTGTGAGTCCTGCACCCACTGACGACGCGACCCTTTCCGAACGCTGGCTGACGGTCCCCGACCTCGTCGAGCTGTTCGGCGTGACCCCCGGCCGGGTCCACCGGCTCTTCGAGCAGAAGACACTGCTGCCCGCCCGGGTGGACGGTGTGCTCCGGGTGCCGAGCGAGTTCCTCGACGGCTCCGAGCCGCTCCCCGAGCTCCGCGGCACGCTGATCGTGCTCGCCGACAACGGCTTCTCCGACGACGAGGCGGTGCGCTGGATGCTCGCCGTCGACGACGCGATCGGCGACTCGCCGATCAACGCGCTGCGCGCCGGCCGCAAGGCCGAGGTGCGCCGCATCGCGCAGTCACTGCTCTAGCTGCGACCGCGGCTCTGGCGGCGACGCGCTGACGGACTGGAGGCGCGGTGCGGGCCCGCACCGAGCCTCCAGTCCGTCCGTCGGTTCCGTCTACGCGACGCGGCGCGTGACCGTGTCGGCCAACGACGCGAGCTGCTCACGCGCCGACGGCGTGAGCGGTGCTGCGTCGAGCGCGGCCTTGGCGCGTTGCACGTGCCGGTCGATCGAGCGCTCGACCGCCGCCACGGCGCCCGAGTCGGTGAGGGTCGCACGGAGCATCTGCACCTGCGCCTCGTCGAGGTCCGGGTCGCCGAGCAGCTCGTCCAGCAGCTGTCGAGGGCCGGGGGAGAGCGTCTTGCGGGCGCTCGCGATGAGGACGGTGCGCTTGCCCTCGCGGAGGTCGTCGCCGGCGGGCTTCCCGGTGACCTCGGGGTCGCCGAAGACGCCGAGCATGTCGTCGCGGAGCTGGTACGCCACGCCGAGGGGCAGTCCGAAGGAACGGAGGCCCTCGAGCTGCGACTCGCTCGCGCCGGCGACCAGGGCGCCGATGACCAGCGGGGCCTCGACCGAGTACTTCGCCGACTTGAAGACGATGACGCGCTGGGCGCGGAGGAGGTGCTCACCCTCGTCGATCGCCGGCCACGCGGTCTCCTCGTGCACGTCGAGGTACTGCCCCGCCGTGACGTCGAGGCGCATCGCGTGGAACTCCCGGCGGACGATCCGGGCGCGGGCGGGGTCGAGGAGCGCGAGGCCCTCGTCGAAGACCGCGTCGCTCAGGGAGAGCAGCAGGTCCCCGAGCAGCAGCGCCGAGTTCGTGCCGTACTGCGCACGGTCGCCGGTGAACCCCGAGTCGCTGTGGAGCGCCTCGAACCGACGGTGCACCGCGGGGAGGCCGCGGCGGGTGTCCGAGCGGTCCATGATGTCGTCGTGCACGAGCGCCGCGGCGTGGAACACCTCGAGCGCTGCGGCAACGGTGACGACCGCCTCGGCCGTGGTCTGGCGGGAGCCCTCGGCGAGGGGGTCGAACGACCCGGAGCGCCCGGCCACGGACTGCCAGCCCCAGTAGCAGAACAGGGCCCGGAAGCGCTTGCCGCCGGACAGGAGGTCCCGCGCGTACTCGTCGAACGGAGCGAGGTCGGGGCTGATCGCGAGGAGCCGTTCACGCTGCTCGTCCAGGGCCCGTTCGATCCGAGCGGAAACGAGGTCCACTAATCGCGTACTCTCAGCCACACTCCCTACCCTAGTGGAGTGGTCGGGACGTAGAATCGGCCGACCAAGACCTTGCGTCGATCCCAGGAACAGAGGGAACACAGATGCCACTCTCGGAGCAAGAGCAGCGCCTCCTCGAAGAGATGGAGCGCAGCCTCTATCAGAACGACTCCGACTTCGTCGCGCGCGTCACGCGCCGCCAGGGTCGTCCGACCTACACGTCGATCGCGCTCGGGGTGCTCGGTGCACTCGCGGGCGTCGCCGTCGTCATCGTCGGACTGGTCCTCCGCCAGCCGCTCGTCGGGATCCTCGGGTTCGTGATCATGCTCGCCGGTGTGTTGTTCGCGCTGCGCCCGGGCATGCGGGCCCCCAAGGCGAAGCCGGGCCGGACGCCGAGGTCCGGCGGCTCGTCGGGGTCGAAGCGGTCGTCGTCGGGCGGGTCCTTCATGGACCGCATGAACGAGCGCTGGGACAAGCGCAACGAGCAGGGGCAGTAGCTCCACCTCCTCCACACGTCGCAACGGGGTCGGTCCTTCGGGACCGGCCCCGTTCCGTGTGTCCGGGGCGCGTGGCGCCGAAGCGCGGAGCGCGCGGGAGCGGCGGGGTGGCTGGGCCGAGCGACGGTCGAGGGTTGGTCGCAAGACGTGCCGCGTGCGGGTTGCCGTGGTCGCACGAAGTGTCGGCCGCGGCGCAGGTGAGCGGCGCGTTGTGCGACCAAGTGCTCGGCGTCGTCCGGAAGTACGGAGCGTCGCGCGGCGCGCATTCGGCTCGCCTGATCGCGAGACGTGCGGGGCGGTGAACTGGGTTTGGTCGCACGACGTGCCACGTGCGGGTCGACGTGGTCGCAAGAAGTGTCGGCCGCGCCGAAGGTGAGCGGCACGTTGTGCGACCGACGCCGGGCGGGCGCGCCGGGCGGGCGCGCGCCCGACCGACGGGCGCGGGGCACCGGGGTGAGCGCACGGCGGAGGTGAGCGGCGTGGCGGGGGTGCGGCGCGCCTCCAGGCCGTGCCGGGGCCGTGAAAGTCCTCCACTTTCCTCCACACCCTCCACTGCCCTCCACACCCCCGGATTTCCGGGGGTACTGCGCGTTTGAGCGGCTGAGTATCTCGATGGAAGCCGCCCCAGAAGGGGGCACAGGGGTGTTTTCGGGAGCGGAAACCTGGGCACGGGGAGGGGAGTGGAGTAAAGTGGGGCCAGCAACGGTCCGGTGGAGCGGAGGGGAGGCCCGACGTGCTGCTCGGTACCTACGCCCCGAAGCTCGACGAGAAGGGTCGCGTGATCCTCCCCGCCAAGTTCCGGGACGAGCTGTCCGGGGGGCTCGTGATGACCCGCGGGCAGGAGCGCTGCGTCGTCGTCTTCAGCGCGGACACGTTCGAGGAACTCCACGAGCGCATCCGCACCGCTCCGATGACGTCGAAGCGCACCCGGGACTACATGCGTCTGTTCCTCTCCGGAGCGAGCGCCGAGCAGCCCGACAAGCAGAACCGCGTCACGATCCCGCAGAACCTCCGCGACTACGCGGGGCTCGAGCGGGACCTGACGGTCATCGGCTCCGGTGACCGTGCCGAGATCTGGTCGACCACCGCGTGGGAGGCCTACTACGCCGAGGTCGAAGAGGGCTTCGCCGACAACGACGAGGAGGTGATCCCGGGGATCTTCTGATCCGCGGATCGGGACTCCCAGCCGTGGTGCCCTGACGTCACTTCCCCGACGTCAGGTCGCATGGATGGGGATCCGGACCCGCGGCCCGGAAGGACACAGGGGCTGACATGGCCGAAGACCAGAGGGAACGCTTCCCGCACACGCCGGTGATGCTCGAGCGCATCGTCGAGCTGTTCACACCGACCCTCGAGGGACCCGGCAAGGTCGTGGTCGACGCGACGCTCGGCATGGGCGGCCACTCCGAGGGACTGCTCGAGCGATTCCCCGAGCTGACGCTGATCGGTCTCGACCGGGACACCGACGCCCTCGGGATCGCGGGGGAGCGGCTCGCACGGTTCGGTGACCGCGTCCGGCTCGTGCACACCGTGTACGACGGCATCGCCGACGCGATCGCGGGCGAGGGCTTCGACGAGGTCGACGGTGTGCTGTTCGACCTCGGTGTCAGCTCGCTGCAACTCGACCGTGCCGAGCGTGGCTTCGCCTACAGCCAGGACGCCCCGCTCGACATGCGGATGGACCGCACCGAGGGGCAGACCGCGGCCGACGTCCTCGCGACGTACGACGAGGGTGAACTCCGTCGGATCTTCCAGCGCTACGGCGAGGAGAAGCTCGCCGGCCGGTACGCCCGGGCCATCGTCGAGCGTCGTGCGACGAAGCCGTTCGAGATGTCGGGCGACCTCGTGCAGGTCCTCCACGACGCCACGCCGGTGGCCGTCCAGCGCCAGGGCCACCCCGCGAAGCGCGTGTTCCAGGCGCTGCGCATCGAGGTGAACGCCGAGCTCAGCGTGCTCGAGCGGGCGATCCCGGCAGCGCTCGACGCGATCGCGGTGGGCGGCCGGATCGTCGTCGAGTCGTACCAGTCCCTCGAGGACCGCATGGTGAAGCGCGAACTCGTGGCTCGCACGACCTCGAGCGCCCCCGCGGGCCTCCCCGTCGAGCTGCCCGAGCACCGTCCCACCTTCCAGCTGGTCGTCAAGGGCGCCGAACTGGCCGACGAGGCCGAACGCGCCGCCAACCCCCGAGCCATCCCCGTGCGCCTGCGCGCGGCCGAACGGATCCGGAAGTGACATGAGCACGAACCTCGCACTCGTCGACCCCGTCGTCCCGTCCCGCGCGCCCCGACCGTCCCGCCAGGACCAGCGTGACCGGCCCGAGCTCGTCGAGGTCGCGCCGAGCAAGGCGCAGCGTCGTGCCCGGCCGCGGATCGCGTACGCCATCGTGGCGGTGTCGGCGCTCGGCATCCTGCTCCTGGCGCAGCTCGGGATCAGCATGGTGCTCAGCCAGGGGGCCTACACGCTGAACTCGCTCGACGCCGAGCAGACCAAGCTCACGCGGACGCAGCAGTCGCTCTCCGAGGAACTGCGCGTGCTCGACTCGCCGCAGAACCTCGCCCGGAACGCGCAGGGCCTCGGGATGATCGCGAACTCGACGCCGGTGTACCTCGACCCGAAGACCGGGCGGGTGTACGGCACGCCGACGCCGGCGAAGGCGGACGAGGCGACCGCGGCGACGGAGAACCTCGTGCCGAACTCGCTCCTGCAGGACGTGCCGCTCGTCACCAAGGGCAAGGGGACCGAGAAGGCCGCAGCGGAGGAGGGCGACGCGACGAGCAAGACCGACGCGACGAGCAAGACCGACGCGACGAGCACGACCGACGCTGAGAAGACCGGCGGCGCCAGCGCGTCGGACGGGGCAACGTCGAAGTCGTCCGTAGAGTCCGACCCGAACCAGCTCCAGGCACCCACCACCCGGTGACCGTGGCGCTGGTGGCCGCCACCACCGGCACCGCCATCACTGGGACCGGCACCACCGGGACCGCCACCACCGGGAAGGACCGCGCCGCGTGACCAAGACGATCCGCAACCGACGACTGCGCTACAGCGTGGTGATGATCGCCGTGATCGCCCTCGTGGCGGTGTTCGTCGTCCGGCTCGTCGACATCCAGGTGGTCCAGGCTGCCGACCTCGACAAGGCGTCCGAAGCGAAGCGGAGCATCCCGGTCACGGTGTACGGGGACCGCGGCTCGATCGTCGACCGCAACGGCGTCGAACTCGCCGACAGCGTCACCCGGTACAACATCACGACGGCGCCCCGCCTGGTCTCGAAGTTCACGGGCAAGCTCGGTGGCACGCGGGTGAAGGAGGTCAGTGTCGACACGGCCCTGGACGCCCTCGTCAAGGCCTCCGGCGGCGACCTGAAGACCATGCGCGAGAACATCGCGGCCGACCCGAAGTCGGACTTCGCGTACCTGGTCAAGGGCCTCGACGTGAAGCACTACGAAGCCGTCATCGCCCTGCAGATCCCGTGGGTCTACGCCGCACCGCAGGCCGCCAGGGTGTACCCGACCGGCGCCACCACCGGCAACATCACCGGCTTCCTGGGCACCGACGGCGCCCAGGCCGGCCTCGAGTACGCGTACGACAAGTGCCTCGCCGGGGTGAACGGCTCGCAGACGTACGAGCGCGGCGCGGACGGCGTGCAGCTCCCCGGTTCGACCGTGACGACGAAGCAGGCCAAGGACGGCGGGACGCTCGAGACGACGATCGACAGCGACCTGCAGTACATGGCGAACCAGACGATCGCGTCCGCGGGCAAGCAGCTGCAGGCGCAGTCCGCGACCGCCACGGTCACCAACGCGAAGACCGGCGAGGTCCTCGCGGTGGCCGACTGGCCGACGGTCGACCCCAACGACGTGGACGCGACGACCGACAAGGGCGCCTACGGGTCCAGGGCGATCACCGACACCTACGAGCCCGGGTCGACGATCAAGGCCGCCATCGCCGCCGCCCTGATCAACGAGGGCAAGTCGAGCCCGACCGACGGCACCACCGTCCCGTACTCGCGGACGTTCCCGTGGGGTGGGACCATCCACGACGCCGAGTTCCACCCGACCGAGCAGCTCACGCTCACGGGGATCCTGCAGGACTCGTCGAACGTCGGCATCACCGAGCTCGGTGAGCGCCTGACGAAGCAGCAGCGCTACGACTACATGAAGAAGTTCGGCCTGTTCGAGCCCGAGTCCGCGATCGACTACCCGGGCCAGCCGGGGATGCAGTACGGCTCGACCCCCGACTGGGACTCCCAGACGAACATCAACTCGATGTTCGGGCAGGGCATCTCGACGACGGCCCTCCAGGTGGCGAGCATCTACCAGACGCTCGCGAACCAGGGTGTCCGGATCCCGCTGCACTTCGTCAAGGGCTGCGAGACCGCGGACGGCAAGACGATCGACGCGCCCGACGTGCAGCCGGAGCGGGTCGTCTCGGCCAGCGCGGCCCAGCAGACGGTCAAGATGCTGCAGAGCGTCGTCAAGGGCGGCACGCTCGTGGGCATGCAGCCGATCTCGGGCTACAACGTCGCCGCGAAGACCGGTACCGCCGAGGTGGCCGAGGGCTCGAAGGGCTACGGCGGCCAGCGCATCATCTCCGTGGCCGGAATGGCACCTGCGGAAGACCCCCAGTATGTTGTCACGGTGACGTTCACGAAGCCGCAGACGAGCAAGTTCTCGTCCGGTGCGGCTCCGGCGTTCCGAACCCTCATGTCCCAGGTGCTCGAGAAGTACCGAGTAACCCCCTCCGCGTCCGAGGCGAAGCTGTACCCGTCCACGTGGTGAGGAAGAAGGAGCACTTGTCCGCACGGATCCCCCCGGTCCTCCGGCCCGAACACCCCACCCCCCGATCGGTCGCCGAACTGGCGAACGGCTTCGGGCTGCGCGTCGTCGGCTCGCTCGACGGCGTCGAGACCACGGGTGTCACCCTGAGCGCTGCCGAGGTGCAGCCCGGTGACCTGTTCGTCGGTGTGCACGGCGCGAACCGCCACGGCGCCCAGTTCGCGACCGAGGCCGCCGAGCGCGGTGCGGTCGCGGTCCTCACCGACGCCGACGGCATGGCGCTCGCGGAACCGTCCGGCCTGCCCGTGCTCGTGGTCGACGACCCCCGTGCGGCGCTCGGCGACGTCTCGGCGTGGGTCTACCGGACCCACCCGGACGAGGCGACCGACCTCCCGCAGCTCTTCGCGACGACCGGGACGAACGGCAAGACCAGCACCTCGTACATCCTCGAGGGCATCCTCAAGCAACTCGGCCTCGTCGCCGGCCTGAGCTCCACCGCCGAACGGCACATCGGCGCCCTCAGCGTGACGAGCCGTCTGACCACACCCGAGGCGAGCGAGATGCACGCGCTCCTCGCCCGCATGCGCGAGGCCGAGGTCCGCGCCGTGGCCGTCGAGGTGAGCGCGCAGGCCCTCAGCCGCCACCGTGTCGACGGGATCGTGTTCGACGTCGCCGGGTTCACGAACCTCTCGCACGACCACCTCGACGACTACGCCGACATGGAGGAGTACTACCAGGCCAAGCTGCCGCTCTTCCAGCCCGAGCACGCCCGCCGCGGGGTCGTCTCGCTCGACACCGACTGGGGTCACCGCGTGGTGCAGGACTCCCGCATCCCGGTGACGACCATCACGGTGCACCCCGAGGTCGAGGCCGAGTGGCACGTCGACATCCTCGAGGCGCACGCGGCGTACACCGAGTTCCGGCTGACCGGGCCCGAGGGCCGCGAGCTGACCACCCGCGTGCCGCTCATCGGCTGGCACATGGCCGCGAACGCCGCGCTCGCGATCGTGATGCTGGTCGAGGGCGGGTTCGAGCTCGGTGCGATCGCGCAGGCGCTCGAGACCGGCCACCGCCGCTACCCCGACGAGGACGAGCGTGAGGGACGCGGCGAGCGGACGAGCGCCATCGAGTGCTACCTCCCCGGACGCACCGAGCGCGTCTCCGGTGAACACGGCCCGAGCGTCTACGTGGACTTCGGCCACAGCCCCGACGCGTTCGAGAACACCCTCGCGGCCGTCCGCCAGTTCACGCCCGGTCGGGTCCTCATGCTGTTCGGCGCCGACGGCGACCGCGACACCACGAAGCGTGCGGACATGGCGCGGGTCGCCGCCGCCGGCAGTGACGTGCTCGTGATCACCGACCACCACCCGCGCTTCGAGGACGCCGCGTCGATCCGGAAGACCCTGGTCGACGCCGCACGCGAGGCGTACCCGGACCACGAGCTCTACGAGGTCAGCCCGCCCGAGGCCGCGATCCGGAAGGCCGTGGGTCTGCTCGGCGAGGGCGACTCGATCCTCTGGGCCGGCCCCGGCCACCAGGACTACCGCGACATCCAGGGTGTCCGCACGCCCTACTCGGCTCGCGACGAGGCCCGTCAGGCCCTGCGCGAGGCTGGCTGGGAACCGAACAGCGGCCCGGTGGAGGAGACCCGATGATCCCCATGACCCTCGCCGAGATCGCCGCCGCGGTCGACGGCGAGCTGATCGGTGGCGCCCAGGCGGACCTGGTCGTCGACGGCTCCGTCGAGACGGACTCCCGGCTCGTGACCCCCGGCAGCGTCTTCTTCGCCCTCCCCGGCGAGGTCACCGACGGCCGCCGCTTCGTCCCGGCCGCGACCGAGGCCGGCGCCGCCCTGGTCATCACGCCCGAGCGCGTCGAGACCGCCGCGCCGCAGATCGTCGTGGCCGACGGGTACGCCGCCCTGGCCGCCCTCGCCCACGAGGTCGTCGCCCGCGTGCGCGCCTCCAGTGCCGACCGCGTCGACGCCGACGGCCGTCCCGCGCCGCTGCGCGTCGTCGGCATCACGGGCTCGAACGGGAAGACGAGCACGAAGAACATGCTCGCCACCATCCTGTCGACGCAGGGCGAGACGATCGCGCCGAAGGGCTCGTTCAACAACCACGTCGGCGCACCGATCTCGATGCTCCGGATCACGCACGACACCCGCTTCCTCGTGGTCGAGATGGGCGCGAGCGGCAAGGGCCACATCGCCAAGCTCGTCTCGATCGCGGAGCCCGACGTCGGCGTCGTCCTCAAGGTGGGCCTCGCGCACGCCGGCGAGTTCGGCGGGATCGAGGCCACCCAGAAGGCCAAGTCCGAGATGGTCACCGACCTCCCGGAGACCGCCACGGCGCTCCTCAACGTCGACGACGACCGCGTCGCCGCGATGCGCGACCTGACGCGCGCTCGCGTCGTCGGGTTCGGCACGTCGGCCGACGCCGACTACCGCATCGGCGGCATCGAGACGGACCGGACCGGCACGCGGTTCACGCTGACCGGGCCGACGGGTGACCAGCCTGGGCCCACGCCGCCGGTTCCGGATCGACGCGCCAGCGGCGAGACGGCCGTGCCGGTGGGGAGAGGCACGGATCGCCCCGCCGAGACCGCCGACGTCCGCCTCGCCATCATCGGGGAACACCACGCGATGAACGCCAGCGCGGCGCTCACGGTGGCGAACCTGTGGGGCGTCCCCCTCGCCACCGGCGCCGAGGCGCTCGCGTCGATGACGCGAGCCGAGCGCTGGCGCATGGAGATCCTCCCGGGAGGCCCGGAGGGCGTGACCGTCATCAACGACGCGTACAACGCGTCCCCGGACTCGACCGCAGCGGCGCTGCGGACCCTGGCGCAGATCGTGCGGCCGGGGGAGCGCGCGGTCGCCGTGCTCGGCGAGATGAGCGAGCTCGGCGAGTTCGCGACCGAGGAGCACGACCGGCTCGGCCGGCTCGTGGTCCGGCTCGGCATCGGGCAGCTCGTGGTCGTCGGCCGCGGCGCGATGCCGATCCACCAGGCCGCCACCCTCGAGGGATCGTGGGACGGCGAGTCAGTGTTCACCGAGGACGTCGACGAGGCCGTCCGCACCCTCGAGACCATGCTCCGCCCCGGCGACGTGGTCCTCGTCAAGTCCTCGAACTCCGCCGGACTGCGCTTCCTCGGAGACCGACTCGGAGGAGTCACCGAATGATCGCGCTCCTGGTCGCCGGCGCCGTGTCGCTGGTGTTCACGCTGCTGCTCACGCCGCTCTTCATCAAGCTGTTCCACCGTCTCGGGTGGGGGCAGTTCATCCGCGACGACGGACCCCAGTCGCACCACACCAAGCGCGGCACGGCCACGATGGGCGGCATCGTCCTCATCATCGGCTCGGTGATCGGCTACTTCGTCGGACACCTCGTCGGCCGCGACTCGGTGACGCTCTCCGGCCTGCTCGTGCTGTTCCTCATGGTCGGCCTCGGGTTCGTCGGCTTCGTAGACGACTTCCTCAAGGTCCGGCGCCAGCGGAGCCTCGGCCTCGGCGGCTGGGCCAAGGTGCTCGGCCAGGTGATCGTCGGCGTCATCTTCGCCACCGTCGCCCTCGTGGTGCCCTCCGGCAACGGCAAGCCCCCCGCGTCGACGATGATCTCCGCGATCCGGGACATCCCGTGGCTCGACCTCATGGCGCTCGGGACGGTCATCGGGACGATCCTGTTCCTGGCGTGGATCGTGCTGCTCACGGTGTCGACGTCGAACGGCGTCAACGTCGCGGACGGCCTCGACGGGCTCGCGACCGGGTCGAGCATCCTCGCGATCGGCTCCTACGTCATCATCGGGTTCTGGCAGTCGAACCAGCAGTGCGGCAGCCCGCGCCTCGACGAGACCACCGCCCACGCCTGCTACACGGTGTCGAACCCGCTCGACCTTGCGGTGGTCGCCGCGGCCGTCGTCGGCGGGCTGATCGGGTTCCTCTGGTACAACACGTCCCCGGCACAGATCTTCCTCGGCGACACCGGCTCGCTCGGCCTCGGCGGTGCCCTCGCCGGCCTCGCGGTCCTCAGCCGCACCGAGCTGCTGCTCGTCCTCATCGGCGGTCTGTTCTTCATCGTCACCGGTTCGGTCATCCTGCAGCGGGCGTACTTCAAGATCACGCACGGCAAGCGCATCTTCCGGATGAGTCCGCTGCACCACCACTTCGAGCTCAAGGGTTGGGCCGAGGTGACGGTCGTCGTGCGCTTCTGGATCATCGCCGGGCTGTGCGTCGTCGGCGGCGTCGGCCTCTTCTACCTGGAGTGGATCACCCGTGTCGGCTGACGCCACGACCCCCGACCGGCTCAGCGGTCTCGACAGCTGGTACGCGGAGGGCTGGAAGGGGCTCCGGGTCGCCGTGCTCGGCCTCGGGTCGACGGGCTTCTCGGTCGCGGACACCCTCGTCGAGCTCGCCAGCGAGGTCACGGTGTACGCACCGGACGGCCCCGCGGACACGATCGAGCTGCTCGACGTGATCGGGGCACGGTTCGAGCGCACCCCGCTCGACGCCGTCCCGGACGCGCTCGTCGAGCAGGCGCCCGACGTCGTCGTGGTCTCGCCCGGTCTGCCGCCGCACAACGCCTCGGTCCGGTGGGCCGTCGAGCACAGCACAGTGTGGGGCGACATCGAGCTCGCCTGGCGGGTGCGCGACAAGGTCGTCCGCGGCCCGGTCGCCGCCCCGTGGGTGACCATCACCGGCACGAACGGCAAGACCACCACCACCCAGCTGACCACCGCGATGTTCGAGGCCGCCGGGCTCCGTGCCGTGTCCTGCGGCAACATCGGTGTGCCGGTGCTCGACGTCGTCCGCGACCCGGACGGCTTCGACGTCCTCGTGGTCGAGCTGTCGAGCCACCAGCTGCACTACATGGCCGACGCCGGCGACGGCGCGGTCGTGCCGCTCGCGAGCGCCTGCCTGAACATCGCCGACGACCACCTCGAGTGGCACGGCTCGGCCGAGGCCTACCGCGCGGCGAAGGCGAAGGTCTACGAGCGCACCGTGATGGCGTGCGTCTACAACACGACCGACGAGGTCACCCGGACCATGGTCGAGGGCGCCGACGTGGTGGAGGGCTGCCGCGCCGTCGGGTTCACCCCCGGGGTCCCCGCACCCGGTGACGTCGGGATCGTCGAGGACGTCCTCTGCGACCGCGCGTTCGGGGAGGACCGCCGGTCGAGCGCCCTCGAGCTCGCGACCCTCGCGGACCTCGAGGAGGCCGGGCTCGCGAGCCCGCACATGACGATGAACGTCCTCGCCGCCGCCGCGCTCGCCCGAGCCGCCACCGTGCAGCCCGCCGCGATCCAGCAGGCCGTCCGGGGCTTCCGCGCCGACCACCACCGGACCGAACTCGTCGCCTCTGCGGACGGCATCACCTGGGTCGACGACTCGAAGGCGACGAACCCGCACGCGGCGACCGCGTCCCTGGCGTCGTTCGACACCGTCGTGTGGATCGTCGGGGGGCTCTTCAAGGGCGTCGACGTCGACGGGCTCGTGCAGCGGTTCGGCCCCGGTGTCCGCGGCGTCGTCGTCATCGGCACCGACCGTGCGCCGGTGCTCGAGGCATTCGCGCGACACGCGCCGTCGGTCCCGGTCCTGCAGGTCGAGGCATCGGACACTGATCAGGTCATGCCCGAGGCGGTCCGGCATGCCGCATCGGTCGCGAGGCCGGGCGACACGGTCCTCCTCGCCCCGGCGGCGGCGTCGTTCGACCAGTTCGACTCGTACTCCGACCGGGGGCGTCGGTTCGCGGCGGCGGTCCACGAGCACCTGGGAGGAAACGGCGATGGCGGACCTTCCGGCGAACGGCCCTAGCGGCGCAGCGGGCGCGCGCGGCACGAGTGCGACCGGCACGTCGAGCGCGCGCGGCACGGGCGCGACCGGCACGTCGAGCGCGACCGGCGCGGGATCGTCGCGGCGCCGCCCGACAGGCGCCGTCGTCGCGGTGAAGAACGTGTTCGTCGCCGAGTCGGCCACGTTCTACACGATCCTCGGCGTCACGCTCTTCCTCGTCGTCTTCGGCGTCGTCATGGTGCTCTCGTCCTCCAGCGTCGAGCAGTACGCCGCCACGCACGACTTCTTCGGCGCAGCGTCCCGGCAGGGGCTCTACGCGGTGCTCGGCGTGCCGCTCATGCTCATCGCCAGCCGGGTGCCCGCCCGCGCCTGGCGGAAGTGGGCGATGGGGATCCTGGGCGCGGCGCTCGTGCTGCAGCTGCTCGTCTACACACCGCTCGGCGTGGAGATCCAGGGCAACCGGAACTGGATCTCGATCGGCTCGTTCAGCGCGCAGCCCTCCGAGGCCGTGAAGCTCGGACTCGCCCTCGCGGTCGGCGCGATCATGTACGTCAAGCGGGACAAGCTCGACAACTGGAAGGAGCTGTTCGTCCCGATCGGCATCGCCATCGTGCTGCCGCTCGGCCTCGTGCTCCTCGGCGGCGACCAGGGCACGGCGATGATCATGCTCATCCTCGTCCTCGGCGCCCTCTACGTCGGTGGCGCGCGGGCGAAGCACCTGCTCGTGGTCGTCGGCACGATCGCCGTCGTGCTGCCGTTCATCACGATGACGTCGGCGTCGCGGTCGTACCGCATCAACGCCTGGCTCTCCGGCTGCACCGACTCGAACCAGTTCCAGGACCTCTGCTGGCAGCCCGTGCACGGCATGTGGGCGCTGGCGTCCGGCGGCGTCTTCGGTGTCGGACTCGGCAACTCCAAGGCGAAGTGGTCCTGGCTGCCCGAGGCCGACAACGACTACATCTTCGCGATCATCGGCGAGGAACTCGGGCTCATCGGCGCCGTCGTCGTCCTCGCGCTCTTCGTGGTCCTCGCGGTCAGCATGATCAAGGTCATCCGGCAGAGCCGCGACCCGTTCGTCAAGACCGTCACCGGCGGCATCCTCGCGTGGATCATCGGGCAGGCGCTCGTCAACATCGCGGTGGTCCTCGGGCTCCTGCCGGTGCTCGGGGTGCCGTTGCCGCTCATCTCCGCGGGTGGCTCGGCGCTCATCATGACCCTCGTCGGCATCGGTGTGGTGCTGTCGTTCGCGCGGGACCTGCCCGGCAAGCGCTCCGACGACCCGGGCATCGACCACCGGACCGCCCTGCGCGGCTCGGGCGCCAGCACCGGCGCCCGCGCCGGCACCACCCCGCGCAGTCCGCGCACGAACGGAGCCCAGCGGTGAGCCGCTACCTCTTCGCCGGCGGCGGGACCGCCGGCCACGTGAACCCCCTGCTCGCGGTCGCCGACCGGCTGACCGAGCGCGACCCCGACGCCGAGGTGCTCGTCCTCGGGACCGCCGAGGGCCTCGAGTCCCGGCTCGTCCCGATGCGCGGCTACGAACTGCTGACGATCCCGCGCCTGCCCTTCCCGAGGAAGCCGAACGCCGCAGCGCTGCGCTTCCCCGGCGCCTTCCGGCGCGCGGTGCAACGCACCGAGCAGATCATCCGCGACCGCGGCGTCGACGTCGTCCTCGGGGTCGGCGGCTACGCGGCCGCTCCCGCCTACATCGCGGCCCGTCGCACCGGCACGCCGATCGTCGTGCACGAGCAGAACGCCAAGCCCGGCCTCGCGAACCGCCTCGCCGCGTTCCTCACCGAGCACGTCGGCGTCACGTTCTCGAACACCCGACTCCGGCACGGCCGCGTCGTCGGCATGCCGCTCCGTCGCGAGGTCGAGTCCCTGGACCGCCGTGCGAGCCGGGCCGAGGGGCTCGCGGAGTTCGGCCTCGACGCCGACCGCCCCGTCCTGCTGGTGACCGGTGGGTCCTCGGGAGCCCGGAGCATCAACCGCACGGTGAACCGCAGCGCAGCCGCGATCGTCGGCGCCGGGTGGCAGGTGCTGCACGTCGTCGGTGCGAAGTCGGACATCGGGCCGAGCGACCTCGACGGCTACCACGTGCTGCCCTACTGCGACCGCATGGACCTCGCGTACGCCGCGAGCGACTTCGTGGTCTCGCGGTCCGGCGCCGGCATGGTCTGCGAGCTCACCGCCGTCGGGCTGCCGAGCGTCCTCGTGCCGTACCCGGTCGGCAACGGCGAACAGCGGCACAACGCGAAGGACGTCGTCGACGCCGGGGGAGCGGTCCTCGTGGCCGACGGGGAATTCGACCAGGACTGGGTGACGTTCCAGCTCCTGACGCTCCTGCAGGACCGCGCCCGCGTCGCGAGCATGGCGGTCCGCGCGGGCAGCGTCGGACACCGCGACGGCGCCGACCGGATGACCGACCTCGTGCTCGACGCCGCACGGAGCGCAACCCGCGCCGGGCAGAGCGAGACGACCGGCGACGCAACCCGCGCCGGACAGAGCGACACGTCCGGCGACGCAGCACGGAACGCACCGCGCGCCGAGACCGGCGACACAGCACGCGACGCCGACGGCCGGCCGACCACCGGCAGCACCACGGAGGAACCATGACCATCAAGCCGGACCTGACCCAGCCGATCCCGGACGACCTCGGTGCCGTGCACTTCGTCGGCATCGGTGGTTCCGGGATGAGCGGCATCGCCCGGATGTTCCTCGCCGCCGGCCACCGCGTCAGCGGGAGCGACGCCCGCGAGACCGCGACCACGCAGACGATGCGAGAGCTCGGCGCCGACGTGCACATCGGTCACGACGCCGCGAACGTCGCCGAGGCGGACACGATCGTCGTCACGAGCGCGTTGTGGCCGGACAACCCCGAGCTGCTCGAGGCCCAGCGCCGCGGCATCCCGGTGCTGCACCGGTCCCAGGCCCTCGCGGCGCTCATCGCCGGGCAGCGCCTCGTCGCGGTCGCCGGTGCCCACGGCAAGACCACCTCGACGGGCATGATCGTCACCGCCCTCGTCGAGCTCGGCCTCGACCCGAGCTTCGTGAACGGCGGCGTCATCCAGTCCCTCGGCACGAGCTCGGCCCCGGGTTCGAGCGACCTCTTCGTCGTCGAGGCCGACGAGTCCGACGGCTCCTTCCTGCTCTACGACGTGGCCGTGGCGCTCGTCACGAACGTCGACGCCGACCACCTCGACCACTACGGCAGCGTCGAGGCGTTCACCGAGGCGTTCGTCGACTTCGCCGCGAAGGCCTCCGAGCGCCTGGTCATCTCGAGCGACGACGGCGAGGCCAAGCGCGTCACCGCGGGAGTCCGTGCCCGACCCGACGCGCCGGAGATCGTCACGTTCGGCGAGGCGGACGACGCCGACGTCCGCATCGAGCGCATCACCGAGTCGGCCGGGGTCGAGGTCGACTTCCGCGCCGGCGGTGAGTCGCACCACCTGACCCTGCGGGTGCCCGGGCGGCACAACGCCGTGAACGCGGTCGGGGCCTTCGCGGTCCTCACCGGCCTCGGCGTCGCGCCCGCCGACGCGATCCGTGGGATCGAGGCCTTCGGCGGCACCCAGCGACGCTTCGAGCTCCACGGCGTCGAGCGCGGGGTGTCGGTGTACGACGACTACGCGCACCACCCGACCGAGGTGGCGGCGGCGCTCCGGGCAGCGCGCAACGTCGTCGGGGACGGCCGGATCATCGCGATCCACCAGCCGCACCTGTACTCGCGCACACGGCTCATGGCCGGCGACTTCGCGAAGGTCTACGAGGAGCTCGCGGACCACACCGTCGTGCTCGACGTCTACGGTGCGCGCGAGGACCCCGAGCCCGGCGTCACGGGCGCGCTCGTGCAGGAGCGCTTCGCGGACCAGTCCCGCGTCGACTTCCTGCCCGACTGGGACGAGGCCTCGGCCCGCGCGGCCGCGGTCGCGCAGGACGGCGACATCATCATGACGCTCAGCTGCGGTGACGTGTACCGGATCATCCCGCAGGTGCTCACGGCGCTGCACGACGGAGCGCAGTCCCGGTGAAGCGTCCCGAGGGGTTCGACGAGCGTCCGGAGCCGACCGCTCCGGACGAGGGCGCCCCGGCGCCCCGGCAGCGTCGTGCCCCCCGGCTCCCGCGTCGACCGGTCGCGCCGACACCCGAGGACGGCCTGGAGGCACGGGTCGACCCCGCCCCGCCGGCTGCGGGACCCGAGGCGGCCGGGCCGGAGGACGAGGCAGCGCCGTCCTCGCGTGACCGCGCCTCCGCCCTCGCCGGTGCCGCCGGCCGCCGCCTGGGCGCCGGGCTGTCGTCCGTCGCCGGGCGACTCCGCGAGTACGCACCGGACGAGGACCACCCCTCCGACGACCGCGGCGGACCGCGCCCCCGTCCGGACGATGCGACGTCCGGCGGCTCCGTCCACGACGATGGCCGGGTCACCGACGTCCTGGAGACCCCGATCGGGACGAAGGTCCGCGCCGCCGAGACCGCTCGAGAGGCCCGCATCGCCAGGCGCCGCCGCCGTCTCCTCGAACGCGCCGAGGTCCGCCGCTTCACCCGGCGCAGCCGCCACCGCCGTGCCGCGTGGATCACGGCGGCCGGGATCGTCGTGGTGCTCGGCGCTTCGATCCTCGTCGCGGTGTACTCGCCGCTCATGGCCCTGCAGACGATCGAGGTCAAGGGCACGAACCGGGTGGACGACGTCGCGCTCCGACGGGCGCTGTCCGGTCAGATCGGCACGCCGCTCGCCCGACTCGACTTCGACGAGGTCAAGCGCGACATCGCGCAGTTCCCGCTCGTCGAGAGCTACGTCACCGAGGAGGCGCCGCCGCACACCCTCGTCGTGACCGTCACCGAGCGCACGCCCGTGGTCGCCGTGCAGTCCGGCCGCACCTTCGATCTCGTCGACCCGGCCGGCATCGTCGTGCAGTCGGCGAAGGACCGCCCGGCGTCGATGCCCCTCGCCGACATCGGCAGCGCGAAGCTCGGTTCCCCGGTGTTCCGCACCATGTCCGAGGTGGTCCTGGCGCTCCCGTCGTCGGTGCGCTCGCAGACGAAGGCCGTCAAGGCCTCCACCGCGGACGACGTCACCCTGACGCTCAAGGACGGCTCGAAGGTCGTCTGGGGGAGCCCCGACGCGTCGGACGCGAAGGCCCGGCTCCTGGCCGCGCTCGTGCGGGACCACGAGACCCGTGACCCGGGGTCGGTCGTCGAGTACGACGTCAGCGCGCCCGACAACGGCGTCATCCGCTCGGCGAAGTAGGCGTCGGAGCCGTCCCGGGCACCGGAGTCGGGCGGAATCGGGCGACACGCGGCGTGGCGGCTGTGCCTCGTCGGGAGGGCACCCGTAGCGTCGACGCAAGCACCACACCTAGCAGCAAAAACCCTGACTTTCAAGTAGAGGTTGAGGGTTCAACCGGAGGCCGGACTGACGTGACCACGAACCACAACTACCTCGCCGTCATCAAGGTCGTCGGTGTCGGCGGCGGCGGCGTCAACGCCGTGAACCGCATGATCGAGCTCGGCCTCCGCGGCGTGGAGTTCATCGCGATCAACACCGACGCGCAGGCCCTGCTGCTCAGCGACGCCGACGTCAAGCTCGACGTCGGTCGCGAGATCACCCGCGGCCTCGGCGCCGGCGCGGACCCCGAGGTCGGCCGTCGCGCCGCCGAGGACCACGCCGAGGAGATCGAGGAAGCCCTCGCGGGTGCCGACATGGTCTTCGTCACCGCGGGCGAGGGCGGCGGGACCGGTACGGGTGGTGCTCCCGTGGTGGCCCGCATCGCGAAGTCGATCGGCGCGCTGACCATCGGCGTCGTCACGAAGCCGTTCAGCTTCGAGGGCAAGCGTCGGCAGTCCCAGGCCGAGAACGGCGTCGCGTCGCTCAAGGACGAGGTCGACACGCTGATCGTCGTCCCGAACGACCGCCTCCTCGAGATCTCCGACCGCGGCATCTCGATGGTCGAGGCCTTCGCGACCGCCGACCAGGTCCTCCTCGCCGGCGTCCAGGGCATCACCGACCTCATCACGACCCCCGGCCTCATCAACCTCGACTTCGCCGACGTCAAGTCGGTCATGCAGGGTGCGGGCTCGGCGCTCATGGGCATCGGCTCCTCGCGCGGGGCCGACCGGGCGATCAAGGCCGCCGAGCTCGCGGTCGCCAGCCCGCTGCTCGAAGCCTCGATCGACGGCGCGCACGGCGTGCTCCTGTCGATCCAGGGCGGATCGAACCTCGGCATCTTCGAGATCAACGACGCCGCCCGCCTGGTGCAGGAGGCCGTCCACCCCGAGGCGAACATCATCTTCGGTGCGGTCATCGACGACACCCTCGGCGACGAGGTCCGCGTGACCGTCATCGCCGCCGGCTTCGACGGTGGCGAGCCGACCGCGCAGCAGAAGGAGCGTCGCTCGAGCTGGGTGGAGGCGGACGGTGGCGGGTCCACCGGCGCCGCGGCCGGTGCCGCCGGCGCGACCGGTGCCATCGAGGACTCGTCGTCCTCGTGGGCGTCGCAGGAGCACGAGGCGCCGGCGCAGCGCGCCGCCGACCCGGCCTTCGACGATGACGACGACGAGCTCGACGTCCCCGACTTCCTGAAGTAACACTGCCGTGGCAGGTGATCCGCGCCTCTCCCAACCGGCACGGCCGGACCGCCGCTGGCGCGTCGCTCCGGAACCGGCGGTCGGGGCCCAGTCCGACTCGTCTCCAGACGACGGACTGGAGGCGCGTCTCGCGTCCGTCAGGAGCGGCATCGCCGACGCGGCGCGGGTCGCGGGGCGCAGCCCCGACGAGCTGACGCTCATCGTCGTGACGAAGTACCACCCGGCGTCGCTCGTCCGCGAGCTCGCCGCGCTCGGCGTCACCGACGTGGGGGAGAACCGCCACCAGGAGGCGCAGGCGAAGGCCGCCGAGCTCGCCGACCTGCCGCTCACGTGGCACTTCGTCGGGCAGCTGCAGTCGAAGAAGGCGCGGCAGGTGCGTCGGTACGCGCACGTCGTGCAGTCGCTGGACCGGGATTCGGTGGTGGACGCCTTTGCCCCGACGGACGCCGAGCCGGAGCCGCCCGTGATCGACGGTTTCGTGCAGGTCAACCTCACGGACGACCCCGAGCGCGGAGGCGTCCGTCCCGATGCCGTCGAGGCCATGGTCGACCGCGTGCTCGGCACCGGGACGATCCGGCTGCGGGGCGTGATGGCGGTCGCGCCGCTCGACGAGGAGCCCCGGGCGGCGTTCGCCCGGCTGCGCGGGATCTCGGAGCGCGTGGTCTCCCTCGCGCCCGGTGCGACGGACATCAGCGCCGGCATGAGCGGCGACTACGCGGAAGCGATCGCCGAGGGCGCGACACACCTCCGGATCGGGACCGCAATCACGGGGAAACGCCCGGACGCACCGTAGCCTCGACAGCAGGGCAACCACGAGCACGAACCCGGGAGGAACCATGGCTGGTCCGCTGAAGAAGACGATGGTCTACCTCGGCCTCGCCGACGAGGAACTCGAGTACGAGGACGAGCCGCAGGCCGCCCCGGCGCGTGCCCAGGCCGCCCCGGCGGCGACTCCCGCTCCGGCTGCTCAGGAAGCCCCGGCGGCGGCTGCACCCGCACCGACCCCGGCCCCCGAGCCCAAGGCGCACACCCCGCAGCGCGGTGCCCAGGTCACCCCGCTCCGCCGCTCGCACACGACCGCACAGAAGGCGACCCCGGTCCAGGAAATGAACGAGATCCTCACCGTCCACCCCCGTGAGTACAAGGACGCGCAGTCCATCGCCGAGAGCTTCCGCGACGGCATCCCCGTGATCATCAACCTCACGCAGATGACCGAGGCGGACGCGCGGCGCATGATCGACTTCGCCTCGGGGCTGTCGCTCGGCCTGTACGGCAAGATCGAGCGCGTCACCAACAAGGTCTTCCTGCTCTCCCCGGCCCACGTCGCAGTGAGCGGTGAGGCGCCTGAGGTAGAGTCCGACATCGAGGCGAACTTCTTCGCCCAGTCCTGAGCCGGACCCGGCGCGCGCTCACCGCCTGCGCCGTACCGGCCGGCCCACCCGCCCGTGACCGACAGTCCGTGAGCAGCCAGCGCGGCTGACGGTCACCCGAGACGAGCGAGCCCCACCGTGACCGCGATCCTCCTGGTCTTGTACTACGCACTCCTGCTCTACATCATCGTGCTCTGGGGTCGGTTCGCCCTGGACCTCGTGCAGACCTTCAACCGGCAGTGGCGTCCGCGGGGCGGGATGCTCGTCGTGGCGGACGTGGTCTACACGATCACCGACCCGCCCATCCGGTTCGTGCGCCGGCTCCTCCCGCCCATGCGGATGGGGCCCGTGGCGCTCGACTTCGGCTGGACGATCGTGCTGCTCGTCGCGATCATCGTCCGGTTCATCGTCGGACTGCTCATCACGGCCTCGGCCTGATCGACAGCCCCGACACGCGCCACGCCAGGCGCGGTGACGACTCCCCACCCCCGTCGGTGTACGGTGGTCGGGATCGATGCTCGCCCCGGCGCGGCATCCGCACCACACGGTACGACTGGTAGATTCGGTCGCACCGGTAGTGGTTCCACACGTTCAGCAGTTCTATTGAGGTGACGGCAATGGCTTTGACGCCGGAAGACGTAGTCAACAAGCGGTTCCAGCCGACGAAGTTCCGCGAGGGCTACGACCAGGACGAGGTCGATGACTTCCTCGACGAGGTCGTGGTCGAGCTCCGCCGCCTGACCGCGGAGAACGACGAGCTCCGTCAGCGCCTGCAGGCCGCCGAGTCGGCGCCGAAGCCGGCCGCGACCGAGCAGGCCGCGGAGCAGCCCGCCCCGACCCCCGAGCCCGAGCCGGCCCCCGTCGCCGCCGCTCCGGAGCCCGCGCCGGTCGCCGCTGCCGCACCCGCCGCTGCCACGGTCTCCCCGGACGAGGACACCGAGGGCACCACGAACCTCCTCACGCTCGCTCGTCGTCTGCACGAAGAGCACGTCCGCGAGGGCATCGAGAAGCGTGACGCGCTCATCGCCGAGGGCACCGCGCAGGCCGCTCGCCTCGTCTCCGACGCCGAGGCCAAGCAGCGCCAGATCATCGCCGACACCGAGAACACCAACCGTCAGCGTGTGGCGGTGCTCGAGCAGGAGCAGCGCCAGCTCGAGGGCAAGATCGACGAGCTCCGCACGTTCGAGCGCGACTACCGCGCTCAGCTGAAGAGCTACATCCAGGGGCAGCTCAACGAGCTCGACACCTCTGGCGGCACCGAGCAGTCCGGGTTCGCCCCGGCCTCTGCCTCGGGCGTCGGCAACTGACGTTGTCACGACCAGCACCACGAGCGAAGGTCAGTGTCCGCGCGATCGCGGCACTGGCCTTCGCCGCTGTCGTCGTGGTGGCACTCGACCAGGTCGTCAAGGCGATCGTCGTCGCGAACCTGCCGTACGGCCGGCCCGTGGCGGTGCTCGGCAACGCCCTGCAGTTCTTCTACGTCCGGAACCCCGGGGCCGCGTTCTCCTTCGCGGTGAACATGACGTGGGTGTTCTCGATCGTCTCGGCGGCCGTCGTCGTCGCGATCATCGTGTTCGCCCGACGGATCCGGTCGATGTGGTGGGCGATCGTTCTCGGCATGCTGCTCGGTGGCGCGCTCGGGAACCTGCTCGACCGGCTCTTCCGTGAGCCCGGCTTCGGCCGCGGGCACGTGGTGGACTTCATCTCGACGCCGTGGATGATGCCCGCGATCTACAACATCGCTGACTCGTTCATCTGCGTGAGCATGGTCATCTTCGTGCTGCTCGTCATCCTCGGGGTGAACCTCGACGGCACGCGCGCGGTCAGCGAGAAGCAGCGTCGCGAGCAGGACGCCGCGGTCGCGACCAGCGAGGCGGAGGCGAGCACTGCCTCCCGGCCGCTCGTCGAGGACCCGCGTGCGCCGCGCGACGGCCGCGACCCGCTCGGCCACGACGCGACGTGAGGTCCCGCACGTGACCGAGTCCCGTTCGCTCCCCGTCCCCGACGGTCTCGCCGGTGAGCGTGTCGACGCCGCCATCGCGAAGCTGCTCGGGTTCAGCCGGTCGTTCGCGGCCGAGGTCGTCGCCGCCGGCGGCGTGACCGTCGACGGCGTCACCGTGGACAAGTCCGACCGGCTGCACGCCGACTCGTGGCTGCAGGTCGAGTGGACGCCGAAGGAAGCCCCGCGGATCGTCCCGGTCGAGGTGCCGGGCATGACGGTCGTGCACGACGACGAGGACATCGTCGTCGTCGACAAGCCCATCGGCGTCGCAGCGCACCCGTCACCCGGGTGGGACGGCCCGACCGTCCCCGGGGGCCTCGCCGCCGCGGGCTTCACGATCGCGACCTCCGGGGCCGCCGAGCGGGCGGGCATCGTGCACCGGCTCGACGTCGGCACGTCGGGGCTGATGGTCGTCGCCAAGACCGAGCTCGCCTACACGCACCTGAAGCGGGCGTTCAAGGAGCGCACGGTCGACAAGGTCTACCACGCGCTCGCGCAGGGCCACCCGGACCCGACCTCCGGCACGATCGACGCCCCGATCGGCCGGCACCCGTCGAGCGACTGGAAGTTCGCGGTGACGGCGGACGGCAAGCCGAGCGTCACGCACTACGAGACCCTCGAGGCCTTCCGGTCGGCGACCCTGCTCGAGGTGCACCTCGAGACCGGGCGGACGCACCAGATCCGCGTGCACATGGCGGCGACGCGGCACCCGCTCGTGGGCGACACGATGTACGGAGCCGACCCGGTGCTCGCCGAGGAGCTCGGGCTGACCCGGCAGTGGCTCGACGCCGTGCGGCTCGGGTTCGAGCACCCGCGCACCGGGTCGTGGGTGGAGTTCGAGGCCTCGTACCCGGACGACCTGCAGCAGGCGCTCGACCGCATCCGCGCGGCGTAGGGGCGCCGGGGGCGCTCGGCGTCGTGCCGAGGTTCCGGGATCGCGGCACCTCGCGCCGCGTACGGCCGATCCGTGGAACCTCGGCGACACGGGGGCGGCGAGTCGTGGGACCTCGGTGGGCGCCGGGGCGGGACCGCTCGGCGTCGCGCCCGCGCGGCGCGGCGCGACCACGGCCTGGAGGCGCGGTGCCCGGCAGCCACGCGCCTCCCGTCCGTCAACGGGGCGCCCTGCCGGCCTGCGCCGCGCCCGGCTGGAGGGCGACGCGCCGGCTGGCGGCCGACGCGCCCGACCACGTTCGCCGGGGTCGCAGAATGTGTCGCTCTCGACTGTCCGAGGCGACACTCTGCGCGACCTCGGCGGCACGCACGCGGCGTGTCGTGCGACCTCGGCGATGCGTGCCCGCGCGTGTCGCCGTGCACGCACGCACCGCCACGCCGACGCGCCGTGGATGTGGGTGGTCGCGGTTAGGCTGTTCCCACACCGCAGCAGCTCCCGCGAACCGGAGGTTCCGTGTCGGATTCCGACTCCTTCGTCCACCTGCACGTGCACAGCGAGTACTCGATGCTCGACGGTGCCGCGCGTCTCGGCGACCTCGTGGCCGAGACGGCCGCGCAGGGCATGCCCGCCGTCGCCGTCACCGACCACGGCAACATGTTCGGCGCGTTCGAGTTCTGGAAGGCCGCCAAGGCCGGCGGCGTGAAGCCGATCATCGGGACCGAGGCGTACATCACGCCCCGCACGCACCGCTCCGACAAGACCCGCGTGCGCTGGGGCGACGGTGGTGGGGACGACGTGTCCGGTGCGGGTTCGTACACGCACATGACGATGTTCGCCGAGAACACGACGGGCATGCACAACCTGTTCCGTCTGTCGTCGAAGGCCTCGCTCGAGGGGTACTACTTCAAGCCCCGCATGGACATCGAGCTCCTGCAGGAGTACCACGAGGGCATCATCGCGACGACGGGCTGCCCCTCGGGGGAGATCCAGACGCGCCTGCGCCTCGGACAGTACGACGAGGCCGTCAAGGCAGCGGCGGACTACCGCGACATCTTCGGCAAGGAGAACTACTTCGCCGAGGTCATGGACCACGGGCTCGAGATCGAGCGGCGGATCATGAGCGACCTGATCCGCCTCGCGAAGGACCTCGGTATCCCGCTGGTCGGCACGAACGACCTCCACTACACGCACGCCCACGACGCGAAGTCGCACGCGGCGCTCCTCTGCGTGCAGTCCGGCGCGACGCTGAACGACCCCAACCGGTTCAAGTTCGACGCCGACGAGTTCTACCTGAAGACCCCGCAGCAGATGCGGCACCTCTTCCGCGACACTCCCGAGGCCTGCGACAACACGCTGCTCATCGCCGAGCGGTGCAACGTCGAGTTCGACACCGCCGCGAACTACATGCCGAAGTTCCCGGTGCCCGAGGGGGAGACCGAGCACTCCTGGTTCGAGAAGGAGGTCCGCGCGGGCCTCGAGTACCGCTACCCGAACGGCATCACGCCCGAGGTGCAGGAGCGCGCCGACTACGAGGTCGGCATCATCAACCAGATGGGCTTCCCGGGGTACTTCCTCGTGGTCGCCGACTTCATCAACTGGTCGAAGAACAACGGCATTCGTGTCGGCCCCGGCCGCGGTTCCGGCGCCGGCTCGATGGTGGCGTACGCGATGCGCATCACCGACCTCGACCCGATCCGGCACGGCCTGATCTTCGAGCGGTTCCTCAACCCCGACCGCGTCTCGATGCCCGACTTCGACGTCGACTTCGACGACCGGCGCCGCGGTGAGGCGATCAAGTACGTCACCGAGAAGTACGGCTCGGAGCGCGTCGCGCAGATCGTGACGTACGGCACGATCAAGGCGAAGCAGGCGCTGAAGGACTCCTCGCGCGTCCTCGGCTTCCCGTTCGGCATGGGCGAGAAGCTCACGAAGGCGATGCCGCCGCCCGTCATGGGCAAGGACATCCCGCTCACCGGGATCTTCGACAAGGACCACCCGCGCTACAAGGAAGCCGTGGACGTCCGCACCGTGGTCGAGACCGACCCCGAGGCGAAGACCGTCTTCGACACCGCGCTCGGGCTCGAGGGGCTGAAGCGCCAGTGGGGCGTGCACGCGGCCGGCGTCATCATGTCGAGCGACCCGCTGATCGACATCATCCCGATCATGAAGCGGGAGCAGGACGGCCAGATCGTCACGCAGTTCGACTACCCGGCAGCGGAGTCGCTCGGCCTGATCAAGATGGACTTCCTGGGGCTCCGCAACCTCACGATCATCAGTGACGCGCTCGACAACATCCGGACGAACCGGGGGATCGAGCTCGACCTCGAGACCATGGGCCTCGAGGACGACGACGCCTACAAGCTCCTGCAGCGCGGCGACACCCTCGGCGTGTTCCAGCTCGACGGCGGCCCGATGCGTGGCCTGCTCCGACTGATGAAGCCGGACAACTTCGAGGACATCTCCGCGCTCATCGCCCTGTACCGTCCGGGGCCGATGGGTGCGAACTCGCACACGAACTACGCGCTCCGCAAGAACGGCGAGCAGGCGATCACGCCGATCCACCCCGAGCTCGCCGAGCCCCTGGCCGACATCCTGGACCAGACCTACGGTCTGATCATCTACCAGGAGCAGGTCATGGCGATCGCGCAGAAGGTCGCCGGCTTCTCGCTCGGACAGGCGGACATCCTCCGCCGTGCGATGGGCAAGAAGAAGAAGTCCGAGCTGGACAAGCAGTTCGCCGGCTTCGAGCAGGGCATGAAGGACAACGGGTACTCCGACGCGGCGATCAAGACGCTGTGGGACATCCTGCTGCCGTTCTCCGACTACGCGTTCAACAAAGCGCACTCGGCGGCCTACGGCGTGGTCTCGTTCTGGACGGCATACCTCAAGGCGCACTACCCGGCCGAGTACATGGCGGCGCTCCTCACGAGCGTCGGGGACGCCCGCGACAAGCTCGCGCTGTACCTCAACGAGTGCCGGCGCATGGGCATCAAGGTCATGCCGCCGGACGTCAACGAGTCGATCGGCTTCTTCGCGGCCGTCGGTGACGACATCCGCTTCGGCATGGGCGCCATCCGCAACGTCGGCTTCAACGTGGTCGACGACATCGTGAAGGCCCGCACCGAGAAGGGCGCGTTCGAGTCGTTCCACGACTTCCTCCGCAAGATCCCGATCTCCTCGGCGAACAAGCGCACGGTCGAGTCCCTCATCAAGGCCGGTGCGTTCGACGAGTTCGGCAACACCCGGCGCTCCCTGGTCGAGATCCACGAGGGATCCGTCGAGTCCGCGGTGAAGGTCAAGCGCGACGAGGCGAACGGCAACGTCGGGTTCGACTTCGACTCGCTGTTCGCCGAGGTCGCCGAGGAGCAGCCGTCCGCCGCGCCGGTGTCGCAGGTGCCCGACCGACCGGAGTGGTCGAAGCGCGACAAGCTCGCGTTCGAGCGGGACATGCTCGGCCTCTACGTGTCCGACCACCCGCTGGCCGGCCTCGAGATCGAGCTCGCGAAGCACCAGTCGATCACCATCGCCGACCTCATCGCGGCCGACGACTCGGTCGAGGGCGAGACCGTCACGGTCGCGGGCCTCCTGACGAGCGTGCAGCACCGTGTGGCGAAGTCGTCGGGCAACCCGTACGGCATCGTGCAGATCGAGGACTTCGGCGGCGAGATCGGCGTCATGTTCCTCGGCAAGACCTACCAGGAGTTCGGCCCGTCCCTCGTGGCGGACTCCATCGTCGTGCTCCGTGGGCGGGTGAACGTCCGCGACGACGGCAAGGCCCTGCACGCGGTGAGCATGTTCCAGCCGAACGTGGGGGACGTCATGGGTTCCGGCCCGCTGACCCTCAGCCTGCCCGAGCGTCAGGCGACGACCGAGATCGTCACCGAGCTCGCGGCGGTGCTCGGACGGCACAGCGGTGCGACGGAGGTGCGGCTGAAGCTCCTCAAGGACGACGTCGCTCGGACGTTCGAGTTGCCGTTCCCGGTCAACCTGACGCCGGACCTCTTCGGCGAGCTGAAGAGCCTGCTCGGACCGCGCTGCCTGGTGTGACGTGACGCCTGACCGCCCCGACGCCGCCGTCCTGCGTGCGTTCGGGGTGGCCGGCGTCACTCCTGTCCGGCTGGACGGGGGCCGCGGGCTGACCTGGCGTGCGGGCGACGTCGTGCTCCGGCCCGACGACGGCGCCACGGTGACCGACTGGCGCGCGGAGGTCCTCGCGACGCTCGCGCACACCCCGGCGTTCCGCACATCCCGCCCCGTCGCGACGGCCGACGGCGCGTGGCGCTCCGGCGGCTGGGAAGCCTGGGAACACCTCGACGCCCGTGCCGACCCCTCCCGCGTCGAGGACGTCCTCGACGCCGGCCGCGCCTTCCACCGGGCGATCGCGCACCTCGAGCGGCCATCGTTCCTCGACGACAGCGCGTCGGAGCGTTCCGGCGACGCCTGGTCGCGTGCCGACCGGATGGCGTGGGGCGAGCTGCCGCTCCCGGCTGACCCGACGCTCGCCCGGCTCGCGCGGGCGTTCCGCCCCGTCGACCTGCCGTCGCAGCTCGTGCACGGCGACCTGCTCGGCAACGTCCTCTTCGCACCCGGCGCACCGCCCGCCGTCATCGACTGGCCGCCGTACTGGCGGCCCGCCGCCTTCGGGGAGGCCGTCGCCGTCGTCGACGCCGTGTGCTGGCACGGCAAGCCCACGGCCCGCATGCACACGCTCGGCCACGGCACGGCCGACTGGCCGCAACTGCTGGTCCGCGCCCTCGTGTTCCGCATCGCCACGCTGCACCTGCTGGGCGCGTGGGACGCGGCCGCGGCGGCGCACCACCGACCGGTGGTCGACGCGGTCACGTGACCAGCGATCGGACGGGAGGCGCGGTGCGGGCCCGCCACGGGCCTCCCGTCCGGCGACCGGCCGCCGGTCAGGCGACGAAGCCGTCAGGTGACGGATCGAGCGGCGCCGGTCGGTGTCAGGCCCCGCGGCCGATGATCCCGCGCAACCGCTGCGCGATCCGCGGGTTGCGCGCACCGAAGGTGAGCGCCGTGAGGCGACGGATCGACACCGTCGCACGGTGCACGAGGAGTCCCGTCGCCTCCGCGATGTCGGACACCGCGTGCCAGCGCGCGCGCAGTGCGGCCGCGTCGATCTCCGTCCCTGCGGTGGTGCGGACGAGGTTGAGGAGGTCCTCGCCGGTCGTCCAGGTCGTGCTGCGGTTCTCGAAGCGGCGCAGGATGCGGTCGATCGCGGACGCACGGTGGTTCGAGACGGCGTGCGACCAACGGACGTCCTGCGACACGGGGTCGACCAGGATCCACCGGGGTGCGTTCGCGTTCAAGGCCGAGAGCTGTCCGAAGGTCGTCAGCGCTCCGAGCGCGATGGCGACGTCGAAGATCTGTCGAGGGCGTCCGCCGACCGCGATCGCTGCGCCGGGGAACGCCTGACGCGCGGTCCGGAGCTGCGGCTTCGCGACGATGAGCGTCACGACGACGTCGTCGGGAGCCGCGGCGAGGATCTGGTCCGTGCGGTCGATGACGTTGCTGGTGAGCGCCTCGGGGAGGTGCAGTGCGACGCGGACCACGTCGTCGTCCGGCAGGAAGGCGTCGGCGAACACGTCGACCGCGTCCCGGTAGCGCGCGAGGAACAGGGCGACGGCGCCGGCGTAGAACGGGTACCGCTCGAGCAGGATGCGCTCGTGCTCGAGTCGCAGCGACGGGCCCCGGTCGCCGCTGAAGCTCGTCGACCCGGTGTGCAGGACGAGGGCGCGGTTCGCGAGGACGGACTGGAAACCGTACTCGTTGATGCGGAGGCAGAAGTCGTTCTCCTCGCCGTAGCCCGGCGAGAACACGTCGTCGAACAGGCCGAAGCGGTCGACCATCTCGCGGCGGATGAGGAAGCAGAAGCCCATCGCGACGGGGGAGACCGTGTACTGCGGCAGCAGGTACTTCGTGCGGCCGTGGAGCTCGCGGGTGCGTCGCGGTGCGAGGCTCGCCCGCGGGTTCCGCCGTGCGTACGGGTAGGAGGCGATCGTCGCGTTGTCGCTCCGCGCGCACACCACGCCGATCGAGTCGTCCGCCTGGAGGACGGCCGTCATCTCGTCGAGGAAGCCGGGCAGCGGCACGGTGTCGCTGTTCAGCAGCAGGACGTCGTTGCCGGTCTGGTCGAGTTCGAGCACGGCGCGGTTGCAGTTGCCGACGAAGCCGAGGTTCCGCGCGTTGCGCGTGTACTCGAAGCCGGCGTGGTCGCCCACGAGCTCCAGGACGCGGGCCTCGATCTTGTCGACCCGCGGGCCGACGTCGTTCGCGAGGAGCACCCGGTCGACGCTGAAGTCGACGGTCTCGAGCAGCGCCTCGATGCAGCGCTCGAGGCCCGGCAGGTCGTCGTAGACCGGGACGACGATGGTGACCGGCCGACGTGCCGCGCTCACCGGCGGACCAGCTTCCGGACCACGGCACCGGGCCGCGCCAGCATCCGGCCGACCGCACCGCTGCGGGTCCGCACGCGGTTCGCGAGGAGACCGACCGCGGCACGGGCGCTCGTCGCGCCGAGGGACGCGTACGCGCCGGGCAACTCGAACCAGTACCGCGCTGCCCGGGGGAGTCGGTAGCCCTCGGTGCCGACCAGGGCGGACAGGCGGGCGATCGCGGCCGCGTTGTCGTGGCCGGCACCGAGGACCGACGTGAGCCGGTCCCGGGCAGCCGCACCGTGCCTCCCGGCCGAGTCGGGGTCGGCTGCGTAGGCCGCCAGGGCGTCCGCGAGGGCCGTCGTGTCGTCCGCGTCGACGAGCATGCCGGTGACGCCGGGCTCGATGAGCTCGGCGCTGCCGCCGGTGCGGGTGGCGACCACGGGCTTGCCGAGCGTCATGTACTCGGCCGTGGTGCGACCGAACGCCTCGATGGTCGACGGCGTGACGCAGACGTCGGCCGCCTCGACGAACGGTGCCGGCGCGGCCTGCTCGCCGGCGAACACGACGCGGTCCGCGACGCCGAGCGAGCGGGCGCGGTCGGTCAGGCGCTGGTCCTCGCCGGGGTGCTTCCACCCGCCGACGAAGCAGACGCTCGCCGCGATGCCGCGCTCGTGCAACTGACCGAGGGCGTCGATGACGCGGTGCTGGCCCTTCGACTCCTCCACCCGGCCCACGACCGTGATCCGGAGCCCGGGCTCGGCCTGCGGGAACGGCGCGACCGCGGGGGCGTCCGACCGCGTGGCGAGCAGCCGCTCGGTGTCGACGGTCGGGTAGGCGATCGAGAGCTTCTCGTCCGGGATGTACTGCGCGAGGTGCGTGCGCATCGCCTCGGAGTTCGTGACGACGGCACCCGCCATGAGGCCGATGTCGCCGAGGACGCCCGCGCGTCCGGTCTGGAAGTGCAGGCCGTGGTCGAGGTCGCCGTACTCGCGGACGAACCACGCCTGGGGGATCCCGAGCACGGCGGCGGCGAAGGACGCCCACGGGGCGACGAGGGTGTTCGTGACGACGAGGTCGGGACGCTCTCGCTCGTACAGCCGGATGATCGCGTTCACGGCGGCGTAGTCGACCGTCGCGAAGGCCGCGCGTTCCGCGGCGGGGGCCGGCTGGGGGCTCGGGAGGGCCCAGCCGCGGTACCGGAACGCGGCGTACTCCCAGCCTCGCTCGTCGAGCGCGGCGGTGAACTTCCCGCGGGGGGCCTTCGTGACGAAGGTGGGACGCATCGACGGGTCGGCGGCCTGCCAGTCCTCGACGAACCTGAGCAGGCTCCGCTCTGCGCCCCCGAGGCTCACAGGCGCCGTCGAGTGATTGACGAAGCTGATGAGCACCGGGACAGCCTACGCGTTCACCGAGGGTTCTTCATGCAGTCACATGAACGGACTTGCAGGCGTGGCATCCAGGCTCGGGGTCGGGCTGTGCGAGAATACCTCGTCACCCTACCGATCAGGAGCGCGGTCGAACGCGCCCCGGAGGAGCCTTCGCCCCAAGCATGTCCTACCTGAACGAGCTCGTGTCGTCACGGGAACTCTTGGCGAACCTCACAGCACGAGAGGTGAAGGGCAAGTACCGCCGCACCGTCTTCGGTCAGCTGTGGTCGCTCATCAACCCGCTGGCGACGATGCTGATCTACACCATCGTCTACTCGTTCATCTTCCGGGCGCGGCTCGAGGTCGGTGACCCCAGCGGGCTCAACATCTACCCCCTCTGGCTCATGTGCGGTCTGCTGCCGTGGATCTTCGCCAGGAACGTCATCAACTCCGGCATGACCTCGATCGTGTCGAACGGGTCGCTGATCAAGAAGGTGTACTTCCCGCGGATGACGCTGCCGCTCGCGGCCGTCGGGTCCTTCGGGTTCACCTGGGTCGTCGAGATGGGCGTCCTGCTCATCGCCCTCGCGATCGCCGGCTCCAAGTTCTGGTTGTTCATCCCGCTCATCGCGCTCACGATGGTGTTCCTCGCGATGTTCGCCGCCGGCCTCGGGCTCATCCTGTCGATCGTCAACGTGCACTTCCGCGACATGCAGCACCTCGTCGGCATCGCCCTGCAGATGTGGATGTACCTGTCGCCGATCATCTACCCGCTGTCGCTCGTCGAGGATGCTGCGAACAAGGCCGGGCACCCGTGGATCATCCACGTCTACAAGCTCAACCCCATCGAGCGGTTCTCCGAGGTCTTCCGCAACCTCATGTACGACAACCGCCTCCCGAACTGGACCGACCTGGTCGCGTGCGCCATCGCAGGCTTCGCATCGCTCGCACTCGGCTACTTCGTGTTCTCCCGCAACGAGAAGAAGCTGGCTGAACTCCTGTGACCGATGCTGCAGTGTCCGTCGAACACGTCTCCAAGCGGTTCCGCATGTACCACGAGCGGAACGACTCGCTGAAGAGCATGGTGATGCGCGGGAAGAAGTCCGTGCACGAGGACTTCTGGGCCCTTAAGGACGTCTCGTTCGAGGTGCCGCACGGCACGACCTTTGGCCTCATCGGCAAGAACGGGTCGGGCAAGTCCACGCTCCTCAAGTGCCTCGCGAAGATCCTCTGGCCCGAGGAGGGCTCCATCACCGCCCGCGGCAAGCAGGCGTCGCTGCTCGAGGTCGGGTCCGGCTTCCACCCGGAGCTGTCCGGCCGTGAGAACGTCTTCCTCAACGGTTCGATCCTCGGGATGAGCCGCAAGGAGGTCGCGCGGAAGTTCGACGAGATCGTGTCGTTCTCCGGCGTCGGCCACTTCATCGACCAGCCCGTGAAGAACTACTCGTCGGGCATGTACGTGCGGCTCGGGTTCTCCGTGGCCGTCGCCGTGACGCCGGACATCCTGGTCGTGGACGAGGTGCTGGCCGTGGGGGACGCGACGTTCCAGAAGCGGTGCCGGACCAAGTTCAAGGAGATGAAGGAGGAGGGCCGCACGGTCATCCTCGTCTCCCACTCGATGAGCACGGTCAAGGACATGTGCGACGAGGTGGCTTGGCTCAACGAGGGCGAGCTGAAGATGATCGGCAAGACCGACGACGTCGTCAAGGCGTACAACGAAACCGTCTGAGCGCGAGCTCGACCGCAAGAGGGGACACCCGTGTCAGAGATGACGTCCGCCATGCCGCCGACGCAGCACCGTTTCAAGGTCGGCGCGGTGTTCGCCGTGTACAACGTCGCGCGATTCCTCCCGGACCTGCTCGCGTCACTCGAACGCCAGTCGTACCCGCTCCGGCAGACGCAGCTCGTCTTCGTCGACGACGGCTCGACCGACGACAGTCTCGCGATCCTTCGCGGGTGGGCCTCGGGGCGCGAAGACCACGTCGTGGTGACCACGCAGGCGAATGCATGGGTTGCGGCAGCCCGGAACACCGGTATCGAGCTGGTAGATGCCGAGTGGGTGACGTTCGCCGATCCCGACGATGTCTTCGATGACCGGTACTTCGAGGAAGTCGTGAAGTTCATCGATCTGCACGGAGCGCCCCGGGTCGGCATGCTCGCGACGCACCAGATGCGACTCAACGAAGGACAGGAGCTGCTGAACACCCATCCCTTGCGCATGAAGTTCGCGAAGGGTTCCCGGATCATCGACCTTGAGCAGGAGCCGGTCATCCAGCTCGCGGTGAACTCCGCGTTCTTCCGGCTCGACGACGTCCGAGCGCACGGGATCGAGTTCGACGGGCGGGTCCGTCCCGTCTTCGAGGACGCCCACTTCATCGGGCGGTACCTGCTCGCGACCGGGAAGAGCGACATCGGAGTCCTCGCCTCCGCGAAGTACCACTACCGGATGCGTGGCGACGGCACATCGTTGATGGAGACGCACTTCGACCACCCGGGCAAGTACACGGACGTTCTCCGTCACGGTGCCCTGGACCTGCTGGAGCGGGCGGAACGAGCCGGCTCCGTGCCCCGCTGGCTCGAGAACACCGTCCTCTACGACCTGTTCTGGTACTTCAAGAACGAGCGCGCGCTCAATTCTCCGTCTGCCCTCGCCCCGCCGACGACCTTCGATGAGTTCCACCGGCTCGTCGCGGCGATCCGCAGCAAGATCTCGGACGACGCAATCCATTCGTTCGACATCATGTGGGTCGAGTTCGCCGTCCGCCGGGCGCTGCTCGTTGGGTACTCCGGGGTGCCCGAACGGCCGACCTACGCGAAACTCGAGCGGGTCGACGAGGTCCGTCAGCACGTCAAGATCACCTATTGGTTCACTGGTGACCGTCCGACAGAGCGGATCGTCGTCGACGGGCGCGAAGGAGAGCCCGTCTACGCGAAGGATCAGGACTTCGTCTTCTACGGACGCACGGTGCTACGGCAGCGACACCTCTGGATCGAACGAGCGCGGCTCACGCGGTTGTGGGTGGATGGCCGTGTGGTCCCGTTCACGCGAGGTGAGCGGTACGAGCCGGACGAGGCGCTGACGCTCCGGCAGTTGAAGCCGCAGATCCTCGGGCAGCGCAAGCGACTCGAGAACAAGTGGGCGGATGTCGACACCCCGGCGACGCGGCACCTCCGTCGAGCGGCTGCAGCCGTGTACGGGAAGGCGCGGCGCGGGGTCTACAAGCGCAAGCTCGAAGACGCCATCCTCGGGGTCTCCGTTCGTGCAAAGAGCGTCCGCGATCGCTTCCAGGACGCCTGGGTGTTCATGGATCGCAACACCGACGCGAACGACAACGCGGAACACCTGTACCGATGGGTCCGGCATCACCACCCAGAGGTCAACGCCTGGTTCGTCCTCGACGAGAAGTCGAGGGATTGGGCACGACTCGAAGCCGAGGGCTTCCGCCTCGTCGCGCACAAGAGTCGTGATTGGCGGAAGCTCCTCCTCCACGCCAAGCACCTTGCCTCGTCACACATCGACGTCTACGTGGTGAGCCCGCTCGACCGCCGACGGTACGGCGAGCCGCGGTTCACGTTCACTTGGCTCCAGCACGGCGTGACCAATTACGACATCTCCCGCTGGGTGAACGCCAAGCCAGCCGAGCTCTTCGTGACGGTGACGCCGCAGGAGAAGCAGTCCATCGCGGGGGACGGGCCCTACACGTTCACCGAGCGTGAGGTCGTGATGACCGGTTTCCCTCGGCACGATGAACTCTTGCGGAAGCGCCGATCGACGGTGCCCGAGGACCAGGACCTCATCCTCATCATGCCGACCTGGCGGAAGAAGCTCGCTGGCGTCCAGGTTCCCGGCAGCAACGAGCGGTTGAAGAACCCGGCGTTCCTCGTGAGTGATTACGCCAAGCAGTACAACGCGCTCATCGGGTCAGAACGTGTCCGTGACCTAGCAGCGCGTACCGGGAAACGGGTCATCTTCATGCCGCACCCGAACATGCAGCCTTACCTGCCCGACTTCGACATCCCAGCATGGGTCGATGTTTGGGACTTCGCGACGAAGAACGTCCAGGACGTTCTTGCGAGGGCCGCGGCGTTGGTCACCGACTACTCATCCCTAGGCTTCGAGGCGGCGTTCCTCGACGTGCCGCTGGTGTACTTCCAGTTCGATGCAGCCTCTTTCTTCGACGGGACGCACGTCGGCCGCAGGGGGTACTTCGATTACGCCCGGGACGGCTTCGGACCCGTCGCGGAAGACGTCCCGGGGGTGGAAGCGGCTCTCGAGCAGATCGGCGCTGCCGACTACACCTCGGCCCCGGTGCACCAGGCACGCACCAGGGAGGCGTTCGTCACGCGCGACGAGCACAACTGCGAACGGGTGTTCCGTGCGATGCAGGCACTCGACGGCGGTCCGCGCATCGACGAGCCGACTGGAACGCGGAGCGCCGTCGGAGCAGCCTGACCTACCTCAGCGGACGAGGGGTACGTGCACGACGGCCTCGATCATGTTGTGGTCCGACGGTACGACCGGCGTGCCCGGGTTCCAGTTGTTGACGAACTCGTCGCTCCCCTGGAACCCCTGCGTGAGGATGTAGTCGATCCGCTGGCCGTCCTTGTTCGGGTCGTCGGCCTGCTGGCTCGCCGGCTTGTAGTCGTTGTAGGTGGCCTTTGCAGTGCCGTACCGGTGCTGCGATGCCGACGAGTCGTAGAAGCCTCCTCGGATGAGGGTCGGCTGGGCTCCGTCGGTTGCGTCCTCGGGGTATCGGTTGTCGTTCAGGTCTCCGCCGAGGACCACCGGCAGGCGCTTGCCGTTCGCGTCCGGTGGGTTGACCCGGTTCAGAGCGCTGAGGAGCTGGGCCGAGTTCTGTCCCAGCAACGTCTTGCGAGCCTGCGAGTACGAACCGTTCGGGATGCCGTAGTGCGCGGCGACCACGATGAAGGTCGTTCCAGAGCCGTCCTTCGATTGCAGCTTGGCCCACGGCGTGTTCGTGTCGGGAGCAGACGACGCCGGGTACACCTCGTAGTCCTTGATCCCGGTGAGCACACCGTGAGCGAGGACGGAGTACTTCGCCGGGTTGTAGAGGATGCGATTGCCCTGGTGCGACTTGCTCACGGTCATCGGGGCGTCGTCCACCAGCTGCAGATCGGGAAGCCTCCGATCGAGGTCCACGTACGCCTGGCTCGACCCGCTGCCGTTCGAGTACCCGCTCGCCTCGAGCACCGTCAGCACGTCGGGGTCCTTCGCGTTGATGGTGCTCGCGATCGCCGGAGCCCGCGTTGTCCAGCCGGGGGCACCGGGCTTCTCGCACCCGGAGCACATCACGTTGTAGCTCGCCACGTGGACGACTGTGTCCGAGGAGACCGGCTTCGCCGGGATCGGCCAGGCGCTGACCTGGGTGGACTTCCGGACGTAGGACGAGTCGAAGTAGGTGTTCCTCGCCATCGCCCGCACGTAGATCGGGTTCCCGTAGGCGACCGAGGTGAGGTCGCCGTCCGACGCGGGCAGAGTCCAAGTGCGAGTCGCCGGGTCGAACGCCGACGACCAGGAAGTGAAGTGCGGCGTCCAGCGGTCCGGGGTACGGTTCTCGTTCGCGCCGGCGGACCATCTGACCTGGTAGTCGCTCGCATTCGCGACTTCCGGGATCGACACCGACACGGCGTTCTCAGCTGGCTTCGCGCTGATCGTGCCGAATGTCGACACAGCGTTCGGTTGGAGCTTCGTCGTGACCGTCTTCGCCCACGCCCCCGCAGTCGAACCGTTCTTCGCCGCCACCGTGACGTAGTACGTCGCAGCGGGCTGCAGCTTCGTTATCCAGGCACCGACCGTCGTCGTGTCCTTGTAGATCGGGCTGCCGAGGTCTGAACGAGTCGACCACTTCACGACGTAGCTCGTGGCGTTGGAGACCCCCTTCCACGTCACCTTGACGCTCTTGCCAGCCCAGTCCTGCGTGCTCTTCGTCACACCGGTCACCTGGGCGGGTTTCGTTGCCGCGGCGGCTGGTGCTGCCGCGGCGAGCACGATCGCGACGATGGCGAAGGCGCTGATGGCAGCACCGCGGATTGTCCGATGACGGGACATGTCGACCCCCTGACCTGGTCCTGCGTCGACGCTAGACCGTGACGACTGTCCGCGGTACCCGCAGAACGGGGGACGACCGAAGTGCCCTCCATGACAGTTCAATGACGCGCGCTCGCGTCCACTACAGTGCTCTGGTGCAGAAGCGAGCGAAACCGCACCTTCGGGCCGACATCCAGGGGCTCCGTGCCGTCGCGATCGGACTCGTCGTCCTCTACCACCTCTGGCCGAATCGACTTCCCGGGGGCTTCGTCGGGGTCGACGTGTTCTTCGTCATCTCAGGCTTCTTAATCACCGGTCACCTGGTGCGGTCCATCGGATCGCAGCCCACTCCGCGGCTACTGGTCGACTTCTACGCTCGTCGGATCCGACGTCTGGCACCCGCCGCCGTTCTGGTGATCGTGTTCGTGTTGATCGCCTCAGTTCTGTTGCTCCCCCCGACGAGTCTCGCGCCGACCGGGTGGAGTGCCCTCGCATCCACGCTCTTCTCGCAGAACTGGTACCTCGCCTCCCAGTCGGTGAGCTACCTCGAGGCGGCTTCCCAGCCGAGCGCGCTCCAACACTTCTGGTCCCTCTCTGTGGAGGAACAGTTCTACATCGCGTGGCCGCTCGTCCTGCTCGCGGTCGCGCTCGTCGCTCATCGTCGGCGTGTGCCGATGCGCCGTGCGCTCGGGACGGCCGTACTGTTCCTCGGGGCGGTGAGTTTCGTATGGTCCCTCGTCCACACCGCGACCGATCCTGACGTCGCATTCTTCGACACGACGGCTCGAGCCTGGCAGTTTGCCGTCGGGGCCGTCATCGCACTCCTGCCGGAGCGTGTTCGTGTCCCCGGCTGGCTCGCGTGGGCCGGCATCGCAAGCATCGCGATCGCGACGCTCGCGTTCTCGGACTCGACCCCGTTCCCGGGTGCCGCAGCGTTGCTCCCGACAGTCGGCGCGGGGCTCGTCATCGCAGCACGATCGTCCGAGGACGGAGTGTGGTCGTGGGCCTACGTGTCCCGCTTCGGCGCCGTGCGCTGGCTGGGTGACATCTCCTACTCGGCATACCTCTGGCACTGGCCCCTGATCGTGCTTCTACCGGTCGCTGTCGGGCACGCCCTCGGAACCCGCGAGAAGGTCGCGATCATCCTTGCGACGCTGGTCCTCGCCGGTGTCAGCCAACGGTTCGTGGAGGACCCGTTCCGGCGCGCCCCGTGGCTCACCGCTCGACGGCGTCGGAGCTTCGTCGCCGGCGCGACTGCTGCGGCCGTGCTGGTGATCGGCTCGATCGGTTCAGTCGGGGTGAGCAACGCAGCGACCGCCAGCGAGAACGCGGCACTGATCGCGAAGGTCACGAAGGGCGACAGCTGCTACGCGGCGGCGGCGCTCGGGAACCCCGATTGCGGCAACGCCTTCGGCAAGCTGGACCGCGCACACCTGCCGGAATCCCTCGCGGACAAGCCTGTGGCATGGCAGGACGACTGCATCGACGACATCACCGAGAACACCGAGAAGCTCTGTTCCTTGGGTGATCCGGCCGGCACTCAGACGGTCCTCCTGTGGGGAGATTCCCATGCGGGTGCATGGTCGTCGGCTTTCGACATCGCGGGCAAGATCAACCACTGGAGGATCATCGTCGCCGCGCGCAACAAGTGCCCCTCGTCGCTCGTTGCGCCGGACGAGACGGCCTGGGGAGAGAAGCTTCCACAGGACCAGCAGCGTTGGTGCGCCGACCGCAACGCGTGGGTGCTCAAGTCCGTCGTCCCGAAGGTCGATCGCGTGGTGCTCGCGGACCTCTGGGCGAACTACGTGTTCGACGGCGGGCGTGGGAACCAGGCGAAGGGGTACGAACGACTCGTCGAGTCGACCCGAGCCGTCGGGCGTGACGTCACGGTGATGCAGCATGTCCCGCTGACCGGCCCGACCCTCGAGAAGAAGGTATGGGGGCCAGACTGCTTGGCGAAGCAGACGCCGTCGTCGTGCTCGAACCCGCTCGCTTCGGCCTACCCAGCATCGACGAGCGCTGTGTTCCGTGCGATGCGGGACGACGGTCTCGGCAATGCTGTCGGTTACGTGCCGGTCGAGGACCGATTCTGCGACGAGTCCCGCTGTTACTCAGCCATCGGCGGGGTGTCGGTGTACTTCGACGGATCGCATCTGTCCAACACGTACAGCACCTCCCTCGGCCCGTGGCTCGCGAAGTCGCTCCGTGAGAACGACACGCTGAACAGCGCAGACCTCGGATGACCGCGAGGCCGCGGCCGATGCTCTCCGCAGTCGTTCCAGCGCGGAACAGCGCTTCGTGGATCGCGGAACTGCTGCAGAGCATCAGCCAGCAAGCTGTCGCCGAGCTCGAGGTACTGGTCGTGGTCAACGGTTCGTCCGACGGCACGGCCGAGATCGTTCAGGGCTTCGTCGATCGGGATCCTCGGTTTCGTCTGATCCCGTCGAGTTCGGCGAGTGCCGCCGAGAGCAGGAACCACGGCATTGCGGCTGCCTGCGGCGAGTACCTCGTCTTCGCCGACTCCGACGACATCATTCCGGATGGTGCCTACCGTGCCATGCTCGACTCTCTCCAGGCGAGCGGCTCGGACATGGTGATCGGCGACCACCTCAAGTTCTCTCCGACGAACACGTGGAGCCCGACACGCCGTTGGCACCCGTTCGACGAGCACCTACAGGCAATCGATCCGAGCGACGTCCCGCAGCTGCTGTCCGGACGTCCGTGCTGGAACCGGATGTTCCGGCGATCATTTTGGGACCGCGCCGGCCTGCGTTTCCCGGAGGTTCCGAGCGTCGAGGACATCGAACCGATGACCCGGGCGTTCGTCACCGCGCAACGTATCGATGTCGTTCGCGAGTGCGTGTACCTCTACCGGGATCGCGGTGACGCATCGTCGCTGTCGCTCCACGCGGATGCGGCGGTGACCGTGCGGTACCTCGAACAGGAACTCGCGTGTGCTGCACTGGTCCGGGATGTCCCCTCGCTGCGGGCACAACACGCGGAGATCGTCCTCGACGCGGACGGCTGGGCGCACCTCCACCGGTTCCTCACCACCGATCCTGCGGACGATGAGGTAGCTGAAGTGGCTCGCGCCACCGAGACGCTCCTGTCGGCGCTTCCCCCCGATGCACTCGCTACGGTGGCACCGTCTCGACGCGTGCTCTGGGAACTCGTGACCCGCAACGAATGGGACACTGCACGGTCGTTCGTCCTCGGGACCGCGAGCGCCACTGAGCAGGACCGGATCGGCGCATGGTGCGCTGCGGTGCACCGCCTGAAGCACTCCGATCTCGCCGTGGCCGAAAAGCTTGCCGTCGATGGTCTCGTCCCGGCCCTCGTCAACGGCGCAGACCAGGTGGACCCCAGCTCACTCGGGCGACTGCTGACCGGGCTCGTCGTTCTCACGCTCGAACCGACCGGGAACGCGCTCTTCGACGCCCTGCTCACTGCGCTCCGTTCCGAGAACGCCGAGCTCGTCTCCAAGGTCTCGGCGTTGCGGCGGATCGTCCCGTTGGTCGTCGACCGGGCGGAGGCATCTGCCGAAGGGCTCACCGTGGGCGGTCCTGCCGACCTGCAGGAGGGCGGCAGGGCGCGCCTCCACCTGACGGGAGCAACCGGCGAGGATGAGGCGATCGACGTCGTCACGGGGGCCGACGGATGGCGCGCAGACGTCCTGGCGGCCGGTACCGGCGCGGGCCGCTACTCCGTGACGGCATCGTTCGACGGTGTGGCAGGGCGGTTCCCCGTAGTGACGGCCCGGATGGCTCTGCCTCCGGTGGCTGAGTCGCTCCCGATGCAACCACTGGCGGACCGGAAGGACGGCTGGCGATTCCTGGTCGACCGCCGACCAGAGCAGCGCGGGAGGCTCGGCGGGTTCCTCGGCAAGGTGGCGCGCAAGCTGCGGTGACCGGTCTCAGCGGGTCACGGCGTCGAGCAACCCCGCGTACTCCCGCGACCGCCCGAACGGCGCCTGCCGCCGACTGAACCCAGCGGCACCCTCCGCTGCACCCACGGGCTCGGCGAGCACCCCCGCGAGCGCCCTCACCGCGTCGGCCGGGTCGAACCACCGCACCCACCCCTCGCCGCCGAACTCCGCGCGCAGGTGCGGCTCGTCCGGCAGAACGGCCGGCACCTCGAACGACGCGGCGAGGTGCAGCGCACCCGAATTGAGGACGCGCCGGTAGGGGAACACCGCGAGGTCGGCGGCACGGAACCACCGCTGGACGTCGACGTCCTCGACGTGGTCGTGCTCACGGACGGCGCGGAGGTCGTCGCCGAGCATCGTGTCGATGGTCGCGCGGTCCTCGTCGGAGGTCCGGCCAGCCAGCAGCAGCACCGGACGCTCGGCCGGCGCGAGTGTCCGCACGGCTTCGATCAGCAGGTCGAGGCCCTTGTACGGGCGCATCTGCCCGAAGGCGAGCACGGCCCGGTCGTCGGGCGCGAGCCCGAGGGCGTCCCGTGCGTCGTCCCGCGACGAGGTGGCCGGGTAGACGCCCTGGTAGCTCGGGTGGGGGATGCGCACGACGCGCGAGGGGTCGAGCTGGTAGTACTCCGAGACGGCTGCGGGGGTGTCGGAGTTCATCACGTGCACCACGTCGGCGGTGGCGGCGAGGTACCGGTCGAGTTCGAGTTCGAGGTCGAGGTGCCGGGCGTCGTGGGGGAGGACGTTGTGGATGGTCCAGACGAGTCGGGCACCGCGCGAACGGGCAGCATCGACGGCGGCCCGGAAGCGGTCGAGCCGTGCGCGGGCGGCCTCGTGGTCGTCGTCGGCGCGCTGCACGATCGGTGACGTCCAGTGCATGTGGAACACGTCACCGGCGCCGAGGTGCCCGAGGTGCCCTTCGAGCTGTTCGAGCCGCAGTGTCTCGACGACGTTCCACCCGGCGGCCCTGGGGGCGAGGAGCATCAGGTTGAGGTAGGGGTTGTCCCGGTAGGCCGGGAAAACCACGAGGGAGCGATCGGGCACCGCCCGATCCTACGGGGCGCTCAGTCGAGCGTGGCGACGATGTACTCGGCCTCGTGCAGGACCGAGCAGAACGCCAGTCCGTCGTGGTCGAGTGCAGCTCGCTTGCTGATGACGGCGCCGCAGACGACACACCGGACGGTGAACGTCGAGCGGATGGCATCGGAGAGGAGCGACATGAGGAGATCGTCCTCCGCCATGGTTAACAGACGGCTGCGGAAGCCTCGGAGAACCGTGAACGAATCCACTGGATCAGCGGACTGTCGGCTGGCTAGCCGATTGCTGTGATCGACTCCAGGATGGCCGCTGCCGGACGATCGGACGGCAGGACGACTGCGTAGTCATCCTCAGCTCCCACAGCGCCCCACGCGACGTTCCGCGCCCCGGGCTGCGGCACCCACGAAGTCGTGCCGGTCGCGACCAGCACGGTCACGTCGTCGAGCCCGCTCGAACCGCGGTACCAGGCGGACGCGACGTCGACCTGCACGAGGTGACCCAGCGCCTCCAGGCCGGACACCAGGGCGGCGACGTCCTGCGGACGTGACCCGTCGTGCTTCACCGCGACGCGCAGCGAGGCGCCGGCGTCGTACGGCACCAGCGCAAGGGGCCGCACCACGACCGGTCTCGAGGACCGCACCATGACGGCGTGCCCCTTCGGCATCCCCGGCGCGACCCCGGCGTAGCGGAGCCCCGCGGCCTCGTACCGCGGTGCGGCGTCGGAGGCCGGGTAGCGTCCGCGCCACCGCTCGTCGAACACCCGGCGGTTCTCGATGCGGGCGTCGTCGCGGCCCTCGGTGCGGCTCTCGTGGTGGACGACGACGGACGTGGGCTCGACGAGGAACGCCGAGCCTGCGGGGGCGTCTGCGAGGGCGCGGAGGCAGAGGTCGACGTCCTCCAGGCCGTTCGCGTACACGGGGTCGAAGCCGTGCCAGCGGAGGAGATCCGAGGCGCGGAAGGCGGCGGCGGCCGCGGTGATCGCCGAGAAGCGACGGGCGGCAGGGTCGGACAGCGCCGTTGTCGCGTCGTACCGCGGGTGCTCGCCGAGGAAGTGCCAGGGCAGGACCTTGTCGCCGCCGAACACGGTGCCGGCGGCCTGCACGATGCCGTCCGGGTAGAGCAGTAGCGGCTGGACGCCGAGCACGGTCGGGTCGTCGAGCGCGGTGACGAGCGGTCGGAGCCAGCCGGTGGTGACCTCGGTGTCGTTGTTGAGCATCACCACGACGTCGCCGGTGGAGCGGGAGAGCCCGAGGTCGCTGCCGAGCGCGAAGTTGCGGTTGCGGTCCTCGCGCTGCAGCACCACGCGGGGTTCGTTCCGGAACCAGGCGTCGAGCACGGCGGTGACCGAGCGGGGCGAGCCGTTGTCGACGACGACCACCTCGACGTCGTCGCCGTCGTGCTCGGCGGCCCCGAGGACGGCGTCGACGGCCCGACGGGTCATCGTCCAGTCGCGGTACGTCGGGACGACGACGGACACGCGGCCCTCGGTCCGCGGTGCGGCGGCGAGGGCATCCCAGTCGAGGCGGTGGCGTGCGAGGGCGACCTCCTGCCACGACGCCGGCTGCCCGGACGAGACCCGGCGGACGTCGCGGACGTTGTCGTAGTCGACGCCGATCACCGGCACGTACGCGGGCATCCCGGCGTGCCGCGCGATGCGGAGCAGCCACTCCCAGTCGATCCAGCGGCGGAGCGTCTCGTCGAAGGGCCCGACGGCGTCGGCGACGTCACGCCGGACGACGAGCGCGTTGAGGTCGATGAAGTTGCCGGCGAGGAGGTCCTCGACGGTGCCGTCCTCGCCGCGGAACGTCTCGGTGGGCGCGGTCGCGTCGTCGTCGTTGTTCGCGCCGACCATCCGCAGGCCGGTGTGCGCACCGGGCGCGTCGGTCTCGAGGACCCCGGCGACGGCGGCGGCGAGGTGCTCGGGTCGCCAGGTGTTGTCCGCGTCGAGGAACGCGACGAGCTCGCCCCGTGCCGCGGCGAGCCCGGTGTTGCGGGCCGCGCCGGCGCCGCCGTTCAGGCGCTCGTGCACGTGGACGCGGTCGTCGCCCTCGGCTGCGGCGCGCACGATGTCGAGCGTGTCGTCGCCGGAGCCGTCGTCGACGACGAGCAGCTCCCAGTGCGGGTACGTCTGCGCCTGCACGGAGCGGATCGCGGCCGTCACGACGTCGGGTCGCCGGAACACCGGCATGACGACGGACACCAGGGGGCGTTCCGCGTCACGGCGAGCGGCCCCGCGACGGAGCGCCGCGAGCGCCTCGTCGGTGCTCGGCCCGTCCCACTGCTGCCGGTAGCGGCGGCGCGTGCGGTGCTGTGCGGCCGCGTACGCGCGTGCGTTGGCGAGGGCGTCGTCGCGCGCAGCGGCCCACGTCGGTGCAGCGCCGCGTCGGCCGGGAGGCACGGGGAGCGCGGTCTCGTCGGTCGCCTCGCGCAGGAAGTCGCGGAGGGCATCGAGCGTGCTCGCAGGTCGGCGACCCTCCGGCCGCGACGCCGCCCACACCCCGGCGTCGAAGAGCGGACCGGTCTGGAAGAGCCCGGGCCCCTCCTGGTGGAGCGCGTCGTACCAGGACATCCGGGCGTCGGGCTGGTGCTCGCGCATCCACTCCGGTTCGACGAGCGGGCTGAGCGAGAGCCCGCGCCGACCGTCGTTGTGGACGTAGAACGACACCGCCTCGGCGTCGGTCGGGAAGGTCCGGCCGGTCTGCGCCTCGAGGTACGCGCGGTCGACGATGCCGAACTCGACGATGCGGGCGGCCCAGCGGTCGAGCCGGTCCGTCACGGTGAGGGGACGCTCCGGACCGCGGAGGCGTCGGGCGAGGCCGCGTGCGATCCGGCCGAGGCCGTCCTGGCCGTTCCTGCCGCCGGGCATCAGCGGCGCCCCGGGAGGCGGGACGCGACCTTGGCGATGGCCTGGCCGGTGCGGAACGAGCGGCTCGCGCGGAGGTCGTCGAGCTCCCGGCGGAGCCGCGTGACCTCGTCGGACGACGACACCGCGCTCGCCTGCGCCGCGGCGAGGTCGAGCGGCAGGAACGCGGCCCAGCGCCGTTCGAGCGCGGCCGAGGTGCCGTCGAGCGGAGCGAGCATGCTGTTCTCCACGCCCTCCCGCGCGCTGTCGAGCTCGTCGGGGGTCACGACCTCCGCGAACGGCTGGACGAGGTCGGCGACCCGAGCCGATCCGGCGCGGTACTGCGCCGACGACCAGGGGACGTCGGCGGCGCCGGTGTCGACGAGGACCCAGTGGGCTGCGCGGCGGTTCGCCGTCACGAGGTCGGCCGGGGAAGGGTCGACGAGCAGCTGGACCGTGACGAGGTCGTCCGGGTCTGGCTCGTCGGAGGTGACCGTCCACGAGTCGGGGGCCGACGTGCCGGAGGGGAGCCGAGCCTCCAGGGCGAAACCGTCCCCGAAGGCCGCGTCGATCCGCCGGACCAGCGCGTCCGCGTCGGCGACGTGCCGCAGGTCGACCGCCAGCCGCGCTGCCGGACCGGCCGGGACGAGCACGTCGGCGAAGCGCTCCGTCGCCGTCGTGCCGTGCCGCTGGTAGGCGGCCACCGCGTCCGGGAGGAACGGCCAGCGCCGCTCGAGCTCGCGCTGGTGGGCGGCGCGGAGCGCGTTCCGGTTGCCCGAGAAGCTCTTGCCGCCGGCGTGCAGGACGAGGGCGTGGTTGGCGATCTTGGCGAGCCAGCCGTGCGCGGCGATGCGGAGGCAGTAGTCGTTCTCCTCGCCGTAGCCGGGGGCGAACGCCTCGTCGAAGAGGCCGTGCTCGCTGACGAGCTCGCGGCGGGTCAGGAAGCAGAACCCCATCGCGACGGGGAGGACCTGCGACGCGGGCAGGAGCGGCGCGATCGCGGACCAGACCGCGCGGGTGCGTTCCTCGGTGCGGGCCGCGCCGCGGTTCGTCAGGCGGTAGGGGATGCTCGCGATCGTGGCGTTGTCGCTGCGGGCGGTGACGACGCCGGTGCGGTCCTCGTCGAGGACGGCGAGCATGGCGTCGAGGAACCCGGCCGTCGGGACGGCGTCGCTGTTGAGGAGGAGGACGGCTTCGTCCGCGTCGTGCCCGCTGCCCGTGTCGAGCTCCGTCACGGCGCGGTTGCACGTGCCGACGAAGCCGAGGTTGTGGTCGTTGCGCTCGTACCGGAACCCCCGGAGGCCGGCGGTGCGGTCGAGGAGTGCACGCTCGATGGTGTCGGCGTCGGGGCCGCAGTCGTTCACGAGCAGGACGCGGTGGCGGTCGGTGTCGAGGTGCTCGACGAGGCCGTCCACGCAGCGGAGGAGCGATTCGAGGTCGCCGTACACCGGCACGACGACGAGGGTGGTGCGGGTCATCGGGGCTGCTCCTCGGCGGGGTCGGTGGTGCTCTCGCTGGTCGTGGCGGCTGCGTCGTGCGCTTGGGCTGTGGTGTGCGCTCCGGCTGCGCTGTGCGCTCCGGCGGCTGCCTCGCCCTGCTGCAGTGCCGTGGCGAGAGCGTCGACGGCGGCGTCGAGCGGGCCGCCGAGCGCACCGTCGGCGACGGGAGCGAACGGGGTCGGGCCCTCGGCCGCTGCCCGCCGGACCGCGTCTGCCACGGCGAGACCCAGGGACCGTGCGTCCGCCGGCACCGCCGTCAGGTTCGGGTGCAGGTGACCCCGGGTGTCGCGGAACTCGTTCGTGACGACGCGCGCGCCCGAGATCGCCCCGTCGAACGGCGGGTGGCTCGGGTGCGGGCTGTGCTGCAGCGACAGCACCACGTTCGTCGACGCGATGAAGCGGAAGTAGTCGTCCCACGGCATCGTCCCGTGCGACACGAGCTTCACGTCGCCGGCGCCCCCGTCGAGCTCCACGTCGCCGTGCTGCTCGCCCGCGGAGTGGAACTCCACCCGGAGCCCGTCACCCGCGAGCTCCTGCACCGCGACGCGCAGGGCCGCGACGCCGAGCCGGAACAGGTTGCGGTGCTTGCTCGGACGCCCGTAGAAGAGGACCCGGACGGTGTCCTCGTGGCGCCGGGCCGCCGCGACCCGTTCGAGCAGCTCGAGGTCGAGGTGCGGGGCGAACGACCGGTCGCGGGGGACGTCGACGTCCTCGACCTCGGCGAGGTACTGCCGGAGCGGCTCGGAGTTCACGAGCATCCGGAAGCCGGCGCGGTAGGTCGAGGCAGCGACGGCGTACTCGGTCGACCACGGGCTGAAGCCGGGCTCGTAGTCCTGCACGAGGTAGACGACACGGTCGCGCGGCACGACCCCGGCGGTCACGGCGACGTCGAGCGGGTGGGCAGTCTTCCAGTGCGTGGCGATCCACACGTCGTCGCGGCCGAACGTCTCGTCGAGGACGTCCTCGCGACGCACGACCCGGACGCCGGGACGTCCGTCGACGCGGGTCTCCGGGAACCGCTCGGCGACGAGGGCCTCGGCCGCGGCGGCGCTGTTGCCCGGCGTGGTCCAGCGGACCATCACGACACGGACCCGGCGGCCGGTGCGCTCGCCGAGTGCGATGGCGACCGCGAGGGCGGTCTGCACGCCGGCGAACGCCGCGCCCTCGCGCAGCTCGTCGACGACGAGGACGACCTCGGGCTCCCGGTCGACCGTGCGGATGCCGGCGATCGCGAGGCTGGTCTCGACGAGCCCCTCGAACGGTCGGGCGGCGAGCGGCGCACGGTCGCGCTCGCGTCGCGCCACGCGGACGTCCACGCGGGAGACCGTGCGTCCCAGCCGCTCGCGGACGTCGTTCCGGTAGTGGCCGTCGCGTGCGTACCGTTCGTTCACGCGCACGAGGTCGGTGACGAGGCGTCGCGCCTTCTCGAAGTTCATCGACCCTCACGTTAGCGGCCGTCCACAGGCCGCAGGGGCCGGTCGGGGGTGCTCGGTAGGCTTGGCGACCTGATGATGCAGCGAATCGACCTCCGCGGCGGCCTGCCCGCCCGTGCCGAACTCCTCCGACTCATGCCCCGCGCCGCCGGCGACGTCTCGCACGCCGTCGATGCCGCACGCGAGCTCGTGGACGCGGTGCGGGAGCACGGGGCCTCGGCGTTGCACGAGCAGGCGGAACGGTTCGACGGGGGAGCGCCGTCGCACGTCCGGGTCCCCGCGGCGGAGATCCACGCCGCAGTGGCCGGGCTGACCCCGGCCCTGCGGGAAGCGCTCGACGAAGCGATCCGCCGCGTCCGTGCCGCGAGCGCCGCACAGGTGCCCGCCGGCTCGGTGACGACCCTCGCCGACGGCGCCGAGGTCCACCAGCGCTGGCAGCCGATGCGCCGTGTCGGGCTCTACGTCCCCGGCGGAAAGGCCGTGTACCCGTCGAGCGTCGTCATGAACGTCGTGCCGGCGCAGGTCGCCGGCGTCGGGTCGATCGCGCTCGTGTCCCCGCCGCAGCGAGACCACGGCGGACACGTGCACCCGACGATCCTCGCGGCGGCCGGACTCCTCGGCGTCGACGAGGTCTACGCCATGGGCGGGGCCGGGGCGATCGGCGCGCTGGCGTACGGCGTGCCGGAGATCGACCTCGAGCCGGTCGACCTCGTGACCGGGCCCGGGAACAACTACGTCGCGGCGGCGAAGCGGATCGTCCGCGGCAGCGTCGGCATCGACTCCGAGGCCGGGGCGACCGAGATCCTCGTGATCGCCGACGACACGGCCGACGCCGGCTACGTCGCGGCCGACCTCGTCAGCCAGGCCGAGCACGACGAGCAGGCGGGCGCCGTCCTCGTGACCACCTCGGCGACGTTCGCCGACGCGGTCGAAGCGGCGATCCCGGAACGCACGGCGCGCGTCGGGACCGCCGCGCGCCTCCAGGTCGCCCTGGACGGACCGCAGTCGGCAGTCGTGCTCGTGGACTCGCTCGCGGACGCCGCGACCGTGAGCAACGCGTACGGGCCGGAGCACCTCGAGATCCAGACCGCCGACGACGACGCGGTCCTCGCCGACATCGACGCCGCCGGAGCGGTGTTCGTCGGGCCGAGCACGCCGGTCAGCCTCGGCGACTACCTGGCCGGGTCGAACCACGTCCTGCCGACCGGTGGGCAGGCCCGCTTCGGGTCGGGGCTCTCCGCGTCGACGTTCCTCCGGCCGCAGCAGGTCATCCGGTACTCGCCGGAGGCCCTCGCCGAGGTCGCGCCGCACATCGTGGCGCTCGCGACGGAGGAGCAGCTGCCGGCGCACGGTGCCGCCGTGACGGAGCGCACGAGCCGGTAGCCTGGGTCCGACATGTTCTGCCCCTTCTGCCGCCACCCGGACTCCCGCGTCGTCGACTCCCGCACGAGCGACGACGGCACCTCCATCCGTCGCCGTCGCCAGTGCCCGAACTGCGGGCGCCGCTTCTCGACCACCGAGACCGCGTCGCTCAACGTGGTGAAGCGCAACGGCGTGACCGAGCCGTTCAGCCGCGACAAGATCGTCTCCGGCGTGCGGAAGGCGTGCCAGGGCCGCCCCGTGACCGACGGTGACCTCGCGGTCCTGGCGCAGCGGGTGGAGGAGACCGTGCGCTCGTCCGGGTCGAGCCAGATCGACGCGAACGACATCGGGCTCGCGATCCTCGTCCCGCTCCGAGAGCTCGACGAGGTCGCCTACCTCCGCTTCGCGAGCGTGTACCAGGCCTTCGACTCCCTCGAGGACTTCGAGGACGCCATCGGGCAGCTCCGCCTCGACCACCACGCAGCCTCCCGCGCCGAGGGTGCTGACGCGTGAGCGTCGGCGTCGAGCGGGCCATCCGCGGCGGGTACGAGGTCGTCTTCCGCTCGGTGTTCGCGAACATGGACCCGGAACGGGCCCACCACCTCGCGTTCGCCGTGATCCGGGTGATCCCGCACGTGCCGTTCATCGGCAGGCTCGTCGAGCGGTCCTCCCGCCCGTCGGCGGCGGACGGCATCACGACGATGGGGATCCACTTCCCGTCGCGGTTCGGCCTCGCCGCCGGGTTCGACAAGGACGCCAAGGGCATCCGAGGGCTCGGGGTGCTCGGATTCGGGCACGTCGAGGTCGGCACGATCACGGCGAAGCCGCAGCCGGGCAACGAGAAGCCCCGGCTCTTCCGCCTCATCCCGGACCGCGCGCTCGTCAACCGCATGGGGTTCAACAACCACGGCGCTCCCGCGGCGTCGCGCCGGCTCGAACGGGCCCGGCGCAACCCCGGTCGCCCGGTCATCGGCGTCAACATCGGCAAGAGCCGCGTGGTCGACGTCGCGGACGCCATCGACGACTACCTCGAGTCCACCCGGCTCCTGGCGCCGTTCGCCGACTACCTCGCCGTCAACGTCAGCTCGCCGAACACCCCGGGGCTCCGTGGCCTCCAGGAGCTCGACCAGCTGCGGCCGCTCCTGACCGCCGTGCGGGACGCCGCCGGCCGGACGCCCGTGCTCGTGAAGATCGCGCCGGACCTCACGGACGAGCAGATCGACGCCATCGCCGCGCTCGCGGTGGAGCTCGGGCTCGCCGGGGTGATCGCCAACAACACCACGATCGACCGCTCGGGGCTGAAGACCCCCGCGGCCGACGTCGAAGCCATGGGCGCCGGGGGACTCTCCGGAGCGCCCCTCGCCGCGCGCTCGCTCGAGGTCCTGCGCCGCGTCCGTGCGGCCGTGCCCGAGGACTTCTGCGTGATCGCGGTCGGCGGGGTCACGAGCGAGCGGGACGTGCAGGACCGGATCGACGCGGGGGCGACGCTCGTGCAGGGCTACACGGCGTTCCTCTACGAGGGGCCGACCTGGGCGGCGCGGATCAACCACCTGCGTCGTCGTCGGCTGCGGCGCGCCGCGCGCTGACGCCGCTGGGTGGGGCCGGCCCGCCGAGGTCATGACACCCCGCTCGGTTCCGGCGAGTGGTCGCGGAGTGTCGCTCTCGGCGTGGTCAAGCGACGGTTCGTGACCGTCGGCCGTCTCGGTGACGGGGAGTCGCGACCCTCCGGAGGGCGGCCATGCGGCCGCGTCGGCGAAAGACGTCGTGCTCGCTGGCGGTCTCGTGGACGGCGAGCCGAGGAACCGCGCCGACCGACCACCGGTCGGGAGGCACGGTGCCGGTCCGCCCCGCGCCTCCCGTCCGGTGTCGGGTCGTGTCGTGTCGTGACGTGTCGTGTCGTGACGTGACGCGTTGTCTCGTGTTGTCCCCGCCGTCTGGTCGCACGACGTGCCGTGCGCGGGTCGAGTTGGTCGCACGATCGGTCGGCCCAGCCGAACATGAGCGGCATGTCGTGCGACCAACCCGCGTCACCCGCCGGGTGCGTCCGGGCCCGCACACGACGGGCCGCCCGCGCCGCGCCGCGCCGCCCGCGCCCTCGCCCGACACGCAGGAGCGCCGCCCGACCGAGGTCGAGCGGCGCTCCGCGGGGGACGAGCCCGGTCAGACGGCGGGGTACTGCCCGCGGCGCACCTGCGGCTTCGGCAGGCGGAGGAACCGCAGCTGCCACGCCCGCGTGAGGATGTAGAGGAACGTCCCGCGCTGCATCGAACCGAACTTGTTCGTGAGCTTCTTGCGGAGGGACAGCCAGAGGACGACGCAGTCGAGCACGAACAGCGCCACGAACGCCCACACGAGCAGCAGCGCGTACGAGGCGAGCACGGTCTGCGCGGCGGCGAACCCGAGGATGAGGAAGATCACGAGCACGGGCATCATGACCTCGCCCACGTTCCAGCGGGCGTCGATCCAGTCGCGCACGAACCGACGCTGCTCGCCGCGGTCCTTCGCCGGGAGGTACCGCTCCTCACCGTTCGCCATGCCGACGCGGGCCTTCTCGCGCTCGGTGTTGAGGCGTGCACGCGCGGCCTTCTTGTCGGCGGGGGAGTTGCCGACGAGCGGACGACGGTTCGCGGCCTCACGCTCACGACGGCTCGGCGTCGGCCGGCCCTTGCCCTGCTCGAGGAGCTCGTCCTCGGTGGGGTTGACGGTCGTGTTGGTCTTGGGGGCTGCCTTCGCCACGGTGCGTTCCTGACTGCGGTTGCGTGCTGGATCGTCCTCTAGATTACGGGACATGACCGACACCGACCAGCACGCAGCAGCCACCGACCCCGCACTCCTCGACGCCCTGCGCGAACACGTGCAGGGGGCGCTGCCGGCGACCATCGCCGACCTGTCCGCCCTCGTCCGCCTGCCCTCGGTGTCGTGGTCGGCGTTCGACCCGGCGAACGTGCGGGCGAGCGCCGAGGCCGTCGCGGACCTGGCCCGGTCGACCGGGGTCTTCGCCGCGGACGACGTCCGGATCGTCCGCTCCGCGTTCGAGGGCTCCACGTCGGACGTCGCCGAGGAGCACGCGGACGAGCAGCTCGGCCAGCCCGCCGTGCTCGCGGTCCGCCCGGCACGGAACGGGAAGCCGACGGTGATGCTCTACGCGCACCACGACGTGCAGCCGCAGGGCGACGACGCGCTCTGGGAGACGCCGCCGTTCGAGCCGACCCTCCGCGGCGACCGCCTCTACGGCCGCGGCGCCTCGGACGACAAGGCCGGCGTGATGACGCACATCGCCTCGCTCCGCGCGCTGCACGCCCAGTTCGGCGACGACCTCGACCTCGGTGTGGTCCTGTTCGTCGAGGGCGAGGAGGAGTTCGGCTCCCGGTCGTTCCGCACGTTCCTCCGTGAGCAGAAGGAGCACCTCGCCGCCGACGTCATCGTGGTGGCGGACAGTGACAACTGGTCGGCCGAGGTCCCGTCGATCACGGTGTCCCTCCGCGGCAACGTCACGTTCAAGGCCACCCTCACGACGCTCGAGCACGCGAGCCACAGCGGCATGTTCGGGGGAGCGGCCCCCGACGCGATGATCCCGATGGTGCGGCTGCTCGCCTCACTGCACGACGACGACGGGTCGGTCGCGGTCGAGGGGCTCACCTCGTACGACGGCCCGGTCCCCGAGCGCACCGACGAGGAGCTCGCGGCGGACGCCGCCCTGCTGCCGGGCGTCCGTCCGGTCGGCACCGGTCCGGTGCTCAGCCGGATGTGGTTCCAGCCGTCGATCACGGTGACGGGCATGGACGTCCCGAGCGTCGCGAACGCGTCGAACACCCTCCTGCCCACGGTCTCGGCGCGCGTCTCGGTCCGGATCGCCCCCGGGCAGTCCGCGGCCGACGCGTACGAGGCCGTCGAGCGCCACCTCCGGGCACACGTGCCGTTCGGCGCCCGCCTCGAGATCAGCGAGCCCGACGCCGGTGACGGCTTCCTCGTCGACACCGCCGGCTGGGCCGTGCAGGACGCGCGGACGGCGATGCGCGAGGGATGGGGCGCCGACGCCGTCGAGCAGGGGATCGGTGGGTCGATCCCGTTCGTCTCCGACCTCGCCGCGGAGTTCCCGGACGCGCAGATCCTCGTCACCGGCGTCGAGGACCCGGACACCCGCGCGCACAGCCCGAACGAGTCGCAGCACCTCGGCGTCCTGCACCGCGCGATCGCGTCCGAGACGATCCTGCTGGCGCGGCTCGCGACGCGCTGACGCGCTGCAGGACGGACGGGAGGCCCGTGGCGGCGCCGCCACCGGCCCCACGCCCGCCGGTGCCGGCGTGACGCGCCAGCGGCACGTCGGCCGTGCCGGGTGGGGAGCCTCCTGTCCGTCCGTGCTCTCCACAGGGCCGCGTCCCTCCACAGCGCGCACCCGCCTGCTGCGCGCGTCGGTGGCGCGTGCTTACAATCGTCACGAGGCGCGGTGATCCGCACCGCCCGGAGGGAGACGCGCGATGAGCGACACCATCACCGAAGCGCAGACCGCCGCGGCGACCGAGATGTCGACGCACGGCGTGCAGCTGAGCGACGCGGCCGCGGCGAAGGTGGCGAGCCTCCTCGAGCAGGAGGGCCGTGACGACCTCCGCCTGCGCCTCGCCGTGCAGCCCGGTGGCTGCTCGGGACTCATCTACCAGCTCTACTTCGACGAGCGCATGCTCGACGGTGACACCACCGCCGAGTTCGAGCCCGGGGTCGAGGTCGTCGTCGACAAGATGAGCGTCCCGTACCTCGACGGCGCCACGATCGACTTCGAGGACACCATCCAGAAGCAGGGCTTCACGATCGACAACCCCAACGCGCAGGGCAGCTGCGCGTGCGGCGACAGCTTCCACTGACGCCCACCAGCCGACACGCGAGCGGGGAGTGACCGGACAGGTCGCTCCCCGCTCGCGTTCGTCCCGGTCAGAGCGGCGTCGACGGCTGCGGATCGGGGCCACGCGGGACCCGGGTTGGCACGAGCTGTCCCCGGCTGCGAGTAAGCTAGGAGTGTTCCAACCAAGCTGGGAGCGGGCCATGAGCGACCTTCGTGTCGCGGCCGCTCCGGGTTCACGTCTTTGCGAGAGGTCATAGTGCGTTCGAATCGCCGTATACGTTGGGCGGCCATCCCGGTGGCCGTCGGTCTGGTCGTCGCACTGGCTGGCTGCACGCAGCAGCAGCTCAACGGATGGCTCCCCGGCACGGAAGAGACGCGCGACGTCACGAACCACACCAGCCGCATCGTCGGTCTGTGGACCACCAGCTGGGTCGTCCTCCTCGCGGTCGGTCTGATCGTCTGGGGCCTCATCATCTGGGCCGCCATCGTCTACCGCCGCCGCAAGGGCCAGACCGGCCTGCCGGTGCAGATGCGGTACAACATGCCGCTCGAGATCTTCTACACGATCGTCCCGCTCATCCTCGTGCTCGGCTTCTTCGCCTTCACCGCGAAGGACCAGGCCGCGATCGAGCAGCCCTTCGCCAAGGCCGACGCGACGATCCACGTCTACGGCAAGCGCTGGGCGTGGGACTTCAACTACATCAACGAGGACGACAAGTCCAAGAGCGTCTACTACCAGGGCATCCAGGCCCAGGAAGAAGAGAACGCCAACGGCGCGATCGACGAGTCGCAGCTCCCGACGCTGTACCTGCCCCAGGGCAAGAAGGTGCACATCGAGCTGTCCTCGCGCGACGTCAACCACTCCTTCTGGGTGATCGACTTCCTCTACAAGAAGGACATGATCCCCGGCAAGCAGAACGACGAGTACTTCATCCCCGAGAAGCTCGGCACGTACCAGGGCAAGTGCGCGGAGCTCTGCGGTGAGTACCACTCCCTCATGCTCTTCCAGGTGAAGGTCGTCACGCCGACCGAGTACCAGAAGTACCTCGACTCCCTCGCGGAGCAGGGCAAGACGGGGCTCCTCGGCGACGAGTACAACACCAACACGAACGAACCGAACAACAAGGCGCCCGTGACGGCGTCCGAGAACGATTAGGGGCTCCGTCAGATGACCACGTCGCTCGTCGGCCAGCCGGCGGCAGGCACCACGACCCTGGACTTCCAGGCGTCGAAGGTGGGCCGCAAGGGCAACATCATCGTCCGGTGGATCACCTCCACCGACCACAAGACCATCGGGTACATGTACCTGATCGCGTCGTTCATCTTCTTCCTGCTCGCGGGTGTGATGGCGCTCGTCATCCGCGCCCAGCTCTTCGAGCCCGGCCTGCACGTGGTCGCGACGAAGGAGCAGTACAACCAGCTCTTCACGATGCACGGCACGATCATGCTGCTGCTCTTCGCGACGCCGCTCTTCTCGGGCTTCGCGAACGCGATCATGCCGCTGCAGATCGGTGCGCCGGACGTCGCCTTCCCGCGACTCAACGGCTTCGCCTTCTGGCTCTACGTCTTCGGCGCGCTCATCGCGGTCGGCGGCTTCCTCACCCCGCAGGGTGCGGCCTCGTTCGGTTGGTTCGCATACGCGCCACTGAGTGACACGACGTTCACACCAGGACTCGGTGGGACGCTGTGGGTCTTCGGTCTCGGGATGACCGGCTTCTCGACCATCCTCGGCGCCGTGAACTTCATCACGACGATCATCACGATGCGTGCCCCGGGCATGACGATGTTCCGCATGTCGATCTTCACGTGGAACACCCTCGTGACGGCGCTCCTCGTCCTGATGGCCTTCCCGGTCCTCGCGGCGGCGCTGTTCGGCCTCGGCCTCGACCGCGTGTTCAACGCCCAGATCTTCAACCCGGCGAACGGCGGGGCGCTCCTCTGGCAGCACCTGTTCTGGTTCTTCGGCCACCCGGAGGTCTACATCATCGCACTGCCGTTCTTCGGCATCGTGTCCGAGATCTTCCCGGTGTTCAGCCGCAAGCCGATCTTCGGCTACAAGACCCTCGTCTACGCGACCATCTCCATCGCGGCCCTGTCGGTCACGGTGTGGGCGCACCACATGTACGTCACCGGTGGCGTCCTGCTCCCGTGGTTCTCGCTCATGACGATGCTCATCGCGGTCCCGACCGGCGTGAAGATCTTCAACTGGGTCGGCACGATGTGGCGCGGCTCGGTGACCTTCGAGACGCCGCTGCTCTGGTCCGTCGGCTTCCTCATCACCTTCACCTTCGGTGGTCTCACCGGTGTGATCCTGGCGTCGCCGCCGCTCGACTTCCACGTGTCCGACTCGTACTTCGTCGTCGCACACTTCCACTACGTGGTGTTCGGCACCGTCGTGTTCGCGATGTTCGCCGGGTTCTACTTCTGGTGGCCGAAGTGGACCGGCAAGATGCTCAACGAGCGCCTCGGCAAGATCCACTTCTGGCTGCTCTTCATCGGCTTCCACACGACGTTCCTCATCCAGCACTGGCTGGGCGTCATCGGCATGCCGCGTCGCTACGCGACCTACCTGCCGAACGACGGCTTCACCTGGATGAACCAGCTGTCGACGATCGGCTCGATGATCTTGGCGATCTCGTTCCTGCCCTTCATCTACAACATCTACGTCACCGCGCGGAACGCGCCGAAGGTCGCCGTGAACGACCCGTGGGGCTACGGCCGCTCGCTCGAGTGGGCGACCAGCTGCCCGCCGCCGCGCCACAACTTCACGTCGATCCCGCGGATCCGTTCCGAGTCCCCGGCGTTCGACCTGAACCACCCCGAGGCCGGTGTGCCGATCGGTGTGGGCCCGGCGAAGGACGCCCCCGACGCCCCGACCTACGACGCCGCGAAGGGCGAGGTGAAGTAACGCCATGCGCGCCAACAAGAACCTGTTCTGGATCCTGTTCGTCTTCTTCATCCTCGCGGATGCCGCGTACACGATCTGGTCGATCATCTACTACAACGGTGTCATCGAGTGGGTCGGCACGGTGTCGATCGGCCTCACCGGGATCATGTCCGCGTTCATCGCGTTCTACCTCGGCAAGGTCATGTCCTCGCAGGGCGGTGTCCTCCCCGAGGACCGCGCCGACGCGAACATCGAGGACGGTGACGCCGAGCTCGGGCACTTCAGCCCGTGGTCGTGGTGGCCGATCCTCCTGGCCTTCGCCGTGGGCATCTGCTTCCTCGGCGTCGCGGCCGGCCTCTGGCTCGTCCCGATCGGCATGGCGTTCGTCGCCGTGACGCTCGTGGGCTGGGTCTACGAGTACTACCGCGGGAACTTCGGACACTGACGTTCCCCAACCCCTGACGGACTTCGGGCGGCACCACATCCGGTGCCGCCCGAAGTGCGTCCGGACCACGGCCGACGGTCGCTCGACCGAGCGGCAGCGCCCCACCCGGGCGACACACCAGAACGACTCCCCGGCCCCGAACCGGGAACAACCCGGCCCGCAAGCGGCTTGACTCGAAGCGGACCACCCCCACCACAGCGAAAGGAGTCACCTCAGGTGACCGACAAGCGCACCCTCATCATCTTCGGCGCGACGGGCGACCTCGCCTCCCGCCTGCTGCTGCCGGGCCTCGGCACGTTCCTGCAGAGCGGTCGAGCGGTCCCCGTCCAGCTGATCGGTACGGGCCGCAGCGCCCGGAGCGAGGAGCAGTGGAAGGACGTCGTCACGAAGTCGTTCGCGTCGCAGGACGTGAAGGGCCCGGAGGTCGACGCGACCCTCGAGTCGACGCAGTTCATCCAGGGCGACCCGACCGACCCGAAGCACCTCGAGGCGCTCCTCGCGGCCGCCGACGCCGAGCCGATCCTCTACTTCGCGCTCCCGCCGCAGATCGCCTCGGACATCTGCGAGGCGCTGCAGGAGGTCGAGCTCCCCGAGGGCACGACGCTCGCGTTCGAGAAGCCGTTCGGCACCGACGTCGCCAGTGCCGAGGCGCTCAACAAGACCGTCCTCGAGCTCGTCCCCGAGGAGCGCGTGCACCGCACCGACCACTTCCTCGGTCGCACCACGGTGCTCAACATCATCGGCCTGCGGTTCGCGAACCGCCTCTTCGAGCCGATCTGGAACGCGGACAACATCGAGAAGGTCGACGTCTTCTACGACGAGACCCTCGGCCTCGAGAACCGCGCGCAGTACTACGACGAGGCCGGCGCCCTCGTCGACATGATCCAGTCGCACCTGCTGCAGATCCTCGGACTCGTCACGATGGACGCCCCGGCCGCCATCGACGCCGTCGAGTTCCGTTCCTCGCTCGCCCGTGTACTGCGGTCGACGCGGCTCAAGGGCGACGACCCCAAGGTCGCGTCCCGCCGTGCCGTCTACACCGAGGGCACGATCGACGGCAAGGAACTGCCGTCCTACCAGGACGAGGACGGCGTCGACAAGACGCGTGGCACCGAGACGCTGGCCGAGATCGAGGTCGAAGTCGACACCGCTCGCTGGGCCGGTGTGCCGTTCACGCTCCGTTCCGGCAAGGCGCTCGGCGCCAGCCGCAAGGAAGTGCTCATCACCTTCAAGCCCGTCACGCGCCTGCCCTCCGGTCTGACCGGTCGGCCGAAGCAGGACACGCTGCGCATCGTCCTGAACCCGGACGAGATCGAGCTGAGCGTGTCGGCGAACGGCGGCGGCAACCCGTTCGAGATGGGCCAGGTCACGCTGTCCTCAACGTTCGACGACGGCGAGCTCACGCCCTACGGCGAGGTCCTCAACGGCATCTTCCACGACGACCCGCTGCTCTCCATCCGCGGTGACGTGGCGGAGCGCTGCTGGGAGATCGTCGAGCCGGTCGTCGACGCCTGGAAGGCGAACGACGTCCCGCTCGAGGAGTACCGCGCCGGTTCGCGCGGCCCGGCGGACTGGGTGAGCTCGTCCTGACGGACGCACCTGTCGTGCCCTGAACGGGCGCAGGAGACGGACGGGAGGCACGGTGCCAGCTGGCACCGTGCCTCCCGTCCGTTGCGTGCGGTCTCAGGACGCGGTGCCGGCGCGCTCGCCCTCACCGGTCCAGGAGCGCGTGCCGCCGTCGTGGACGGCGAGGCGCGTCCGGTGCCCCGCCGACGCGCCGCGGGCGCGCGCGATCGCATCGGCCGCCGAGACGAGCGTCAGGTGCGACAGCGCCTGCGGGGTGTTGCCGATGTGGTGCCCCGTCGCGACGTCGATCTCCTCGGAAAGCATGCCGACGTCGTTCGCGAAGCCGACGAGCACGTCCATGAGGCGTTCGGCGTCCTCGATCCGGCCGGAGGCGGCGTACTGCTCGACGAGCCAGAACGAGCAGGCGAGGAACGGGTGCTCGCTGCCGGACAGGCCGTCGAACCCGGCCTCTGTGCGGTAGCGGAGGACCAGTCCGTCGTCGCCGGTGCGGAGGTCGTGCTCGATCGCGGCGACCGTGCCCGTCATGCGTGGGTCGTCGGCCTTCACGTAGCCGATCTGCGGGAGCACGAGCAGGCTCGCGTCGACCTCGTCGGTGTCGTAGTGCTGCCGGTAGCTGTTCCGCTCCGGGTTCCAGCCGTGCTCCTCGATCTCGGCGCGCACCTGTTCGCGGAGCGTGCGCCAGCGGTCGACCGGGCCCTCGAGGCCGAACTCCTCGACGGCTGCGACGCCGCGGTCGAACGCCGCCCAGATCATCGCGCGGGAGTGCGTGAAGTGGCGCCGGGGTCCCCGCATCTCCCAGATGCCGTTGTCCGGCTCCTGCCAGTGCTCCTCGACGTACCCGAGCAGGGCCCGCTGGAGCGCCCAGGAGTCGGCGTTCTCCTCGACGCCGAGCTCGCGGGCGTCGTGGAGGGCCGCGAGGACCTCACCGAACACGTCGCCCTGGTACTGCGTGTACGCCCCGTTGCCGATCCGGACCGGCGTCGAGTGCGCGTACCCGGGCAGCTCGTCGAGGGTGCGCTCGGGCAGGTCCCGCTCGCCCGCGACGCCGTACATGATCTGCACGTCGGCCGGGTCGCCGGCGATCGCGCGGAGCAGCCAGCCGCGCCAGTGCGCGGCCTCGTCGCGGTACCCGTGCGCGATCAGCGAGGCGAGGGCGAGCGAGGCGTCGCGCAGCCACACGTACCGGTAGTCCCAGTTGCGTTCGCCGCCGGGGTCCTCCGGGAGGCTCGTGGTCGCGGCCGCCACGACGCCGCCGGTCTCACCGTGGGTCATGGCACGGAGGAGGAGCAGCGACCGTCGTGTCGCGTCGACGTACCGGCCGTGGGTGCGGACCGGCGTCATCCAGTCCTCCCACCAGCGCGTGGTCCGGTGCAGTGCCGCGGTCACGTCGAGGGGCTCCGGCGGCTCGCGGTGGGACGGGTACCAGGTCAGGACGGTGTCGAGGACCTCGCCGTCCCGCACGGTCGTGGTCACCCGGTGGTGGCGGTCGTGCGAGCGGAAGCGCGGACCGCGCACGACGACCGAACCGGGGCCGGCCGTGGCGAGGAGCGCGGGGTCTTCCTCGCCGCCGATCTGCCGCACCCACGGCAGGGCCCGTGCGTAGTCGAACCGGATCGTCAGGACCTGCTCGACCTCGACCTCCCCTCGGAGTCCGCGGACGCGACGCACGATCGAGGCCCGGTGTGCGCCCATCGGCATGAAGTCCGTGACCTCGACGACGCCGGTGCTCGTCGTCCAGACCGTGGAGAGGACCAGGGAGTCACCGACGTAGCGACGGTGGACGGTGGCGTCCTGGTCGGTGGGACGCAGTGACCAGCCGCCGTGCTCGGCGGACCCGAGCAGCGCCGCGAAGGTGGACGGGCTGTCGAAGCGGGGGAGGCAGGCCCAGTCGACCGTGCCGTCCCGCGTGACGAGCGCCGCGGTGTAGGTGTCGCCGATCAGGGCGTGGTCCTCGATGCGCGCAGAGTGCATGCCCCGATCGAACCACGCCACCGCCCGGCGGACGCTGCGCTGAAGAGGTGCTCAGCCGGGTGCGCCGACGTCGTGCATGAGGTCGGGCCGCCGCGAGCGTCTCCGGGGGCGTGTCAGTCCGCCTCGACGACCCCGACGCGCTGCAACTCCGTCCAGAGTCCGGCGCCGTCCGGCGCGAACACCCACGGTGCCGCCGAGTCACGCGACCGCTCCTGCGCCTTCGAGCGGCCACCGGCGAGGACCGCCTCGCTCGTGGAAAGCTGCCGGATCGCCACCGCGGCGACGTTGTCCGGGTGCTCCCGCGAGAACTCGCCGTACAGCGACTCGTCGTGCTGGCCGTCGTCGCCGACGAGCAACCACTGCACGTCCGGGAAGTCACGGGCCAGACGCCGGAGGTTCTCCTGCTTGTGGAGCTGACCGCTGCGGAAGAAGCGGTCGTGCGTCGGACCCCAGTCCGTCAGCAGCAGGGTGCCGGTCGGGTACATGTTCCGGGTGAGGAACCGCTGCAGGGTCGGCGCGACGTTCCACGCGCCCGTGGACAGGTAGACCGTCGGGGCACCGGGGTGCTGCGCGAGCACGCGTTCGTAGAGGACGGACATGCCCGGGACCGGACGTCGTGCGTGCTCGGTGAGGACGAACGAGTTCCACGCCGCGAGCATCGGGCGGGGGAGGCTCGTCACCATCACGGTGTCGTCGATGTCCGAGAGCAGCCCGAAGCGGGTGTCCGGGTGCACCACGAAGACGTCGGCCTGGACGGCGCGCGTGCCCCCGGCGGAGAGCTCGATCGTGCGCCACCCGGGCTCGAGGTCGATCGGGACGATGGCGTCGACCACACCGCCGCGGTCCGACTGGACGACGTGGCTGCGACCGCCGGCCGTGATCGTGACCTCGGCCGAGTCGACCGCCACGCTCGTGAAGCTGCGCCACCCGCGGACCCCGATGTACGAGGCGTCCGAGGCCAGGCCGCGGCGGGTGAGCAGCACGCGCGCGAGGACGCGGACCCAGCCCGGGGCACCGTACCCGGTGTAGGGGATCACGGTGGGGACGAGTCCGCGGCGACGGGCGCGCTGCTCGCGGAACTCCTGCACGGCGTCCTCGATGCGTGCCGCTCGGTGCAGGATCGGCTCGGCCAGCGACGGCTCGTGGGGAGTCGGGTCGGGCATCGCCCCATCATTCCACGCCGGGGCGTCGCCGGACCCGAGGTTGCTCATCCTCGACCGGGAGAGTCGCAGCCGAGTTCCAGACGAAGTCTGCGACCATGGGCCGGACACCACCGTGCACCTGTCGTGTGGACGGTGAAACACAACGCACCGCGCGGGCCACCGCGTGGGGAGCGCGTCGAGGACGCGAGAAGGAGTACACGTGCTCGTCACCGAGGTTTCGAACGCACTGCCGGGGGGATCATCACTGCTCAGGAACGAGCCGGTCCAAGCCCGCAGTTCGGCGCGCCTCGCCGGTCTCCTCGACGCCGCCGCCGCGGTCATCGACGAGATCGGGTTCGAGCGCCTGACCACGGCCATGGTCGCCGAGCGCGCCGGGGCGTCGATCGGCACCGTCTACCGCTACTTCCCGGACCGCATCGCCGTGGTCGAGGCCCTGGCCATCCGCTGCACCCAGCGTCTGGCCGCGCGCTTCGTCGACGCGCTCGAGTCCAGCGGCGCGACCGACTGGAAGGCCGGCTGCGACGCGCTCATCGACATGACGGCCGAGATGTACCGCACCGAGCCCGGGTTCCGTGCGATCGGCTTCGGCGACACCGCCGACGCCGGCACGGGGGACGACGAGGACCGGATGGCCGCGCTCGGGGGCGCCGTCAGCCAGGTCATGCGCGAGCGCTTCGACCTGCCCGCGGGCGAGGCGGTGGACCGGGCGTGGACCGTCCTCGCCGAGTCGGGGCACGCCGTGCTCGCGCGGGCGCACGCCGACCGCGACCAGCCCGACCGGGCGCTGGTCGAGGCCTACCGCACGATGACGCACAGCTACCTCGAGACGGTCCTCCGCGACGCCTGAGTCGCAGCCGCCCATCCGCCGACGCCCGCGCTCCGAAGAGGAGTCGCGGGCGTCGTCGCGTCGGCGTCCCGGTCGTGCTCGCTGTCCCTGAGGCGACACGGGGCGTCACGACGGAACCCGTGTCGGTCCTCGCGGGTACTCTCGTGCGGAGTCGGGCTACCTCCGAACAGAAGGGCACCCATGATCGAGTTCCGCTCGGTACGCAAGACGTACCCGGACGGCACCACCGCGGTCGAGGACTTCAACCTCGTCATCCCCTCCCGGACCACCACGGTCTTCGTGGGGTCGAGCGGTTGTGGCAAGACGACGCTCCTCCGGATGATCAACCGCATGGTCGATCCGACCTCGGGCTCGGTGTCCATCGACGGGGAGGACGTCGCCTCCGTCGACCCGGTGCAGCTCCGCCGCCGCATCGGCTACGTGATGCAGAACGCCGGCCTCCTGCCGCACCGTCGCGTCGTCGACAACATCGCGACCGTGCCGCTCCTGACCGGCGTGTCCAAGGCGAAGGCGCGCGAACGTGCCCTCGAACTGATGGACACCGTCGGGCTCGACCGCGCGTTCGCCACCCGGTACCCCTCGCAGCTCTCCGGTGGCCAGCAGCAGCGCGTCGGCGTCGCCCGCGGACTCGCGGTCGACCCGAACGTCCTGCTCATGGACGAGCCGTTCGGGGCCGTCGACCCGCTCGTGCGGAACGACCTCCAGGACGAGCTCATCCGTCTGCAGCGCGAGCTCGGCAAGACCGTGGTCTTCGTCACGCACGACATCGACGAGGCGTTCAAGCTCGGTGACCAGGTCGTCATCCTGAAGAAGGGCGGCGAGATCGCGCAGCAGGGCACCCCGGCCGAGATCCTCGCCGAGCCCGCCGACGACTTCGTCGCGAACTTCATCGGTGCCGGCCGTGGTCGTCGCGCACTCCGGGTCGAGCAGACGCCGACCGGGCCGATCGTCGTGGACGGCGACGGCCGTGCTGCCGGGGTCCTGACGGGCCCGGTGCAGGTGGTGGACGCCGCGGCCGCCGTGCCGCAGGGAACAGAGGCCGGGGCGCGTGACACCGCCCCGGGTGCTCCGGCGCAGGGTGGGGGGCCCCGGTGAACTGGGTCCTGTCGAACCTCGACACCATCGGCGACGCGACCGTCGCGCACCTCGCGATCGCCATCCCGCCGATCTTCATCGCGTTCCTGCTCTCGATCCCGATCGGGTGGATCGTCGTCCGGTTGCAGCGCCCCGGGGGATCCCGTTTCTCGTCCGGTCTCGGCAGCGGCATCGTGACGTTCGCCGGGCTGCTCTACGCGATCCCGTCGCTCGCGCTCTTCGTCGCGCTGCCGGGCATCATCGGCACGAGCCTGACCAGTCCGGTGAACGTCATCATCAGCCTGACCATCTACGGCCTGGCCCTCATGGTGCGGTCGACGGTGGACGGTCTGACCTCGGTGGACGCCGCGACGGCTTCTGCCGCGACCGCGATGGGGTACTCGTCCGGTCAGCGGTTCTTCCGCGTCGAGCTCCCACTGGCCGGTCCGGTCCTGCTCGCCGGCCTCCGCGTCGTCGCCGTGTCCACGATCTCGCTCACCACCGTCGGTGCCGTGCTCGGCATCCAGAGCCTCGGGTCGCTCTTCACGGACGGGCTCGCCCGCGGGATCTACGAGGAGATCATCTCGGGGATCGTCATGGTGCTCGTCCTCGCGTTCGCGCTCGACGGGTTGCTCGTGCTGCTCGGGAGGCTCGTGATGCCGTGGACCCGCCGAGTCCAGACCGGTCGGCGGTCTGCCCGACGAGTGCTCCAGCAGGCGGAGGTGACGTCGTGATCATCGGCAGCGCGTTCGCTTGGGTGTTCGACCCGCAGAACTACTCCGGCTACAACGCCATCCCCGGCCGCCTCTGGGAGCACGTCTGGATCACCCTCCTCGCAGTGCTGATCGCCTCGCTCATCGCGGTGCCCCTCGGGTACGCGATCGGGCACACCGGGAAGCTCCGGGGCTTCTCCATCGCGACCTCTGGTGGCGTCCGAGCGCTCCCCACGCTGGGTGTCCTGTCGCTGTTCGGGCTCCTGCTCGGCATCGGGCTCGAAGCACCGCTCCTCGCACTCGTGATCCTCGCGATCCCGTCGGTGCTCGCCGGCGCGTACTCGGGGATCGAGTCCGTCGAGCCGGTCACCGTCGACGCCGCGAAGGCCCAGGGCATGACCGGCTGGCAAGTGCTGTGGAAGGTCGAGATCCCGCTCGGGCTCCCGCTGCTCATCGGGGGCATCCGAGCGGCCGTCCTGCAGGTCGTCGCCACCGCGACGCTCGCCGCATACGTGGGGGCCGGCGGGCTCGGCGGGTACTTCTTCCTCGGGTTGAAGACCCAGGACTACGCCGAGATGCTCGGCGCCTCAATCCTCGTGATCGCACTCGCGATCGCGTTCGAGATCGTGTTCGCCGCACTCCAGCGGGCGGCGGTGCCCAAGGGCACCGCTGACCCGTCGGCTCGGCGGCGCCAGGGGTCGCGCGAGCGGTCCCGCAATCCCATCCCGGAAGGAAATCCATCGTGATCACAGCAAAGATCCGTGCCGGCGTCGCAGCAGCGCTGGCACTGGGCGTCGCGGCAGCCCTGACCGGTTGCGCGTCGAGCAACCCGCTCGACAGCGGCTCCAGCGCCTCCAGCGACTCGAAGACGATCGTCATCGGGTCGCAGCAGTACTACTCGAACGAGATCATCGCCGAGATGTACGCGCAGGTCCTCGAGAAGGACGGCTTCCAGGTGAAGCGGAACTTCAACATCGGGCAGCGCGAGATCTACCTCCCGCAGCTCCAGAAGGGCGCGATCGACGTCATGCCCGAGTACAGCGGCAACCTGCTGCAGTACTACGACAAGAACTCCGACGCGAAGACCTCGTCGGAGATCGACTCCGCCCTGACCAAGGCGCTGCCGTCCGGCCTCCGCGTGCTCGACGAGGCCGAGGCGACCGACCAGGACAGCTACACCGTCACCAAGAAGTTCTCCGAGGACAACGACGTCACCAGCCTGGCGGACCTCAAGAACGTCAAGGAGAAGCTGACCGTCGGCGCGAACTCCGAGTTCCAGACCCGTCCGTACGGGCCGAAGGGCCTCAAGTCGGTCTACGGCGTGGACGTGGACTTCAAGGCCGTCGAGGACTCCGGCGGAGCGCTCACGGTCAAGGCCCTCAAGGACGGCACGGTCCAGCTCGCGGACATCTACAGCGCCGACCCGAGCATCAAGGCGAACGACTTCGTCTCGCTGAAGGACCCGGAGAACCTGATCCTCCCGCAGAACGTCATCCCGGTCGTCTCGAAGAAGGTCGACGACAAGGCGGCGGCCGACATCGACAAGGTCAGCAAGGTCCTCACGACCGACGCGCTCATCGACCTCAACGCGAAGAGCGTGAACGACAAGGAGAAGGCGTCCACCATCGCCAAGGACTTCCTCACCGAGAAGGGTCTCCTCTAGGCGTACCGGCACGGCACGAAAAGCGACAGGCGTCGGGCTTCGGCCCGGCGCTTGTCGTCGTTCCGCGAGACATCGTCGCAGCACGCTTGTTCCGCACAACCGTGCCGTGCAGTTCATCTGCACGTTCGTGCAGAGGGCGGTTCTACAACTTGTCGAAGCAGGTGTCCGGACGGTAGCGTGGAGGTGTCCCAACGGCCTGTGACACCAGAAGTTCCCCCTTCCACAGGAAGCAACTGACGTGCACCAACAGCGCGCGGCGACCCGGCTCGGAAACGCCGCATGAACGACATCCTCGATCCGCTCATCCTGTCGCGGTGGCAGTTCGGTCTGACGACGATCTACCACTTCCTCTTCGTGCCCCTGACCATCGGCATGGCCGTGGTCGTCGCCGTGTTCCAGACCGCCTGGGTCCGGACGGGCCGGGCGCACTACCTGCAGCTCACCCGGTTCTTCGGGCGCATCTTCCTGATCAACTTCGCGATGGGTGTCGTCACCGGCATCGTGCAGGAGTTCCAGTTCGGCATGAACTGGTCGAACTACTCCCGCTTCGTCGGTGACGTGTTCGGTGCGCCGCTCGCGCTCGAGGGCATCCTGGCGTTCTTCTTCGAGGCGGCGTTCATCGGCCTCTGGATCTTCGGCTGGGACCGCCTGCCGAAGAAGGTGCACCTCGCGACGATCTGGTGCGTGAGCATCGGCACGATGCTGTCGGCGTACTTCATCCTCGCGGCGAACGCGTTCATGCAGCACCCGGTCGGCTTCGCGATCAACGAGGCCAAGGGCCGCGCGGAGCTCACCGACATCTGGGCCGTGCTGACGAACAAGGTGGCCCTCGCTGCCTTCCCGCACACGCTGTTCGGGGCGTTCATGGTCGCGGCGTCGGTGATCATCGCGGTCGCCGCCTGGCACCTGGCGCGCAACCAGAACCTCGAGACGATGATGCCGGCGCTCAAGTTCGGCATGTGGACGATGCTGGCGTCCGGGGCGCTCACGGTCCTCACCGGCGACCAGCTCGGACTGACGATGGTCGACACCCAGCCGATGAAGATGGCGGCGGCCGAGGCGCTCTACAACACCTCGACCGGCAAGGACGCCTCGTTCTCGATCTTCACGCTCGGGACGCCGGACGGGGTGCACGAGCTGTTCTCGATCCGCATCCCGTACCTGCTGTCGTTCCTCTCGACGCACACGTTCAACGGCACGGTCGAGGGCATCAACGACCTCCAGGCGCAGTACTCGCAGGTGTACGGCGCCGGCGACTACAAGCCGATCATCTGGGTGACCTACTGGGCGTTCCGCTGGATGATCGCCCTCGGCGTGGGTGCCGTCCTGGTCTCGCTCGTCGGGCTGTGGCTGACCCGCAAGGGCCGCTTCCCGCAGCAGCGCTGGGTCTGGCGGATCGCCACCTGGGCGATGCCGCTGCCGATGGCCGCGATGATCATGGGTTGGATCTTCACCGAGATGGGTCGCCAGCCGTGGCTCGTCTTCGGGCTGCTCAAGACCGCGGACGGCGTCTCGCCGAACGTGACCGGGCTCGAGGTCCTCATCTCGCTCGTCGTGTTCACGCTCATCTACGGCGCCCTCGCGGTGGTCGAGTTCCGGCTCATCAAGAAGGTCGCACAAGAGGGCCCCGCCGCCCCGGCGGAGGTCGACGAGGAGACCGGTGAGGTCAAGCACGAAGTGACGGTCTACTGATGGATCTGCCGGTTCTCTGGTTCGCGATCGTCGCGCTGTTCTTCGTCGGCTACTTCGTCCTCGACGGCTTCGACTTCGGCGTCGGGATGTCCCTGCCGTTCCTCGGCAAGGACGACACCGACCGTCGGGTGCTCATCAACACGATCGGCCCCGTCTGGGACCTCAACGAGACGTGGGTCATCGTCGCGGGCGCCTGCCTGTTCGCGGCCTTCCCCGAGTGGTACGCCACGATGTTCTCGGGGTTCTACCTGGCGCTGCTCCTCATCCTCGCGGCGCTCATCGCCCGCGGCGTCTCCTTCGAGTACCGCCACCAGGAGAAGCACCTGGAGTGGAAGCGCCGCTTCGACCTCATGATCATCGTCGGCAGCGCGCTCCCGTCGTTCCTCTGGGGTGTCGCGTTCGGCAACGTCGTCCGGGGCATCCCGATGGACGCCGGCCACAACTTCACGGGCACGCTGTTCGACCTGCTCAACCCGTTCGCGCTGCTGACCGGCCTCGCGACCCTGATGGTGTTCTTCACGCACGGCGTCGTGTTCGTCGCGCTGAAGACCGAGGGCGAGATCCGGGTCCGCGCGAAGCGCCTCGCGACCCGTGCGGGCATCCTCACGATCGTCGTCGGTGCGGCGTTCCTCGTCGCGATGGCGTTCGTCCGGGCGACGCCGGCGAGTCTCGTGCTGTCCGTGGTGGCGGCGCTGGCCCTCGTCCTCGCGGTCCTCTGCAACGTGTGGGGCAAGGAGGGGCGGGCGTTCACACTCATGGCGGTGACGATCGCGGCGGTCGTCCTGGCGATGTTCACGGCGATCTTCCCGAACGTGATGCCAGCGTCGAACGACCCGGCCAACAGCCTGACCGTGGTCAACGCTGCGAGCGGGCAGTACACGCTGACCGTGATGAGCTGGGTGGCGCTGATCTTCGTGCCGCTCGTGCTCGCTTACCAGGCCTGGACCTACTGGGTGTTCCGCAAGCGCGTCTCGCGGGCACACATCGGCCAGGCGGCCCACTAGCCGGCAGCCCGGACGAAGCACGCAGACCCGGACGACGACCACAGGCCAGGAGGACGCTCGTGAAGCCGCTCGACCCGCGACTGCTGCGACTGTCGCGCACGGCACGCGGCTTCATCGTCGCGGCCGCCGGCACCGGTCTGCTCCGGACCCTGGCGACCATCGCGATCGCCTGGGGCATCTCCGCTGCCGTCACGATCGGGGTCGACGCGGTCCGTGACGGTGCGCTCCCCACGACGTTCGCACAGGCGCTCGGCCTGGTCGGCGCAGCGTTCGTCGTGCGGGCACTCGCCGCATGGGCGACGGACGACCTCGCCGCCCGTGCCGCGGCGCGCGTGAAGAGCGAGCTGCGCGCGACCGTCCTCACCCGGGCCGCCGAGCGTGGTCCGACGTGGCTCGCCGAACGGTCGAGCGCCGGGTTCGCCACGACGCTCGGGCCGGGCCTCGACGCCCTCGACGCCTACTTCGGCCGGTACCTGCCGCAGCTCGCCCTGACGGCCGTCGCGACCCCGGCGCTGCTCGTGGCGATCGGCATCGGAGACCTCACGACCGGGCTCATCGTGCTGTGCGCGCTGCCGGTCATCCCGGTGTTCATGATCCTCATCGGCCTCGCGACCCAGGCGCTGCAGCGGAAGCAGTCGGACGCCCTCGCGACCCTCGGTGGCGCGTTCACCGAGGCCGTCGAGGGCCTCGCCACGCTCAAGGTGTTCGGGCGGGCGCGTCGCCAGGTCGGACGGATCGGGACGCTCACGGACGCGTACCGGAAGCAGACGATCGGCGTCCTCAGGCTCTCGTTCGTCAGCGGGTTCGCCCTCGAGCTCGCGGCGAGTCTCGCGGTCGCGCTCGTCGCCGTGTCGATCGGCGTCCGGCTCGTCGACGGGTCGCTCGGGCTCGGCGCCGCGATGTTCGTGCTCGTCCTCGCCCCGGAGGCCTTCGCTCCGATCCGACAGGTCGGCGCCGACTTCCACGCGGCGCAGGACGGTGTCGAGGCCTCGGCAGCGGTCCTCGACGTCCTCGACGACGACACGGCCGGTGGCGTGCACCGAGCGCCCGCGGTCGCCACCGCGGAAGCGGCCGCCCTCGTCCTCGACGGGCTGAGGATCCACCGTCCGGACGTCGTCATCGGGCCGATCGACCTCCGCGCCGAGCCCGGCACCGTGGTCGCGCTCTCCGGCCCCAGCGGCTCCGGCAAGTCGAGCGTCATCGCCGCGATCCGCGGCGCGCTTCCGCACGAGGGGTCCGTGACGCTCCCCGGACCGGCCGGCAGCACCGCAGCGGAGCGCACGGCCTGGGCGGACCAGCGGCCGCGCCTCGTCCGCGGGACCATCGCGGAGAACGTCGCGCTCAGCGCGACCCCCGACGGAGCGGCCGTGAGGTCCGCGCTCGGTGCGGCGGGGCTGGGACTCGACCCGGGCCTCCCGGTCGGATCCGGCGGCGCCGGCCTGTCCGGCGGGCAGGCGCAGCGCGTCGCCGTCGCGCGCGCCCTGTACCGCGCCGCGCGCGCCGACACGCCCCTCGTCCTGCTCGACGAGCCGACCTCCGCGCTCGACGCGGACGCCGAGGCGCACGTCGTCGCCACCATCCGTCGGCTCGCCGCCGACGGCCGCGTGGTCGTCGTCGCCAGCCACCGACCGGCCGTCCTGGCCGCGGCGGACGTCCGGGTCGACGTCGGATCCGCGTCGGTCGCCGTGACGAGCGGAGCACGAGCATGAGCCGGGAGGCCCGACCCGCATCCGTCCTGCGGCTCGCCATGCCCCACGGGGCCGGCTGGAGCAAGGCCGTGGCAGCCGGCGCGCTCAGCGCACTGTGCGCGGTCGCGCTGCTCGCCGCGAGCGGCTACCTCATCACGCGGGCGGCGGAGCACCCGCCGATCCTGTACCTGACGCTCGTCATGGTCGGGGTGCGCGCGTTCGCACTCGGCCGCGCCGCACTCCGCTACGTCGACCGGCTCGCGGGGCACGACGCGTCGTTCCGTCAGCTCGCGGTCGTGCGCACGGAGATGTACCGCCGGCTGTCGTCGGTCGCGCCGGCCGGGCTCGGGTCCACCGGACGCGGCGACCTCCTCACCCGACTCGTCACCGACACCGACCGGCTGCAGGACCTGCCGATCCGGGTCGTCGGTCCGCTCGTATCCGCCGGGATCGTCGCCGTGCTCTCGGCGGTCGCGGTCGCGCTCGTGTCGGTGCCGGCCGCGGTCGTGCTGCTGCTCGCGCTCGCGGTCGCGGCGCTGCTCGGCTCGGTCGTGACCGCCGCGGTGGCCCGGCGCTCCGACGAGCGGACAGCGGCGGAGCGGGGTCGGGTCGCGGACCTCGTGCTCGACACGGTCCGCACCCTCGACGTGTTCACCGCGTACGGCACCCTCGGCGAGCGGCTCGACCACATCGCACGGCTCGACGCCCGCGTCACCGCAGCCGTGCGTCGTCGCGGCGCCGTCGAGTCGCTCGTGGGTGCACTCGTCGGGCTGATCGGCGGCGGTGCGGTCGTGGGGATCCTCGCGGTCGGGGCGCCCGCCGTCGTGTCCGGCGCGCTCGACGGCCCGCTCTGGGCGCTCGCGGTCTTCGTCCCGCTCGCCCTGTTCGAGGTCGTCGGGGGCGTGCCGCTGGCGGTCCTGACCCTCCGCCGGGTCCGGGCGGCAGCGGACCGCGTCGAGCAGGTCGTGCCCGCGACCGTGCCGGACGGCATCGTGCCGGAGCCCTCGGAGCCCGCCGACCCCGCCTCGCTCGAGGTCGACGGCCCGGTGTCGGTGTCGGTGCGTGACCTCTCGGTGCGCTGGCCGGGTGCGAGCGTCGACGCCGTGTGCGGGGTCTCGCTCGACCTGCGGCCCGGCGAGGTCGTGGTCCTGGAGGGACCGAGCGGCGCGGGCAAGAGCACGCTCGTGGACGCGCTCGTGCGGTTCGTCGACCACCGCGGCTCGTTCACGATCGACGGGGTGCCGGCGAAGGACCTGCACCCCGACGTGGTCCGTGCACGCATCGGGCTGATCGAGCAGGACCCGTTCGTCTTCGACCAGTCCGTGCGGCAGAACCTGCTCTTCGCGCGCGACACCGCCACCGATGCCGAGCTGCTCGACGTGCTCGACCGGGTCGGCCTCGGGTCGTGGGTCGCTGCCCGCGGCGGTCTCGACGCCGGCGTGGGGGAGCGCGGCGTCCTCGTCTCCGGTGGTCAGGCGCACCGGCTCGCCCTCGCGCGGGCGCTCCTGCACGCGTTCCCCGTACTCGTACTGGACGAGCCCACGGCCGACATCGACCCCGACCTGGCGGACGCGCTGCTGCGTGACCTGGTCGGCGCGGCCCGGCGGGCCGGACGGACCATCCTCGTCGTGTCCCACGTCCCGGTGGCGGCCGACCTCGTCGACCGGACCCTGCGGATGCGGGACGGACGACTCGTCGGGGCCTGACGCGGTGCCCGCCCGCCACCTGGCGGGCCGGTGCCGGCGTCACGGGGCCGGGCCGTGCCTCCAGGCCTTGTAACCTTGGTGACCGTGACCACCGAGCAGTACGCCGAGGACCCGAACGCCTACGACTTCCGTCGTCTCCAGGAGAAGTGGCAGCCCCGCTGGGAGGAGCTCGGGCTCTTCACCACGGACCTCGACGACACCCGGCCGCGCAAGTACATCCTCGAGATGTTCCCGTACCCCTCCGGCGACCTCCACATGGGGCACGCCGAGAACTGGGCGCTCGGCGACTTCGTGGCGCGGTACTGGCGGCAGCAGGGCTTCAACGTGCTGCACCCCATCGGCTGGGACTCGTTCGGCCTGCCCGCGGAGAACGCGGCGATCAAGCGCGGTGTGGACCCGAAGGAGTGGACCTACGCGAACATCGAGCAGCAGAAGGCCTCGTTCAAGCGGTACGCGCCGTCCTTCGACTGGACGACCGAGATCCACACCTCGGACCCCGAGTACTACAAGTGGAACCAGTGGCTGTTCCTCAAGATGTACGAGAAGGGCCTGGCGTACCGGAAGGACAGCTGGGTCAACTGGGACCCGGTGGACCAGACCGTGCTCGCGAACGAGCAGGTGCTGCCCGACGGCACATCCGACCGCTCCGGGGCCGTCGTCGTCAAGAAGAAGCTGACGCAGTGGTACTTCAAGATCACGGAGTACGCGGACCGGCTGCTCGACGACCTCAACCAGCTCGAGGGGCGGTGGCCGGCGAAGGTCATCGCGCAGCAGCGGAACTGGATCGGCCGGTCCGTCGGTGCCGACGTCGACTTCGTGATCGAGGGCCGCGCCGAGCCCGTCACCGTGTTCACCACGCGGCCGGACACGATCCACGGGGTGACGTTCCTGGTCGTGGCGCCGGACTCGGACCTGGCGGCGTCGCTGGTGGCCGACCCGTCTGTGTCGTCCTCGGTCCGTGACGACTTCGACGCGTACCTGACCGCGACCCAGAAGACCTCCGAGATCGACCGGCAGAACGCCGACCGCCCGAAGACCGGTGTGCCGCTCGGCCGCTTCGCGATCCACCCGCTGACGGGGGAGCGCCTGCCGATCTGGGCCGCCGACTACGTTCTCGCCGACTACGGCCACGGCGCGGTCATGGCCGTGCCCGCGCACGACCAGCGCGACCTCGACTTCGCGCGGGCGTTCGACCTGCCCGTGAAAGTCGTGGTGGACACGACCGCTCCGGTGACCGGGGCGATCCCGGTGATCCCGGACGGCGCGACGCTCGAGGACCTGCCGGCGCTCGACCCGGTGTCAACGGGCGAGGCCCTGACCGGCACCGGTCGGATGATCAACTCCGGGCCGCTCGACGGCATGTCGAAGCAGCACGCCATCACGGCGGCGATCCGCCTGCTCGAGGAGCGCGGCACCGGCCGTGCTGCCAAGACCTACCGCCTGCGCGACTGGCTCATCTCGCGCCAGCGTTTCTGGGGCACCCCCATCCCGATCATCCACGGCGCCGACGGCACCGAGCACCCGGTGCCGATCGACCAGCTGCCGGTCCGGCTGCCGTCGACCGAGGGGCTCGACCTCAAGCCGAAGGGCACCTCGCCGCTCGGTGGTGCGACCGACTGGGTGAACGTCCCGAACCCCGTCGACGGCACCCCGGCGACGCGCGACACCGACACGATGGACACGTTCGTCGACTCGTCGTGGTACTTCCTGCGCTTCCTCGCCGCGAACGACGACTTGCAGGCGTTCGACCCGGCGACCGCGCGGAAGTGGGCGCCGGTCGACCAGTACATCGGCGGAATCGAGCACGCGATCCTGCACCTGCTGTACGCACGCTTCGTCACGAAGGTCCTGTTCGACCTCGGCTACCTCGACTTCACCGAGCCCTTCACGGCGCTGCTCAACCAGGGCATGGTGCTGTCCGGCGGCTCGAAGATGTCGAAGTCGAAGGGTGGTGTCTCGCTCGGCGACGAGCTCGACGCGAACGGTGTCGACGCGATCCGCCTCGTGATGGGCTTCGCCGGCCCGCCCGAGGACGACATCAACTGGGAGGACGTCTCCCCGTCGGCGTCCGCGCGCTTCCTGGCCCGCGCCTACCGGCTCGCGCTCGACGTGACGAGCACGAAGGACGCCGTGTGGGCCGACGGCGACCGGGCGCTCCGCCAGGTGACGCACCGGTTCCTCGCCGACGCACCCGGGCTCATGGAGTCGTTCAAGTTCAACGTCGTGATCGCGCGGCTCATGGACCTCGTGAACGTGACGCGCAAGGCGATCGACAGCGGCCCCGGCGCGGGTGACCCCGCCGTCCGCGAGGCCGTCGAGACCATCACGCTCGGGCTCGCCGTGTTCGCGCCGTACGTCGGCGAGGAGATGTGGGAGAAGCTGGGCTACGAGCCGACCGTCGCCACGTACGGGTGGCGCAAGGCCGACCCGACGCTGCTCGTGCAGGACACCCTGACGGCGGTCGTGCAGGTCAACGGCAAGGTGCGCGACTCGTTCGAGGTCTCGAAGTCGATCGAGCCGTCGGAGCTCGAGTCGCTCGCGCGGGAATCGGCGAACGTGCAGCGGTACATCGGGGACCGGGAGATCGTGAAGGTGATCGTGCGGGCGCCGAAGCTGGTGAACATCGCGATCAAGGGGTAGCTGCCCCGGAGTCGCGGTGGATGCTCGCCTCACCAGGACTCAAGGCCGCCGATGTTATGTTGAGCCGTGCCGCTCTAGGAGGACGACAGGAGTGCAGATGTCTGGCGAGAGTGATTTCTTTTGACAACGCCTTTGAGTTCCGTCAAGATCGAAGGCTTTCGGTCCATTGATTCTTTGACGCTGGAACTGACGAGCAGCGTGACTCTGTTGATAGGTGCCAATGGCGCGGGCAAGAGTAACCTCGTTGATGCCTTCGAGCTCCTGGGTTACGCGGTGGATGGCAATGCGCCTGCGCACATCGCAAGAGTCGGCGGGATGTCTCATCTGCTTCATCGGAGTGTGGGTGGTGAGGCGGAGGAGATCTCCTTGAGGATCTGGGGTGACTGGGTCGATTCTGTTCGTGGTGCTGTTCGCAACGGCTACAGGCTTCGACTCGAGCCGGCCGCAGATGACTCAGCGGTGCTCACGGAAACGACGTACATGCAAAGTGAGCAGTACGCGTCGCCGTACTCGACTTCGTTGGGCACGAGCAGGAGCGGACGCCTGAAGGCGAAAGTTTCTGAGCATGTCTCAAATCAATACTTGTTCGACGTTCTGTCTGGCTGTCGTGTGTATCACTTCGATGACACGAGCATCACCGCCCCTCCTCTGCGCCGCGTGGATGTCGCGGACAGTGAGATGTTGCATGACGATGCTCGTAATCTGGCAGCGGTACTGCTGGACATGCGAGAGAACAACTCGCGGCAGTACGACAAGGTCATTCGGTCCATCCGTAATGTAGCTCCGTTCTTCGACGATTTCGTGCTCCGACCGAGAGCTGATTCTGTAGTACTTCGGTGGCGAGAAAAGGGAATAGACGACATCTTCTCGGGGAGTGCACTGAGTTCGGGAACTCTCCGCTTCATCTGTCTGGCGGTCTTGCTACAACAGCCACGGAAGCCCGCGACAATCGTTCTTGACGAGCCAGAGTTGGGACTACACCCGGCAGCGATTCACCAACTAGCAGCGCTCTTTCGTGGCTTGGGTTCCGAGCACAAGTTGATCGCCGCTACACAATCGGTCACACTCCTCGGTCAGTTCAGCCTCAATGAAGTCGCTGTGGTTGGCCGATCCGACGGGGCAACAACTGTTGAGCGGCCAGATGCTTCGGAGTTGGAGGGGTGGCTCGCTGATTATTCAGTTGGTGAGCTCTGGGAGATGAACCTCCTCGGTGGTAGGCCGTCTTCGTTACTTGCGAAGAAGCATGGCGATGGTTGATCAAATCGCCTTGGTGGTTGAGGGGCAGACCGAGGAAGCCTTCGTCAATCTCGTCATGCGACCACTCGCGGCGCGGTCCGGCGTTTTCTTGACGCCCATCGTCGTGCACACGTCGCGAGCAGCAGATGGACAAGCGCGTCGTGGCGGCGGCCTTTGGAAGCATTACGAGCGCCATCTGAGAAATCTTTTGGCACAGCCTCATTGGACTCGTGTCACCACGATGATCGACTACTACGCGTTCCCGAGTGACGGTCCTGCCTGTAAGTGCGGCGGCCCGCATCGACAGCCAACCTGTGTCGAAGAGATTGAGAAAGGAATGGTCGATCTCGTTGGATCAGATCCCCGTTTCGCGCCCTTCGTCATGCTTCACGAGTTTGAGACGCTCGTGATCGCTGCGGGTTCGCTGTCCGGCGACGTATTCGGTGACTCGTCGATCGTGCGCGAATTCCAGTCCATGGTCGACTTCTACGATGGCAACGCGGAGATGATCAATGATGGTCCGAGTACCGCGCCATCGAAGCGGGTGTTGCAGGTGTTGCCGGACTATGACAAGGTTCGCGACGGAGTGGCGCTGATCGAACCGAATCTCGAGGCTGCTCTGGGACTCACTCCGCGGTTCTTGGCGTGGTTCGAGGAGCTCGGCGTCACGCTTCCTCGCACATCCGGATCGTAGCTGCTCCGAGCTGAGGTCGGCTGTGTCGGTGATGGAGGGCGTTCTCATGTCGGTTCTGATCACCGTGTACCCGCGAGAGGGCGGATAGGACGGTGCGCAGACGGCATGGTCCTGAGTGCTGCCCCCGACGGGCACGGCGGGAGATATTCGTGCGGTGTGTGCAGTCGACGGCGCCAAGACATCTCGGAAGTGTTCCCATGAGCCGGCGAGCGTGCAGCGTTACATCGGGGAATCGGAGATCGTGAGAGTGGCAAGCCGGCGCCGGAGCTTGTGGACATCGCGATCAAGAGGTAGCGCCCTTTCCTGCACACGGCGGATCGTGATGGTGTTCTCCACGGGCCACGCTGACGGAGCCCGGCCGGGCGATCGGGCTCCGTAGCGTTCCGGGCATGTCCTCGTCCATCGGTCCCTCGTCGTCGGATCCTGCGTCGCCCTCGGGTCCTCCAGCTCCGAGTCGTTCGTCGTCGGGCTCGTGGTCGTCGCGCGTCGCGTTGTCGCCGCGGGCAGCGATGCTGCTCGCCGGGGTCGTCGCCGCGGTCGCGCTGGCGGTCGTCGTCCTCAGCGCCGGTCTGGGCAGCGGAGCCGGGCCGAGCGAGGTCGTGGTGAGCGGGGCGGTCGGAGGGCCGGGGTCGCCGACGGCGTCGGGGCTGTCGGGAGCTGCTGCGGTACCCGCACCGTCGTCGCCGGCGACTGCTCCGGTGGTCGTCGTGCACGTCGCCGGTGCGGTGGCCGACGCGGGCATCGTCAGCCTGCCGTCGGGCAGCCGGGTCGCCGCCGCCGTCGAACGGGCGGGCGGCGCTGCTCGCGACGCCGACCTCGGGCGGCTGAACCTCGCCAGACCACTGGTGGACGGGGAGCGGGTGTACGTGCCACGGGTGGGCGAGGGCGACCCACCGGCAGCGGTCGGGCCGGCTGACGGCGCGACGGACTCGGCGGCCGGTGGGCCCGTGGACGGGTCGGACGTGGTCGACCTCAACACCGCCGACGGCGCCACACTCGAGCGCCTGCCGGGGATCGGGCCCGCGCTCGCGGCGCGCATCGTCGCCTGGAGGGAGGAACACGGGCGCTTCGCCGCGGTGGAGGACCTGCTCGACGTCAGCGGGATCGGTGATGCGAAGTTCGCCGACCTGCGGGACCGCGTCCGTGTCTGACGTGGTCGGCCGGGTCGGGCGAGCGGCCGGTGCCCGGCCGGCGGACCTGCGGATCGCGCTCCCCACGGTCTCTGCCTGGGCCGCCTCAGCCGTGCTGATCGGGAGTCCCGAAGCTGCCGTCACCGCGGCGGTCGGCGCCGGCGTGGTCGCAGCCGTCGGCATCGTGGTCCTGTTCCTCCGCGGAGTCGGCGACGATGCGGCCGCTGACGCCGGGTGGCTCGGCGCCGCGCTGAGCATCGTCGTGACCGGTGCGCTCCTCGTGGGGTTGGTCGCCGTCGCGGTCGCCGTCGGCCAGGAGCGCCGGGCTCCGGCGGCATTCTCCGACACCGAGGGGCCGCGTGCCGTTCGTGTGACGCTCGACCGTGACCTCGAACCCGGCGCGCGCTCGGTGACCGGGACCCTGACCGCGGTCGGCGAGGTGACGGCGCTCCGCGTGCCGGTGCGGGTGGTCCCGGACGGCCTCGCCGACCACGGACCGCACCGACTCGCCGCTGGCAGCACGGTCCGAGGGTCGGCCGCGATCGAGGCGGACGACCCGGGGTCACCGACCGCCGCCGTCGTGTTCCTGCGGGGTCCGGTGCGGGTGGACCAGCCCACGGGGCTCCTCGCCGTCACCGATCGCTCGCGACAGGCGTTCGTCGCGGTGACGGCGGAGCTGCCGGGACCCGGGGCCGCGCTGCTCCGAGGCATGGCGATCGGTGACCGGAGCGGGCTGGACCCGGCGACCGTGGCCGCGATGGAGACCACCGCGCTCACCCACCTGACGGCCGTTTCCGGTGCGAACTGTGCCGTGATCGTTGGCCTGGTCGTCCTGTTCGGTCGCGCGGTGGGGCTGCCGCGACTCGTCCGCGCGTCCGTCGCCGTCGGCTTCCTGCTCGCGTTCGTCGTGCTGGTGCGCCCCGACCCGTCGATCGTCCGCGCCACGGTGATGGCGGTCGTCGTGCTCGTGGTGCACCTGTCCGGGCGTCCGGTGCGCGGTGTCCCGCTCATCGCCCTCGCCGTCACGGGGATGCTCGTCGCCGATCCTTGGTACGCGAGGTCGTTCGCGTTCGCCCTGTCGGTCCTCGCCACCGCCGGGATCGTGGTCCTCGCACCGCCCCTGACCGGACTGCTCGCTCGCCGTGTCTGGCCACCGGTCGCCGCGGTGGTCGCGGTGCCCGTGGCCGCGCAGGTGGCGTGCTGGCCGGTGACGATCCTGCTGGCACCGCTCCTGCCGACCTACGGTGTGCCGGCGAACCTACTGGCGGAGCCGCTCGCCCCGATCGTCACCGTCGTGGGCCTCGGGGCGTGTCTCGTCGCGCCGATGTGGCCGACCGGGGCCGCTGTCCTCGCCGCAGTCGCGTGGTTGCCGGCCAGCATCGTCGGTTGGATCGCCCGCACGGCGTCGGCGCTCCCCGGGGCATCGGCGCCGTGGCCCACCGGGTCCACCGGCGTTGTGCTCGCCGTCATGGTGTGCGCGGGCATCGCGGTGGCCGTCTTCGTCGGCACGACCGGCCGCGTCCGCCTGCTGCTCGCGTCGGCCGTCGTCCTGGTCATCGGTGTCGGGTCGGTGGGTGTCCCGCGGGTCGTCGTCCGGGGGAGTGTCCCCGTCGACTGGACCACGGCGGCGTGCGACGTGGGTCAGGGCGATGCCGTGCTGCTCCGCTCCGGCGGCTCGGTCGCGCTCGTGGACACCGGCGACGACCCCGAGCTCCTGCGCGCCTGCCTGGACCTGCTCCGGGTCGACCGCTTGGCCCTGCTCGTCCTGACGCACTTCGACCGCGACCACGTCGGAGCCGTGGCCGAGGTCGAGGGGGCTGTGACGACGGCGCTCGTCGGCCCGGTCGGGCGGCCCGCTGACGACCGGGTGGTGCAGGAGCTCCGGCGAGCCGGGGCCGAGGTGCTCCGTGCCGCCGCCGGGACGTCCGTCGGGCTCGGCAGCGCCCGCATCGACGTCACGTGGCCGCCGGCGACGTCGTCGGACTCCGGGAACGACGCGAGCCTCGTCCTCCGCGTCCGGGCGAGCGAGCGGGACGACCCGGTGCCGTCCGCGCTGCTGCTCGGGGACCTCGGCGAGACGGCGCAGCGTCGGATGCGGGCGTCGGACGGCCGGAACGCTGGACCACTCGGGCCGGTCGACGTCGTGAAGGTCTCGCACCACGGATCGGCCGACCAGGACGCGGGACTGTACCGGGCACTGGGGGCACGCGTGGCGTTGATCGGCGTCGGTGCCGACAACTCGTACGGGCACCCGACGCGGCGGACGCTGGACATGCTGGCTGCGACCGGTGCCGCCGTCTTCCGGACGGACGTGCACGGAACGGCGGTGGTGGCGCCGGGCCCGGACGGGCCGCGCGTGTGGACCGAGCACCCGGTCGACAGCAGCGCCGGCCGGGCGTCGCCGGTCAGCTTCACCGCCGGCGCGGCGTCGTCGGTCGCCTGCTCGGCCAGCGCCGCGTCACCGGTCGGCCGTAGGATCGTCAGCGCGACCGGAGCCCCGCCGTTCGCACCACCGGAAGGACCGCATGCCCGCCAAGAAGCCCGCGCGCGCCGCCGCGAAGATCGACCAGGTCTCGTGGTCGGGCGTCCGGCCGGCGCCGGTCGTCCTCGTCACCGGCCCCGAGGCGTTCCTGGCCGACCGGGCGACCAGTGTGCTGCGCGACCTGCTCGTTGGTGAGGACCCCGCGCTCGAGATCCACGACCTCGAGGCCGACCAGTACGCTCCGGGCCTCCTCGCGACCCTGGCCAGCCCGTCGTTGTTCGGTGAACCCCGGCTCGTGCGGGTGACCAACGTCGAGAAGTGCACCGACGCGTTCATCACCGAGACGATCGCGTACCTCCAGGGGCCGGCGGACGACGTCACCCTCGTGCTCCGACACGGCGGCGGCATGCGCGGGAAGAAGCTCCTCGACACGATCCGCAGTGGCGTCGGTGGTGGCGTCGAGGTGCAGTGCGACGAAGTCAAGCGCGAGACCGACCGGATCGACTTCGTCAACGCGGAGTTCCGCGCCGCCCGACGCAAGATCGCTCCCTCCGCTGTCCGCACGCTCGTGGCAGCGTTCGCCGACGACCTGGCCGAGCTCGCGGCGGCGTGCCGGCAGTTGCTGGCCGACTCCGCAGAGGAGATCACCGACAAGGTCGTCGACAAGTACTACGGCGGACGTGTCGAGACGAACGCTTTCAAGGTCGCGGACATCGCCCTCGCCGGCCGTTCGGCTCCCGCGATCGTGGAGCTCCGGCACGCCCTCGCCACGGGGGAAGCACCCGTGCCGATCGTCGCCGCGTTCGCGAGCAAGATCCGGACGATGGCGAAGGTCAGCGCGTTCCGCGGGCCCAGCGGCCAGGCGGCATCGGCACTCGGTATGGCGCCCTGGCAGGTGCAGCGGGCGCAGCGAGACGTCGCGGGCTGGAGCGAGGCCGGGTTGGCGAACGCGATCCTCAGCATCGCCGCGGCGGACACCGCGGTGAAGGGCGGCTCGCGCGACGCCCACTACGCGCTCGAGGTCATGGTCCGGACGATCGCCCGGCGCGGCGAGGACCGCTGATCGGTCGGTCCGGCGCACGTCCGTCGTCGGGGCCCGGCGCCCACTGACATGGTGATGCTCGCCCGTGTCGCGGGTGGGCGGGGCGTCGGACCCCCGCCGTCCTGAGGTCACTCGGTGGTACGGCCGAACGACGGCGCCGTTGTCGTACGGACGAGGGCGGGCTCGTTCTTTGCGGCCGCTGGCTGCGAGCGTGTGCAACGGAGGGCGATGTCGCTGTCGTAGGACGCCGGCGTGGTCGTGCACGAGCGAATTGGCCGTCCGACCTGTGCCTGTCCGGCGTCGGACCCACAGTGGACTTCCCCTGGCCTCGCGCGACGCCGTCGAGCCGACGACGCACCTGTCGATCGACGCGTGCGACGTCGAACCCATGCAGCAGCCGAAGCCCGAGATGCCGGTGCGACGAACCGCGCGTCGATCGACCGGTCCAATGTCGAACCGCGCGCGTTTCGGCGGACGACCCCCACACCCCGCGAACGACGAAGGCCCCACACCGAACGGTGCGGGGCCTTCGAGCAGGAGTCAGTCTCAGAGAGCAGAGACCTTCTTCGCGATGGCCGACTTGCGGTTCGCGGCCTGGTTCTTGTGGATGACACCCTTGCTCACGGCCTTGTCGAGCTTCTTCGACGCGAGGGCCAGGGCCGCGACGGCCTTGTCCTTGTCGCCCGAGGCGATCGCCTCGTTGGTGTGGCGGATGTGCGTCTTGAGCTCCGAGCGGTACGCCTTGTTCCGCTCGGTGGCCTTGAGGTTGGTCTTGATGCGCTTGATCTGCGACTTGATGTTCGCCATGCGTGTTGCTCCTGTTCGTCTCTACGGGTGGTCGCGACCGCTGGGTAGAGGGGCCCTTGGTCGCATCGCGTTCCACCCGTGGGCGGGGAACGCGGAAGCCAGCCACCAACACTACCAGGAGCAGGCCCAGCGGCCAAAGCCCGACAGGCCGCGAACCGCTGCACGGCGACCACGACGACACGGCACCCGGACCGGCCGAAACCGCCCGGCAACACGCGGTCGCTACCGTGGCGAGCATGCCGTCCCTCGCACCACGCATCGACACCGTCCCCGCCTCCGGCATCCGGAGGGTCTTCGAACAGGCCGCACTGCTCCGCGCGGACGGCACGGACGTCACCATGCTCGTGATCGGCGAGCCCGACGTCCCGGTCGCACCGCACATCGGCGAGGCCGCCCGTCGCGCGTGGTCCGAGGACCGGACGGACTACACGCCGAACGGCGGCATCGCCCCGCTCCGGCAGGCGATCCGCGAGAAGCTCCTCCGTGAGAACCGCATCGAGGTCGACCTCGAGCAGGTCTGGATGACGATCGGCGCGACGCAGGCGCTGTTCCAGGCGATGACGCTCGTGCTCAGTCCGGGCGACGAGGTCCTCGTGCCGGACCCCGGCTACACGACGTTCACGATGAACGCGCACATCCTGGGCGCGACACCGGTGCCGTACCAGCTGACGCCGCAGCACGGCTTCGAGCCGGACCTCGCGGCACTCGAGGCGAGCATCACCGAGCGGACGCGGGCGATCATCGTGAACTCGCCGTCGAACCCGCTCGGCTCGGTGTTCGGCGAGGACACCCTGCGCGAGCTCCTCGCACTGGCGAAGCGGCACGACCTCTGGGTGATCAGCGACGAGGTCTACGAGTACTTCACCTACGGCACCCGCCACGTGAGCATCGCTGCGCTCGACGACGATGACCGGGTGTTCTCGGCGTTCTCGCTGAGCAAGACGTACGCGATGACGGGGGTCCGGGTGGGGTACCTCGTGACGCCGAAGGGTCTCGGGCCGACGATGCGCACCACCCAGGAGGCGATGATCAGCTGCGTCGCCGAACCCGACCAGTACGCCGCCCTGGCCGCGATCGTCGGGGACCACTCGGCGGTCCGTGACGCCCGGGAGCACTACCGAGCGAACCTCGAGGTGGCGAAGGAGGTCCTCGACGCCGCTGGTGTCCGCTACCTCGACCCGCGCGGCGCCTTCTACCTCTGGGTCGACGTCTCGCACGCTTCGGGAGGGGACGTCGCCGAGTGGGCGCTCGCGCTGCTGCACCGCGAGCACGTCGCGGTCGCGCCGGGGAGCGCGTTCGGGCGCACCGGCGAGGGGTGGATCCGCATCTCACTGGCCGCGACGGCGGAGGACCTGCGGAGCGGCCTGGGCGCGCTGCCCGCACCTGCCACGGCGGCCGTCTGACGAGACGGCGCGAGCAGCCGGCCACCGCCACCGCCCGAGGACACGGCGCGAGCCGCCGTGTCGGCGACCATCCGTCGGCCTGGAGGCGCGGTGCGGGCCCGCCCCGCGCCTCCAGGCCGTCCTGCACAGCGTCCAGGGCCGCACCGCGTCTCCACAGGGCGGCCCGCGGTGCGCGCCGCCGGCGCGCGGACGTGGGACAATCGTTCGACCGTCCCGACCCCTGAGGAACCGTGAGCCCACAAGCATCCGCGCCGCTCGAGCCCGCCGCGACCCCGGCCGAGGCGATCCGCAACTTCTGCATCATCGCGCACATCGACCACGGCAAGTCCACGCTGGCCGACCGCATGCTGCAGATCACCGGCATCGTCGAGGAGCGGGCGATGCGCGCGCAGTACCTCGACCGCATGGACATCGAGCGCGAGCGCGGCATCACGATCAAGTCGCAGGCCGTCCGCATGCCGTGGGAGCTCGACGGCAAGACGTTCGCGCTGAACATGATCGACACGCCTGGTCACGTCGACTTCTCGTACGAGGTCTCGCGTTCGCTCGCCGCGTGCGAGGGCGCGATCCTCCTCGTGGACGCCGCGCAGGGCATCGAGGCGCAGACGCTCGCGAACCTCTACCTGGCGCTCGAGAACGACCTCGAGATCATCCCGGTCCTCAACAAGATCGACCTCCCCGCAGCGGAGCCGGACAAGTACGCGGCCGAGCTCGCGCAGCTCATCGGCGGCAAGCCGGAGGACGTGCTACGCGTCTCCGGCAAGACCGGTGTCGGCGTCCCCGAGCTCCTCGACCGCGTCGTCGGCACGGTCCCGCCGCCCGTCGGCACGGTCGACGCCCCGCCCCGCGCGATGATCTTCGACTCGGTCTACGACAGCTACCGCGGCGTCGTCACGTACGTCCGCATGGTGGACGGCACCATCTCGCCGCGCGAGAAGGTCCAGATGATGTCGACGAAGACGACACACGAGATCCTCGAGATCGGGGTGTCGTCGCCGGAGCCGAAGCCGACGAAGGGCCTGAGCGTCGGCGAGGTCGGCTACCTCATCACCGGCGTGAAGGACGTCCGCCAGTCCAAGGTCGGCGACACCGTCACGAGCGCGCAGAAGCCCGCGACCGACCCGCTGGCCGGCTACACCGACCCGAAGCCGATGGTGTTCTCGGGGCTGTACCCGATCGACGGTTCCGACTACCCGGACCTCCGCGAAGCGCTCGACAAGCTCAAGCTGTCGGACGCAGCCCTCGTGTACGAGCCCGAGACCTCCGTGGCGCTCGGGTTCGGGTTCCGCTGCGGGTTCCTAGGGTTGCTCCACCTCGAGATCATCACCGAGCGTCTGAGCCGCGAGTTTGGCCTCGACCTCATCACCACCGCCCCGAGCGTGATCTACGAGGTCACGAACGAGGACAACTCCGTGACCGAGGTCACGAACCCCTCCGAGTTCCCCGGCGGCCGCATCGTCGAGGTCCGCGAGCCGATGGTGCGCGCGGCCATCCTCGCGCCGAAGGACTACGTCGGCGCGATCATGGAGCTCTGCCAGTCGCGCCGCGGCTCCCTCCTCGGCATGGAGTACCTCGGCGAGGACCGCGTCGAGATCCGCTACGAGATCCCCCTCGGCGAGATCGTCTTCGACTTCTTCGACCAGCTGAAGAGCAAGACGCAGGGCTACGCGTCGCTCGACTACGAGCCCACGGGCGACCAGGCGGCCGACCTCGTCAAGGTCGACATCCTGTTGCAGGGCGAGCAGGTGGACGCGTTCAGTGCGATCGTCCACCGCGACAAGGCGTACGCGTACGGCACGCTCATGACCGAGCGGCTCCGCAAGCTCATCCCGCGGCAGCAGTTCGAAGTGCCGATCCAGGCCGCCATCGGCGCACGCATCATCGCGCGCGAGAGCATCCGGGCGATGCGCAAGGACGTCCTCGCGAAGTGCTACGGCGGTGACATCACCCGCAAGCGCAAGCTCCTCGAGAAGCAGAAGGAGGGCAAGAAGCGCATGAAGATGGTGGGTCGCGTCGAGGTGCCGCAGGAAGCCTTCATCGCGGCGCTCTCGGGCGACGTCGAGGAGAAGAAGAAGTAGCGCCTCAGCGGGTGCGCTCGGTGCGCGCCCGCAGGGCTGCCAGGCAGACGGCCGGGAGGCACGCGGCGGCCAGTCCCGCCAGTGCGGTCCGCCAGGTGCTCCACTCCGTCATCGCGACGAACGTGGTCTGCTCGCTCGCCACCACGGACGCGACGGCCGCGCCGAGGGCGAGCAGGACCGCTCCGCCGACGAGCCAGGGGACGACCGGGCGTCGCCGGGAGCGTCGGACGACGACCACGAGCAGCGCGCCGAACAGCAGGACGCCGACGCCGATGCTCGCGACGGCGACCTGCGCGAGCAGGGTACTGACGACCGGGTACCGGTCGACGGGGAGCTCGCTCGTGTACCGGACGAGGAGCGCGGCGCTCGCCTCGTACCGGTCGAGGGCGAGCCGCGCGATGACCGCGATCGCGAAGGCGATCGCGGTGAGGGTGCCCAGCGTCCGCGGGGTGCGGCCGGTCCGAGGTCGGGGGACGGCGGTCGCGGTGGGCACGGACCGACGATAGCGGTGTGGCGGGAGCTATCCGAGCCTCCAGTTCGGGGTTCGCCCGTTCCGCGGGCGGATCCCTTCCCGAGGAGGCTGGTCGGCATGCGTTCCCGCGGCAGCTGGGTCGTGACGGTTCGCACCGCCGAGGAGGCTGGTCGGCATGAGTTCCCGCGGCAGCTGGGTCGTGACGGTTCGCACCGCCGAGGAGGCTGGTCGGCATGCGTTCCCGCGGCAGCTGGGTCGTGACGGTTCGCACCGCCAAGTAGGCTGGTCGGCATGAGTTCCCGCGGCAGCTACCGGACCGCCCTGACGTACGGCGCGGTCGGCGCGACCCAGGCGTCGGACCTCATGACGTACCCGCCGGAGGGCTTCACGCCCACCGAGTCCCGCGCGCGGATCGGCCACGGCGACGCCCGCTTCGAGACCGCCGTGACGCAGGCGCTGTCCTGGCAGATCCAGGAGCGCAGCGGGATCCGCGTGCAGGTCGACGACCAGCCCGACGACGACGAGGTCCGCTACAACCCGGTGACCTTCGACGAGCACGGCGTCCCGATCGCCCCCGCGTCGATCGGCACACCGAAGGTCGAACGGTTCGCGCCCGACGGCACGCCGCTGTTGACCGCGGGGACGACCGCGACGCTCACGATGCACGCGTTCGGGCAGACCGTGCACGCGCCGGTCCGGGTCGTGTCGATCATCGACGAGACGGACCGGAAGGGCTTCGCGTACGGCACGCTCGAGGGCCACCCGCTCTCGGGCGAGGAGTCGTTCGTCGTCGAGCGCACGTCGGACGGTTCGGTCTGGCTGCAGTTGCGGCAGTTCTCGCAGCCGGCGAGCCGGAAGTGGCGCCTCGTGGAGCCGCTGCTCCGCCGGCAGCGGCGGGTCATGGCGGAGAAGTACCTCGCGGCGCTGCGCGGAGACTGACCCCTCCGCGCCTGACATCGCCCACGCCGAGACTCGGCTCGGCGGACAGTTCCGCGGCCCGGACAGCGCGCAGGTGTCCGCGGAGCGGAGTCTCGGTGGCCGCCCGGGCCACTGCCCGTCAGCGCAGGGGCGCGAGCGCGGCGATCGCGTCCTCGATCAGCTGCACGTCCTGCACGCAGTCGCGCGCGACCGCGACCGCACTCGTCGACCGGAGCGCCTCGACGTCGTAGCCGCCTGTCGCGACCGCCAGGAACGGGATGCCCGCCACGTCGGCGGCCTCGCCGTCCCGCGGGGTGTCGCCGACGATCACGGCCCGCTCGCCACGGAGCGCAGCGGCAGCACGTCCGGTCACGCCGGCTCGGTCGACCTCTTCGTCGCCGAAGAACGAGTGGGCCCAGTCGAACGCCTCGAGGTCGAACCCCGCGCCACGAAGCTTGACGCGTGCCCGGTGCTCGGAGTTGCCGGTGAGCAGCCCGTTGCGCCAGCCCAGCACGGCGAAGCGTCGGAGGAGGTCGCGGGCACCCGGCGCCGGCTTCCGGTGGTCACCGGCACGGAAGCGTTCGTCGGTGAGGTCGCGCAGATGCCCGGACACGGTCGGGATGAGTGCGTCGTCGAGGTCGTGCGCCCGGACGTGCTCGGCGATGAGGCCGGCGTCCGTCCGTCCGTGCTGGTGCCCGACGCGCAGGGTGAGGTCACGGCCGACCGCCCGCTCGAGCGCCAGGTGGTACAGGTTGCCCGGCGAGGAGGCGTTCAGCACGAGGGTGCCGTCGATGTCCCACAGCACCGTGGTGGGGACGGTGTGGTGCTCCATGCCTCCATCATGACCGAGAATGGAGTCCATGCCGAGCGCCCTGCCGATCGCCGATCCTGCTCCGTCGGACGGGCTGATCACCCCCGGACCGGGAGCGGGTGACGTCCCGTTCGGCGTCTACGTGCACGTGCCGTTCTGTCGGGTCCGGTGCGGGTACTGCGACTTCAACACGTACACGGCGTCCGAGCTGCGCGGGGTCCGTCGTGACGACTACGCGGGCCACGCGGTGCAGGAGATCCGCTTCGCCGCCTCGGTGCTCGAGCGCTCCGGTGTCCCGCGTCGTCCGGTGTCGACGGTGTTCTTCGGCGGTGGGACCCCGACGATGCTGCCGGCCGACGACCTCGTGATGATCCTCCGCGCGATCGACGAGACGTGGGGCATCGTGCCCGGCGCCGAGGTCACCACCGAGGCGAACCCCGACTCGGTGGACGGCGCATCGCTGCAGACGCTCCGCGAGGGCGGCTTCACCCGGGTGAGCTACGGCATGCAGTCGGCGGTGCCGCACGTCCTCGCCACGCTCGACCGCACGCACGACCCGGAGCGGGTGCCGCTCGTGGTGGACCTCGCGAAGCAGCAGGGCCTCGACGTGTCGCTCGACCTCATCTACTCGACGCCGGGGGAGTCCCTCCGCGACTGGCGGACCTCGCTCGATGCGGCGATCGCCTGTGCGCCCGACCACGTCTCGGCGTACTCGCTCATCGTCGAGGAGGGCACCGCGATGGGGCGGATGGTCGCCCGGGGCGAACTGCCCGCTCCCGACGACGACCTCGCCGTCGACATGTACGAGCTCGCCGACGACGTCCTCGGTGCGGCCGGGTACTCCTGGTACGAGGTCTCGAACTGGGCACGGGGCGAGGCCCACGCGAGCCGCCACAACCTGTCCTACTGGAAGGGTCACGACTGGTGGGGCGTCGGCCCGGGCGCGCACTCCGCGGTCGCCGGCACCCGCTGGTGGAACGTCAAGCACCCGGCCGCGTACGCGAACCGGGTGCTCGCGGGGGAGTCGCCGGCAGCCGGCCGCGAGACCCTCGACGACGAGACACGGTACGTCGAGCGCGTGCTCCTCGCGGCGCGGGTCCGCGGGGAGCTCGCCACGTCGGAACTCCGCCGGGAGGCCCGTGGCCGTGTCGCCGGGCTCATCGCACGTGGTCTCGTGGACGGCTCGGCCGCGGTGCGCGGTCGGGTCGAGTTGACCAGGCAGGGCCGGCTGCTCGCGGACGCGGTGGTCCGCGAGCTGCTCGACTGAGCCCTCGGCGCCCGGGTGATCCGCTACTGCTTGATGAACTCGATCGACAGCGGGTACTTGTAGAAGCGGCCCTGGTTGGCGGCGATCGCGGCGAGGATCGAGAACACGATCACGAGCACACCCAAGATCGGCAGCAGGATCAGGCCGATGAGGATGATCGAGAGCAGGCCGCACACGACTCCGGCGATCGCCGCGGTGATGTGGAAGTTCAGTGCCTGGCGAGTGTGTTCGCGCACGAACTGGCCCCGATCGCGCAGCACGAGGTACGCGACGATCGGCACGAGCAGGCTGAAGAAGATCGCGCCGACGTGCGTCAGGGTCGCCCAGAGTCGCTGGTCCTCGGGGCTCATCGGCTGGGGCGCCTGGTAGTTCGGCGGGTACTGGGGGCCGCCTGGGCCGCCGGGCTGCTGTCCGTGGGTCATGCGGGAAGCGTACCGACGAGCGCCGACGGACGTCCCGTGTTGTCGGCCGTCGGGCGTAGGATCAGCAGTCGACACACGAGAGTGCCAACGCGAACGGAAAGGGGATCGAGTGGTCAGCGAACGCAGCCTCGAGGTCCTCAAGGCCATCGTGCGGGACTACGTCGCTTCCCGCGAGCCGGTCGGGTCGAAGTCCATCGTCGACCGCCACGCCTTCGGGGTCAGTGCGGCGACCATCCGCAACGACATGGCCCAGCTCGAGGACGAGCAGCTCATCGTCGCCCCGCACACGTCGTCCGGACGGGTGCCGACCGACAAGGGGTACCGGGTGTTCGTCGACCACCTGGCCGCCGCCCGCCCGCTCTCCAGTGCACAGCGTCACGCGATCGAGACCTTCCTCGGTGCGTCGGGTGACCTCGACGACGTCCTCGGCCGCACGGTCCGCCTGCTCAGCCAGCTGACGAACCAGGTGGCCCTCGTGCAGTACCCGTCGATGGTGCGCGCCCGGGTGCAGCACGTCGAGCTGGTCCGGCTCGGTGACACACGGCTCATGGTCGTGCTCATCACCGACACCGCGCGCGTCGAGCAGCGCGTCGTCGAGAGCGACGTCGGCCTCGACGAGTCCGCGCTCACCGAACTCCGCACGGTCGTCAACGGCGCGACGGTCGGGCTGCTCCTGCAGGACGTGCCCGGGGCGCTCCGGGCGGTGCCCCAACAGCTCCGCCCCGACGTCCAGCCCCTCGCCGGGGTCGTCGTCGCGACCCTCATCGAGCAGGTGGCGGCGAACCGCCAGGACCGCCTGCTCATGGCCGGCGCGGCGAACCTCGCGAAGAGCGAGTCCGACTTCTCCGGCGGACTCTTCCCCGTGCTCGAGGCGATCGAGGAACAAGTCACCCTGCTCCGACTGTTCGGGGAGATGCAGGTGGACGACATCGCCGTGGCCGCGCGCATCGGGGTCGAGAACGCCGAGTACGGCCTCGACGCCACGAGCATCGTCGCGGGCGGGTACCTCGCCGGCGGCGAGGTGGCACGGCTCGGAGTGCTCGGGCCGACGCGGATGGACTACGGCAGCAACATGGCCGCCGTCCGGGCCGTCGCACGGTACCTGTCCAAGCTCCTGGGCGAACATTGACCGGCCCGCACCGCGATCGGCGCGACCCACGCGCACGACCCGCACCGGGCCTCCAGACCGACCGAACCGAAACTCTCTGAGGGATACGTGGCAGACCACTACGACGTCCTCGGCGTCCAGCCGGACGCCTCCGATGCCGACATCAAGAAGGCCTACCGTCGCCTGGCGCGGGAACTCCACCCGGACGTGAACCCCAGCCCGGAGGCCGCCGAGCGCTTCAAGGACGTGACGCACGCGTACGACGTGCTGAGCGACCCCGAACAGCGCCGTCGGTATGACGCCGGACCGCAGGCGGACAGCCCGTTCGGTGGCGGGGCCGGCGGCTTCAGCGACATCTTCGACGCCTTCTTCGGCGGTGGTGGCGGCGGTCGGGGCTCCGGTCCCCGCAGTCGTGCCGAGCGGGGGCAGGACGCCCTGCTGCGCATCGACGTCGACCTCGACGAGGTCGTCTTCGGCACCCACAAGGAGGTCGAGGTCGACACGGCCGTCCTGTGCGAGACCTGCCACGGCTCGTGCTGTGCGCCGGGCACGAGCCCGCGCACCTGCGACATCTGCGGCGGCTCCGGACACATCCAGCGCCAGGTCCGTTCGCTCCTCGGCAACGTCGTCACGAGCGCGCCGTGCGGCACCTGCCGCGGCTACGGCACCGTGATCCCGAACCCGTGTCCGACGTGCCAGGGCCAGGGCCGCGTGCGTGCCCGTCGCTCGATCCCGGTCGACGTGCCCGCCGGTGTCGACTCCGGGCTGCGCCTGCAGATGCCGGGTCAGGGCGAGGTCGGTCCGGCCGGCGGCCCCTCGGGTGACCTCTACCTCGAGATCCGGGTGCGGCACCACGACGTCTTCAGCCGCGACGGCGACGACCTGCTCGCGACGCTCGAGGTCGGGATGACCGACGCGATCCTCGGCACCACCGCGACGATCGACGGTCTCGACGGGCCGGTCGAGCTCGAGATCCGTCCCGGTGTCCAGAGCGCGGACGTGCTCGTGCTCAAGGACCGCGGCGTCACGAAGCTGCGCGGCGCCGGGCGCGGTGACCTCCGCGTCGGCGTGCAGGTCGTGACGCCGACGAAGCTCTCGCACAAGGAACGCCAGCTGGTCGAGCAGCTCGCGAAGTCGCACAAGGCGACGAAGCCGCAGCTCGCCCGGTTCCAGCAGGGCATGTTCGGCAAGCTCCGCGACCGCTTCTTCAACTTCTGATGGCCTCGCTGTACCTCGTGCCCGCGCTCGACGGCGTGACCGTCGGCGACCAGGTGTCGCTGGGCGGGGCGGAAGGCCGTCACGCGGTGTCGGTCGCGCGGGTGCGGGTCGGCGAGACGCTGCGCCTGGGCGACGGGAACGGCACCGTGGTGACCGGACCGGTGGTGACCACCGACCGCGACGCCCTCGTGCTCGAGGTCACGGCGGTGGACGTCTCCCCGGCGCCGTCGCCCACGCTGACGCTCGTGCAGGCCCTGGCCAAGGGCGGTCGCGACGAGATGGCCGTGCAGGCGTCGACCGAGATCGGCGTCGACCGCATCGTCCCGTGGTCGGCGGCCCGCAGTGTCTCCCGGTGGGAGGGGGCGAAGGTCGAGAAGGGCCGTGCGCGGTGGGAGGCCATCGCGCACGAGGCCTCGAAGCAGGCGATCCGTCCGCGGGTGCCGGCCGTCGAGGCGCCGGTGACGACCGCGCAGCTCGTGGGGACCGTCGGCGTCGGACGGGCGGTGCTCGTGCTCGACCCGGTCGGCGACGTCCGCCTCTCCGCGTGGGAGCCGCCGGCCGACGTCGAGGACATCGCGCTCGTCGTCGGGCCCGAGGGCGGCATCGACGGCAGCGAGTTCGACCGCCTGGTCGCCGCGGGCGCCGTGCGGGTGCGACTCGGCGACACCGTGCTCCGGACCTCGACCGCGGGTCCGGCGGCGCTGTCGATCCTCCAGACGCGGCTCGGGCGCTGGTAGGCCCGCCGTCGGCGGCGCGTTCTACGATGGGGACATGAGCACCAGCACGCCCAGCGTCTTCTCGAAGATCATCGCGCGCGAGATCCCGGCGACCGTCGTCGCCGAGGACGACCGCGTCATCGCGTTCGAGGACATCGCGCCGAAGGCTCCCGTCCACGTGCTCGTCGTCCCGAAGACCGAGCAGTACCGCAACGTGACGGAGCTCGCCTCCGGGGACCCCGACCTCCTCGCCCACGTGGTCGCCACCGCGCAGCGCATCGCCGACGAGCGTGCCGGCGGCCAGTACCGTCTCGTGTTCAACACCGGCGAAGCAGCCGGTCAGACCGTGTTCCACGTGCACGCGCACGTACTCGCAGGTGAACTGCAGGAAGGCACCCTTGCCGGATAACGAACCACTCGAGCAGGACGCCACGTCCGAGCTCACCGTCGACGGCATCGCCATGGTGCAGCTGCTGGGTCCGCAGGACCGGCTGCTCAAGACCGTCGAACGTCAGTACCCCGGGGTCCGCGTCGTCGTGCGCGGCAACGAGGTCAGCCTCACCGGCCCGGAGCGCGACGTCGCCCGCGCCCGAGCCCTCGTCGACGAACTCGTCGGCATGGTCAAGCGCGGTCAGGACATCGGCCCTGCCGACATCCCGATGTCGGCGCGCATCCTCGACGACGACCGCAAGCCGTCGGACACCTTCGGGACGCCGATCGTGTCGAGCCGGGGCAAGTCGGTCCGCCCGAAGACCGACGGCCAGCGGGCGTACGTCGACGCGATCGACGCGAACACCATCACGTTCGGGATCGGACCGGCGGGTACCGGCAAGACGTACCTGGCGATGGCGAAGGCCGTGCAGGCGCTGCAGCGGCGCGAGGTCACCCGCATCATCCTCACGCGTCCGGCGGTCGAGGCGGGCGAGCGGCTCGGGTTCCTGCCCGGCACGCTCACCGACAAGATCGACCCGTACCTGCGGCCGCTGTACGACGCCCTCAACGAGATGATGGACCCCGAGCTCGTGCCGAAGCTCCTCGCGGCCGGCACCGTCGAGGTCGCGCCGCTGGCGTACATGCGCGGGCGGACGCTCAACGACTCGTTCGTGGTCCTCGACGAGGCGCAGAACACCACGCCCGAGCAGATGAAGATGTTCCTCACGCGCCTCGGGTTCGGGTCGAAGATGGTCGTCACGGGTGACATCACCCAGGTCGACCTGCCCGGCAACCTCTCCGGGCTCCGGCTCGTGACACGGATCCTCGACGAGGTCGACGACATCCACTTCGCCCGCCTCGGCAGCGAGGACGTCGTCCGGCACACGCTCGTCGGGCGCATCGTGGACGCGTACACCGTCTACGACGAGGAGCGCCTCGCCGAGCAGGCCGGGTACCGTCCCGGCGGTCGCGGCTCGGCAGCGGAGGGCAACCCCGCAGGCGTCAACCGCGCCGAGCGTCGCGGCCGTCCGCCGCAGGACCGGCAGCGCTCCCCGTACCCGCAGAACGACTCCCGAGGAGGGAACCGGTGAGCATCGAGCTCAACAACGAGTCCGGGGTGGAGGTGGACGAGGCCGCGATCCAGCGCCTCGCCTCCTTCGCGCTCGACGCGATGCACGTCCACGCCGACGCGGAGCTCGCGATCGTGCTCGTGGACGAGGGCGCGATGGAGCAGCTGCACGTGCGGTGGATGGACGAGCCCGGTCCGACCGACGTCCTGAGCTTCCCGATGGACGAACTGCGCCCGGGCACCGAGGACGACCCGACGCCCGCCGGACTCCTCGGCGACATCGTGCTCTGCCCGCAGGTGGCGGAGGAACAGGCGAAGACGGCCGGACACTCCACGACCGACGAGATGCTGCTGCTCACGTGCCACGGGATCCTGCACCTCCTCGGCTTCGACCACGCGGAGCCGGAGGAGAAGGCCGAGATGTTCGGCATCCAGGGCGAGATCCTCTCCGCGTTCGCCGCCCAGCACCGAGGGCGGTGACCTGATGCTGCTCGTCGCCGTCCTGCTCGCGGTGGCGTTCGTGCTGGTCGTCGGCGGCGGTGTGCTCGCGGCGTCCGACGCGGCGCTCTCCGTGCTGTCCCGCGCCGACCTCGACGAGATCGCGCGGGGCGCCAAGCGTCGTCGTGCGATCGAGGCGATCGGCGACGACGTCGGCGCGCACGTCAACGCCCTGAACTTCGTCCGCGTGCTCGCCGAGACGGCCGCCGCGGTGCTCGTGACGATCGCCCTCGTGACCGTCTTCGACACCTGGTGGGTGGCGCTCATCGTTTCCGCCGCCGTGATGACCGCGGTGTCGTTCGTCCTCGTCGGCTCGAGCCCCCGGAGTGTCGGACGCGCGCACGCCGAGCGCCTGATCGCGGTCACGGGCGGCCTCGTCCGCGCCGTCCGCATCGTGCTCGGGCCGCTCGCCGGACTCCTCGTGGCCATCGGCGACCGGGTCACCCCCGGCCGTGGTCGCAGCGCCTCGACGGTGTCGAGCGAGGAGCAGCTGCTGTCGCTCGTCGACGAGGCCGCCGAGAGCAACGTCCTCGAAGCGGACGACCGCGAGCTCATCCACTCCGTGTTCGAGTTCAGCGACACGCTCGTGCGCGAGGTCATGGTGCCGCGCACCGACATGATCACCGTCGACGGCGCCGACACGCTGGCGGCCGCCATGGAGCAGTTCCTCGTCGCGGGCGTGTCCCGGATGCCGGTCACGGGGAAGGACAGCGACGACGTGCTCGGCGTCCTGTACCTCCGTGACGTGTCCCGTGCGCTCTACGAGCGTCCGGGAGCCGGCGCCGAGCCGGTGACGGGTCTGCTGCGCCCGGCCGGGTTCGTCCCGGAGTCGAAGGCCGCGGACGACACGCTGCGTGCGATGCAGGCGGGCAAGAACCACCTGCTGCTCGTGGTCGACGAGTACGGCGGGGTCGCCGGGCTCGTCACGATGGAGGACCTCATCGAGGAGCTCGTCGGCGACATCTCGGACGAGTACGACCGCGCCGTGGTCGACCGGGTCGAGGTGGAGCCAGGCGTCTGGCGCATCTCGGCCCGGATGCCCGTCGACGAACTGGGCGACCTCTTCGGCATCGAGCTCGATGACGACGACGTCGACACGGCGGGCGGCCTGCTCGTCAAGGAACTCGGCCACCTCGCCACCCGTGGCGACCGGGTCACCGTCGACGGCATCGTGCTCGTCGCCGAGCGGGTGGAGGGCAAGCGCCGCCACCTCGTCTCCGTCCTCGCCGAGCGGACCGACGCCCTCGCCGACGTCGAGCACGCCCTCGACGACTCCACGCCCACCACGACAGGGAACACCTCCGCATGACCGACACCCCCACGCCCGAGGGCCAGCCGTACCGAGCGGGCTTCGTCTCCTTCGTCGGCCGGCCGAACGTCGGCAAGTCGACGCTGACGAACGCGCTGGTCGGCGAGAAGGTGGCCATCACCTCGTCGAAGCCGCAGACCACCCGTCGGGCCATCCGCGGCGTCGTGCACCGGCCGAACGGGCAGGTCATCATCGTCGACACACCCGGTGTCCACCGACCGCGGACGCTGCTCGGGGAACGGCTCAACGACCTCGTGCAGTCGACGCTCGGCGACGTCGACGTGATCGGCTTCTGCGTGCCGGCGAACGAGCCGATCGGCCCGGGCGACCGCTTCATCAACGACTCCCTCGACCAGTACCCGCGGGCGAAGAAGATCGCCATCGTCACGAAGATCGACCGCGTCTCGAAGGACAAGGTCGGCGAGCAGCTCCTGGCGGTGTCGCAGCTCCGCGAGTGGGACGTCATCATCCCGACGTCCGGTACCCGCGGGCTGCAGCTCGAACCGCTCCTCGACGAGATCACGGCGCTGCTGCCCGAATCTCCGCAGCTCTACGACGACGCGACCGTCACGGAGGAGACCGACGAGGACCGGATCGCCGAGCTCATCCGCGAGGCCGCGCTCGAGGGCGTGCGCGACGAGCTCCCGCACTCGCTGGCCGTCGTCGTCGAGGACGTCGTCGAGCCGGACGAGGACGACGACCCCGACGGTCCGCTGCGCATCTTCGCGAACCTCTTCGTCGAGCGCGACAGCCAGAAGGCGATCGTCATCGGACGCGGCGGCGAACGTCTCAAGGACGTCGGGTCGCGCGCCCGGGCCGAGATCGAGTCGCTGCTGGGCGGTCGGCACGTGTACCTGAACCTCCGGGTGAAGGTCGCGAAGGAGTGGCAGCGCGACCCGAAGCAGCTCGGCCGCCTCGGCTTCTGAACACTCGTCCACCGGGGACCGCGTCGGGCGGTCGAGGACACGTCAGCCGATCGACTGACGCGCGTCGGGTCGGCGCGCCGTACCGTGGTGTGGTGTTCCGTCCCGTGCTGCGCTCGCAGGTCCTCTTCGACGTCATCGTCGCGGTCCTCCTCGGCGTGGTGCTGCTGCTCCTCCGGACCGGTGGTGGCAACGGCCTGCTGAGCATCGTCGTCGTCGCCGGGCTCACCGTGTCCCTGGCGCTCCGTCGGCTCTCCCCGGGCCTCGCGCTCGGCATCGCGTGGCTGTTCGCCGTCCTGCAGATGGCGACCTGGCAGACCCCTGATCCCGCCAACGTGCTCATCGCGGGCGTGATGTTCACCACGAGCGCGTACGGCAGCAGTCGGGTCCGGCTCGCCGGGCTCCTCTCGGCGGTCGGCGGGGCACTCGTCGCCGCGGGCTACACCGGGCTGCAGGATGTGCAGCAGCAGCACGACGTCGGCTTCTCCCGGACCCCGATGGAGTTCGCGCAGCTCGTGCTCGGCACGTTCGCCGGCGTGCTGCTGGTCCTCCTGCTCCCGTGGCTCGCCGGGCTGGTCCGGCGGACCCGTCGGCTCGCGAGCGTCAGCCGTGAGGCCCAGCTCCTCGCCGAGCGCGACGCCGCACGGGCCGACCGTGCGGTCGCCGTCGAGCAGGAGCGCGTCCGCATCGCCCGCGACATGCACGACATCGTCGCGCACTCCCTCGCGGTGGTCATCGCCCAGGCGGACGGTGCCCGCTACGCGCTCAAGGCCGACCCCGCGATCGCCGACCAGGCCCTGACCACGATCTCCGGGACGGCCCGTCGGGCACTCGGCGACGTCCGTGAACTGCTCGGGACGCTGCGGCACGAGCAGGGCACCGCGCCGACGCCGGACATCGACGACATCGAGCACCTCGTGACGGAGATGCGCGACATCGGGCTCGACGTCGACGTCGAGCGTGAGGGCGACCCCTCGACCCTGCCGACGACCACCCAGCTCGCGGTGTACCGGATCGTGCAGGAGAGCCTCACGAACGCGTACAAGCACGGGCAGCGCGGCGCTCCCGTGCGTGCGCGTCTCACCTACCGACCGGACACGGTCGAGATCCAGGTCGTCAACGAGCGCGCCGACGACGGCCGCGCCGGCCCGGGGACCGGCCACGGCCTGGTGGGCATGCGCGAGCGTGCCACCATGACGGGCGGGACGATGACCGCCGGGCCACGCGGTGACGACTTCGTCGTGGCGGTCCGGATGCCCTCGGTCCCCGCCAGCGGGCAGATGCCCCGCGACCGCATCACCTCGATCCAGCAGGAGCACACCGCACGATGACCACGACCCCGAACCCCGAGGCCCGCATCCGTGTGGCGCTCGTCGACGACCAGGCGCTCTTCCGCACCGGGATCCGCATGCTCATCGACTCGCAGCCGGACCTGCAGTTCGTGGGCGAGGCCGGCGACGGCGCCGAGGGCGTCGAACTCGTCCGGCGTGCCCGTCCCGACGTGGTCCTCATGGACGTGCGCATGCCGGTGATGGACGGCATCACGGCGACGTCCCGGATCGTCGAGCAGTCGGGCACCGACGGCGCGAAGGTCCTCGTGCTCACGACGTTCGACTTCGACGAAGCTGCCGCGAAGGCGATCCGGGCGGGGGCCAGCGGCTTCGTGCTGAAGGACGCGGACCCCGAGTTCCTGCTCGCGGCGATCCGCACGGTGCACGCGGGGACCGCGGTCTTCGCGGCGTCGGCGACCCGGGAGCTGCTGCGCCGGTACGAGGACTCGACGCCGTCGGCCGCGACGATCCCGCCCGCGTTCGCGGAGCTGACGCCGCGGGAGCGGGAGATCTTCGACCTCGCGGCGAAGGGCATGAGCAACAGCGAGATCGCATCGCACGAGTTCGTGAGCGAGGCCACCGTCAAGACCCACATCTCGCGGGTGCTGACGAAGCTCGAGCTGCGGGACCGGGTGCGGCTCGTGGTGTTCGCGCACGAGCACGGGCTCGTCGCGAAGGACTGACACCGACGCGCCAGCGCCGCCTCGCGACGGCACGTCGCCCCGCGCAGCGCCCGCAGCACGACGGCCCGTCATCCGGAGGGATGACCCGTCCACAGGGGAGCAAGCCGAGCGGACCATCCACAGGAGCCGACCGACCGACGCGGGACGAGCCTCCAGGTCGTCATCGTGGAGTCATGACCAGCAGCCACGCTCCGATCATCCGCCTCGACCACGTGTCCAAGCACTACGGCGACGCCGCGCGCCGGGTGACGGCGCTCGACGACGTCAGCGTCGACATCGGCTCGGGGGAGTTCACCGCGGTGATGGGGCCGTCCGGGTCGGGGAAGTCGACGCTCATGCACGTCGCCGCCGGCCTCGACGCGGTCTCGAGCGGCCGGATCCAGATCGACGGGGTGGACATCACCGGCCTCGGCGACCGCGACCTCACCGAACTCCGACGCCGTCGTCTCGGGTTCGTGTTCCAGTCCTTCAACCTCGTGCCCACCCTCGACGTCGGTGAGAACATCCGGTTGCCGTTCCTGCTCGGCGGACACCGGACGTCGCGCGAGGAGAACGCGTGGATCGACCGGCTCGTCGACATGCTCGGGCTGGGCAACCGGCTGACGCACCGGCCGCATCAGCTCTCCGGCGGTCAGCAGCAGCGCGTCGCGATCGCCCGCGCACTCGCCTCGCGGCCGGCCGTCGTCGTCGCCGACGAACCGACCGGCGCGCTCGACTCGCGGACGGGGCGGGACGTGCTCGGCATCCTGCGCGGCGCCGTCGACGAGTGGGGACAGAGCGTCGTCATGGTCACGCACGACCCGGTCGCCGCCGCGAACGCCGACCGGATCCTGTTCCTCGCCGACGGACGCATCGTGGGCGACCGTCCCGCGATGGACGCCGCCGAGATCTCCGCGACGATGCTCGGGATGGAGGCGGCAGCGTGAACACCATGACCTCCCTGCGGGAGTTCCGCCCGACGATCCTCGTCGCGGCACTCGGCACGACGTTCGGCTCCGCCCTGGTGATCGCGCCGGGCATCGTGTCCGCGGCACTCGCGACCACCGGACTCGACGGCATCGCCACCGTGAAGGCGATCCTGTCGGTGATCGGGTGGTTGTTCCTCGGCATCGCGCTGTACGTCGGCGCCATCGTCACGGCGAACACGTGCGCGACGCTCATCGCAGGGCAGACGCGTGTGATCGCCCTGCAGCGACTGGTCGGCGCGACCGGCGCCACGCTGCGGTCCCGGATCACCCGGGCGGGGCTCGTCGTCGGCGTCGTCGGAGGGCTGCTCGGTGCCGTCGTCGGCACCGGCCTGAGCGCGGTCTTCGTCATGGTGCTGCGGGGGAACGGGTTCCTCCCGGACACCGCGTACACGCTCGTCCCGTGGGAGCTCGTGCTGCCGATCGTGGCGGTCGTCCTCGCCACGTGGGGTGCCTTCGCGGTGGGGTCGCGACGGGTCCTCACGGTCACGCCGCTCGAGGCCCTGTCGTCGAGCGTCGAGCCGAGCCACGACGACGTCCGGTCGGGTCGTGCCCGCAGCGTGTGGGCGGTCGTGCTCATGGTCCTCGGCGGCGGTCTGATGGCCATCGGCCTCGCTGCCAGCGCGGCGTCACCCATCGCGGTGCTGCCGGCCGCACTCGGCGGCTTCGTGTCGTTCGCGGGGGTGGCCATCGGTGCGACGATCGTCATGCCGCCCGTGCTCCAGCTGATCGGTCGGATCGGCGCGAAGGACCCGGTGGTCCTGCTCGCCGGACGCAACGCGATGCGTGCGCCGGGTCGGTCCTCACGTGCCACGTTCGGGCTCGTCATCGGCGTGACACTGCTCGTGACCTTCGCGGTCGCGCTCGGCATCATGCAGCACACCCTCGAGACCGTCACCTCCGGGCAGGACGGCATGACACCCGCGATGGTCGAAGCGCAGCGCGACTTCTTCGCCCAGCTCAACGGCGTGGTCAGCGTGATCGTCGGGTTCTCCGCCGTGATCGCCGCGGTCGGTGTCGTGAACGCCCTCGCCCTCGGCGTGCTGCAGCGTCGTCGCGAGCTCGGCCTGCTCCGTGTCCTCGGCCTCACCGGCGCGCAGGTTCGTCGGATGATCGTCACCGAGGCGGTGCAGATGGTCGTCGCGGCCGTGGTGACGGGGCTCGTGCTCGGCACCGTGTACGGGTGGGTCGGCGGGCAGACGCTGCTCGGCACGCTCGGCACCGTCGTCACGCCCGTGCTGCCACCCACGACGGTCGGCATCGTGGTCGTCGGTGCGTTGGTCCTCGCGGTCGTCGCGACGATCGCGCCGGTGCGACGCGCGATGCGCGTGCCGCCGACGGAGGCGCTGGCGGTCGACTGACGGTGCGGGTCGCCGCCGACGGGGGCGCTGGCGGTCGACTGACGGTGCGGGTCGCCGCCGGCGAGGGCGCTGGCGGTCGACTGACGGTGCGGGTCGCCGCCGACGGGGGCGCTGGCGGTCGACTGACCGTGCGGGTCGCCGCCGGCGAGGGCGCTGGCGGTCGACTGACCGTGCGGGTCGCCGCCGACGGGGGGCGGTGGCGGTCGCTCGACCGTGCGCGTCGCCGCCCGGTCGGGTGACCACGTCCCGGCCTGGAGGCGCGGTGCGGACCCGCCCCGCGCCTCCAGGCCGCTTGCACACGCCTGGTACACCAGTGCTACGGTGGTCCCGATGTACTCGGCACTCCTCCTCCTTCGCTGCCGCGACGAGGCCTGACACAACGGCCCACCTCGTCGCGGAGTCCGTCGTGGCCTGACCCACACCTGACGACGAAAGCGACGAAACGATGCAGAACACGCAGCGGCCCTCCGGGATGCCGATCCACAAGTACGTCCCGTTCCACGAACAGATCCGCGTCGAGCTGCCCGACCGCACCTGGCCGACGAAGCGGATCGACCGAGCGCCCCGGTGGTGCGCGGTGGACCTCCGCGACGGCAACCAGGCCCTCATCGACCCGATGGACTCCGAGCGCAAGCGGGCGATGTTCGACCTGCTGGTCCGGATGGGCTACAAGGAGATCGAGGTCGGGTTCCCCAGCGCCTCGCAGACGGACTTCGACTTCGTCCGCTCCCTCATCGACGAGGGCGCCATCCCCGACGACGTCACGATCCAGGTCCTGACGCAGGCGCGCGAGCACCTCATCAACCGCACCTACGAGGCGATCGACGGTGCGAAGCAGGCCATCGTCCACCTGTACAACTCGACGTCGATCGTGCAGCGCGAGGTCGTCTTCCGGACCGACGTCAAGGGCGTCGTCGACATCGCGGTCCACGGTGCCGAGCTCTGCAAGGCCGCCGAGGCGAACCTGCAGCACGACACGCAGGTGTTCTACGAGTACTCGCCCGAGTCCTACACGGGCACCGAGCTCGAGGTCGCGGTGCGGATCTGCAACGCGGTGCTCGAGGTCTTCCGTCCGACGCCCGAGCGCAAGGTGATCATCAACCTGCCCGCCACGGTCGAGATGGCGACGCCGAACGTCTACGCCGACTCGATCGAGTGGATGTCCCGCAACCTGGCCCACCGCGAGGACGTCATCCTCTCGCTGCACCCGCACAACGACCGCGGCACCGCAGTCGCGGCCGCCGAGCTCGGCTACATGGCCGGAGCCGACCGCATCGAGGGGTGCCTGTTCGGCAACGGGGAGCGCACCGGCAACGTCGACCTCGTCGCGCTCGGCATGAACCTGTTCACGCAGGGCATCGACCCCGAGATCGACTTCAGCGACATCGACCAGGTCAAGCGCACGGTCGAGTACTGCAACCAGCTGCCGGTGCCCGAGCGGCAGCCGTGGGCCGGCGACCTCGTCTACACGGCGTTCAGCGGCTCGCACCAGGACGCCATCAACAAGGGCTTCGACGCCATGCGGGCCAAGGCCGACGCCGCGGGGAAGTCGATCGACGAGATCGCGTGGGCGGTGCCGTACCTGCCCGTCGACCCGAAGGACATCGGCCGCTCCTACGAGGCCGTCATCCGCGTGAACTCGCAGTCCGGCAAGGGCGGCGTCGCGTACCTGCTGAAGACCGACCACGCGCTCGACCTGCCCCGCAAGCTGCAGATCGAGTTCTCGGGCGTCGTGCAGCAGCGCACCGACTCCGAGGGCGGCGAGTTCTCGTCGGAGCGCATCTGGGACCTGTTCCGCGACGAGTACCTGCCCGCCGACGACGAGTCGGACAAGTGGGGCCGCTACGAGATCACGAAGACCGCGACCTCGAGCGACTTCGACGGCACGACCTCGCTGTCGGTGGCGATGCGGGTCGACGACGGCGCCATCACGGCGGACGCGGTGGGCACGGGTCCGATCGACGCCTTCCTGCAGATCCTCGCGGGGCAGGGCATCGCGGTCACGCTCTACGACTACTCGGAGCACACGATGAGTGCCTCCGGGGACGCCCAGGCCGCGTCCTACGTCGAGCTCGACGTGGACGGCACCCGGCTGTGGGGCGTCGGCATCGACGCCGACATCGCGACGGCGTCGCTCAAGGCGATCGTCAGCGCCGTCAACCGCGCGGTGCGCGCGGGTGCCGCGTCCGGCACGGCGTCGCCGGAGCTGGTCTCGGCCTAGTCACGGTCACTGCCTGGAGGCGCGGTGCGGGTCCGTCCCGCACCGCGCCTCCCGTGCGTGGTCGCGTCGGTGCCTGGTCGCGCTTCCCGGCCGAACGTTCCCACAACGGTTGTGATCACTGGTTCATCCGGGCGTCCGTGGTGGGAAGGTCCGACCAGGCACGCCCGGTTCCGCCACGGATGCCCGGTTCCGCCAGGCACGCGCGCACGACGCGCGCGCGTGCGCGCACCCGCGCGCACGCGCACGCGCACGCGGGGGCGCACGCGCACGGGTCCGCGCCCGCCCGCCCCGCCCCGCAGCACGCCGGCGTCGGTGGACCGGGGGATACTGGAGCAATGCCGCTGTACCGGGACGAGTGCGTCGTGTTGCGCACCCACAAGCTCGGTGAAGCCGACCGCATCGTCACGATGCTCAGCCGCCAACACGGCAAGATCCGCGCGGTCGCGAAGGGTGTGCGCAGGACCGCGTCGAAGTTCGGCAGCCGCCTCGAACCCTTCATGGTCGTCGACGCGCAGTTCTACGAGGGCCGGTCCCTCGACATCGTGACGCAGGCGGAGTCGCTCGGCTCGTACGGTGCCCAGATCGTCGCCGACTACGGTGCGTACACCGCCGCGAGCGCGATGGTCGAGACCGCCGACCGGCTGAGCGAGGCCGACGCCGGACTCCAGCAGTACCTCCTGCTCGTCGGAGCCCTCCGTTCCCTCGCACGCGGGGAGCACGCGGCGACGGCGACGCTCGACTCCTACCTGCTCCGGGCGATGAGCATCGCGGGGTGGGCGCCCTCGTTCGGCGACTGCGCGGTGACGGGGGAGCCGGGGCCGCACTCGGCGTTCGTCGTGCAGCTCGGCGGGGTCGTCGCGGACCACGCAGCACCGCCTGGGACGCCCCGGCTCGACCCGGTGACACTCGGACTGCTCGGGTCCCTGCTCGCGGGCGACTGGGCCACGGTCGACGCCGCAGACGAGCGCACCCGTTCGCGGGCGTCCGGCGTGGTCGCGGCGTACGCCCAGTGGCACCTGGAACGATCGCTCCGGTCGTTGCCCCACGTCGACCGCACCGAGCACCCGGCCCCGGTCGCGCCGACCCCGGGCGGGGTCCCGGCAGCCGTGGCGGCCACCCCGACCCCCGCGGTGCCCACCCCGACACCCGCCGACGCTGAAGGAACCCCTGCATGAGCCCACGCCGGTACGCCGAGTCCGAGCCGCTCCGACCCGTGGACTGGACGGGGGAGCAGCCGCCCGCGATCCCGGCGCGGTTCGTGCCGCAGCACGTGGCGATCGTCATGGACGGCAACGGCCGGTGGGCGAACCAGCGCGGGCTGACCCGGGTCGAGGGGCACAAGGCCGGCGAGGCCTCGCTGCTCGACGTCGTCGCCGGCGCCGTGCAGATCGGCGTCAAGCACGTGTCGGCGTACGCCTTCTCGACCGAGAACTGGAAGCGCTCCCCGGAGGAGGTCCGCTTCCTCATGGGCTTCAACCGCGAGGTCCTGCACCGCCGCCGCGACCAGCTGAACGCCTGGGGTGTTCGCATCCGCTGGGCCGGTCGCGCGCCGAGGCTCTGGCGCAGTGTCGTCGACGAGTTGCAGACGGCAGAGCGGATGACCGCCCACAACGACGTGTGCACGCTGACGATGTGCGTCAACTACGGCGGTCGCAACGAGATCGTCGACGCGGTCCGGGGCATGGCCGAGGACGTCGCCGCCGGGCGCCTCAAGCCGAGCCAGGTGACCGAGAAGGCCCTCGCGAAGCGCCTCTACGTGCCCGACCTGCCGGACGTCGACCTCTTCCTCCGGAGCTCCGGCGAGCAGCGGACGTCGAACTTCATGCTCTGGCAGTCGGCGTACGCCGAGATGGTGTTCCTCGATCGGCTCTGGCCGGACTTCCGCCGCACCGACCTGTGGGGAGCGATCGAGGAGTACGCGCGCCGCGACCGACGCTACGGCGGTGCCGTGGACGCGCCCACCGCCTGACGGGAGGCCCGTGGCGGCGCCGACCCGCGCCTCCCGTCCGACGCGTGCCGGGCCGGCGCCGGGGGCGACGCCGATCAGCCGAGCAAGTACGCCGCCGCGCCGCGGCTCGCGGCGGCTTGGTCGCGAGAGGTGTCGCCTCGCTCGGCCTCCGACGGCATGTCGTGCGACCACGGCGACAGGCGCGCGGCACGTCGTGCGACCAGCGCGCGGTACCTCGCCGGTCAGCCGAGCAGGTGCGCCGCCGCACCGACCGCCGTCAGCGCCGCGCCGACGCTCGGCACGCGTTCGGCGCCCCGGGCGACGACCACCTCCACCCGGCGGGCGAGCTCGTCGCGCGCCGGCGTCACCGTCACACCCGGTGGCACGATCGTCGTCGTGAGCGCGAGCCGCGGGAGGAGCGCGACGCCCAAGCCGGCCGCGACCAGACCGACCACGGCCGCCGCGTTGTCCGTCTCGAGCACGATCTCGGGGGTGAAGCCCGACGCCGCGCACGACGCCAGCAGGTGTCCGCGGCAGCGGGGGCAGCCCCCGATCCAGCGCGCGTCCCGTTGCGCCGCGAGGTCGGCGACCACGTCGTCGCCGCGCTCGTCGACGGTCGCAGCGGAGACAACGCTCGCCGCGCTCGCCGCGCTCGCCGCACTCGTTGCACTCGTCGAACTCGTCGAACTCGTCGCGCTCGCCGGGGTCACGAGCGCGAGCGGGTCCCGGCCGAGGACCCGCGCCGTGAGCGTCGGATCGGCGAGCACGTCGTCGTCCTGCGGCGCGTGCGAGAACGTGATCGCGACGTCGACCTCGCCGCGGCGGAGGAGGTCGAGGGCCTCGGGCGGCTCGGCCTCGACGTAGGACGTGACGACGCCGGGGCTGTCGGCGGCCAGCGTCGCGAGCACCGGCGGCACGAGCGTCGACGACGCACTCGGGAACCCGGCGATCCGCACCCGCCCGCGGGCGAGACCTCCGACGGCCTCGAGGTCCTCGCGAGCGGCGGCCAGGGCAGCCTCGACCGAGAGGGCGTGCTCGGCGAGGACCCGACCGGACTCCGTCAGCGTGACGCCCCGCGCCCCGCGCAGTACGAGGTCGTGCCCGAGCCGCCGCTCAGCCCGTGCGAGGAGCTGACTGACGGCGGGCTGGCTGTACCCGAGGGCTGCCGCGGCGCGGCTGATCGAGCCCGTGTCGCGGACGGTGCGGAGGACACGCAGGAGCTGGGGATCGAGACCTTCCACAACGCCATGTTATGGGGGATCGAACGAAGCTGCCCTGGTGTGATGGAGAGTCCGACGCCACCGTGGAGGCATGGACTCCTTCGTCGACGGCTCCGGCTACCTCGCCGCCTGCACCGCAGGACTCCCGACGCTCGGGACGCTCGCGGCCATGCGCGCGGACCTCGACGAGTGGGAGCGCGCTGCGTCGTCCCCGGTGGCGTACGGCGCCCTCGTCGAGGAGGGCCGCGCGCTCTTCGCCCGCATCGTGGGGGTCGACCCCGCGCGGGTCGCCACGGGTTCCCAGACCTCCGCGATGGTCGCGGTCGCCGCGGCCGCGCTGCCCGACGGCGCCGAGGTCGTCGTCCCCGACGGCGACTTCAGCTCGGTCGTCTTCCCGTTCCACGCACAGGCGCACCGCGGTGTCCGCGTCCGGAGCGTGCCCATCGACCGGCTCGCCGACGCGGTCGGCCCCGGGACCGCCATGGTCGCGTGGTCCGCGGTGCAGTCCTCGAGCGGCGCCGTCACGGACCCGGAACCGGTGCTCGCCGCAGCCCGTGCCGCCGGGGCGCTGACGCTGTGCGACCTGACGCAGGCCGCCGGGGTGCTCCCGGTGTCCGCAGCACCGTTCGACGTCACGGTCACGCACGCCTACAAGTGGCTCTGCGCGCCGCGCGGCGTCGCGTTCGCCACCTTCTCCGACGCAGCGCTCGAGCGGCTCCGCCCGGTGCAGGCCGGCTGGTACGCGGGCGCGGACGTGTGGTCGTCCTGCTACGGCCCGACGATGCAGCTCGCCGACGACGCGCGCCGGTTCGACGTGTCGCCGGCATGGCAGGCCTGGCCCGGGGCGGTCGCCGCACTGCGGCACCTCGCGTCCGTCGACGCGGCCTCGGCCTGGAGGCACGCCACCGGACTCACGGACCGGCTCGCGGACGCGCTCGGATCGCCTCGGAGCGGTCAGGCGATCACGACGTTCCCGGACCCGGCCGGTGCGGCGCTGTGGGCGCTGACGGACGCGGGGGTGACCGCGAGTGGGCGGGCCGGGCGGCTCCGCCTGGCGTTCCACCTCTGGAACGACGACGAGGACGTGACGCGCGTCGTCGACGTGCTCGGGGGACTGCCCGGCTTCAGACCTGTGGGGTGAGACGACCTGTCCACAGGTGCCGCGCTTCCCGTCCGCCGACGGCATATCCGTGGTCGATGCGGCTCCTCATGATGCTGCACCGAGATCGAGGACACGATCGCAGGCTCCTGCCGCGGCACCCGAGTGCGTCGCGAGGAGCACCGTCGCGCCCTCGTCGGCGAGCTCGCGGAGGAGATCGAGGACGCACTGTTCGTTCACCGGGTCGAGTGACGCAGTCGGCTCGTCCGCGAGGACCACGAGCGGGCGCTTGACGAGGACCCGAGCGATCGCCACGCGCTGGCGTTCACCCCCGCTGAGCGTGTGGACCAGATCACGCTCTCGGCCGCCGAGCCCGACAGCGTCCAGCGCTCGCGGGATCCGGGACGCTCGCACACGGCGGGACCGTCGGTCCGGGGACACGAGTTCGAGGTTGTCCAACAGCGTCGTGTCCTCGACGAGTCCGCCGTCCTGGAAGAGGTAGCCGATGACGTCTCGCCGGAGACGTCGCCGAACCCGCGGGGGAGCGCTGGCCGTGGGCGTTCCCAGCACGTCGATCTGGCCGTCGTCGACCACACCGAGCTGTCCGACGCATTGGAGCAGGGTCGACTTCCCACAGCCGCTGGGACCGACGATCGCGGTCATGGTCCCTGCCTGGGCGTCGTGATCGAGACCGGACCAGAGCACGCGGCCAGCACGGCGTGCCGTGACGTTGCGGATACGCACCGCCGGTGAGCGATCTGGATGACTCATGAGAGTTCCTCCCTGATGGTTGCGGTGATCCGGCGGTGTGCGAGCCACTCTGATGCGATCGCCGCTCCGCCGAGTGCGCATGCGCAGGCGACGGTGACGAGGAAGGCAGTGGTGGCGTGGGCGACGACCGGGTCGAGTTCGAGATTCAGCCCTTCGACGTCGGGCGCGAGCGATGCCCGCTCGTACCAAGCGACCAGGCCGACGAACCCGACGAGGGTGCTCTCGACGAGGACGGCCCCGCGTCGACTTCGGAGGAACGACCAGCCGTGCGCGTGCTGGACGGACACCCGCCGCCGGTCCCGCTGCACCCGCGCGGTCACACTCGTCGCGGCGACCAGCGCTGCGATCACGAGCGCGGTGATCGTAGCGCTCCAACCGATCGCTGCCTCTTCCGCGAGCCGACGTTCCGCGTCCGCTGCGGCCTGAGCGACGAGCTGGACCGAGAGCACCGCCGTCGTCAGCTCGTCCGCTTCGATCGACGCTCTCGCCCACCGGTCATCGGCGATCACGATGTCGCCCGTCGAGATCCAGGAGGCCAAGTCGACGCGGTTCTCAGCGCGCTGCAGGACCGCTGAGGAGACGACGACGAGGACGGGATCATCGACCCAGGTCGGCGCGACCCTCCCGGGGGTCGCGTAGGTGAAGAGTCGACGTGGCATCGATGCTCGTTCGATGCTCGTCTCCGCCTGGCCGACCCTGAGCTTCAACGCGGCTCCGTCGATGAGTGCGGGACCCACCTCCGACTCCCGCAGGGGCGACCGTTCCGGGACCACGAAGCGGACCCCCTCGGCCGGAGCCCTGACGCCGTTGATGCCCTGTTCCTGCAGGTACCGGTCGTTCACGAAGACGACGGGGACGTCCGGTCCGGACCAGGACCCGAGCTCACGGAGGCCGAACGCGGCGGTCAAGACCAGCTCGCCCCCGCGTTCGGCACGCTGGGCCCAGGAGCCGAACCGCTCCCAGACCGACCCGGACCCGTCACGGAGTTCGGATTCGCCCAGACTCCCGCTGATGCCCACCGTGACCGCGCTGCCGGCGGCCTCCCGCGTCAGCTCGGACGTCCGGAAGCCATGGAGTTGTGCACTGGCTGCGACCGCCACGCTCAGCGATGACGCCACGAGGATCAGCGCTGGCAGCCGGACCGCACCGATGGCTCGAGCGCTCCACCGCGGCGGCCGGCGGTTGGACAGCGAGGTGACGATCGTCTCCGAGCAGCCGAGGAACGTCGTGCCGACGTGCCCGATGACGAGCAGAGCGACCGCGACCACGGTGAACACCCCAGCCATCGGGATCAGCACTTCTGCTTGTGGCGAGCCACTCGCTGCGTACGGAAGCCCGACGCCGACCCAGGCCGCCGGGAAGGACAGGAGCCATGGACGCGCTCCGCGGAGATCTCGAGCAAGAACTGAACCGACGCCTCCGCCGTGCAGTCGCACGACGGCTCGTTCGCGGTGACGCGACACTGCGCCTGCGGAGCCGAGGGCGACGATGCCCAGAGCGGTGGCGCCCAACAGTGCCGCGGTCGGTGCGGGGAGCAGCACGAACAGGTCGGTGATCGCCGAGGGCTGAGGAAGGAGTGTCCCCGTCAGGCCGAGATCGCCCAGCCGAAGTTCGAGCGCCCGTGCTTGGTCGATCGTGCCGAACACGTAGTAGTAGCCGCGTGGATCCGTCGGGCCGATGGCGGACAGGGGCGCGACGGCCGTCGAGACGAGCTCGGTCAGGTCGGGGTAACCGTCTTCGAGCCACCCGGCGCGCGGCCCGTCCCGTTGTCCGAGGGCGAGGAACAGGTGTCGCTTCGTCTCCGGTGATCGCAGATCGACCACCTCGCGAGCAACGTCGAACCGGCGTCGCTCAGCAACGTCCGAGACTGCCGCGAACACTTCCTCGGCGCTCACCGCGCCCGCGTTCTCAGTGATCTTGAGGACCGTCGAAGCGCCGACGTACGACTGGCGCTCGACAGCGAGGTAGGCCAACGCGGCCAAGAGGACGGGCACGATCGCCACGACGACGATCCCGTAGCGGGTCAACCGGTTCACGCAGTTCCTTCGATTCGCGTGCTGGGCCGACCGCGGTCGGCCCAGCACCTCGGTCAGCAGGTGTGGTATTAGGCCTTGTTCCCGCTGGCGGCCGACGGGACGGCCGCCTTTGCCCACTTGCCACCCGGGACTCTCGTCACCCGATGCGTTCGCTTGCCGACAGCCGTGGCCCCGTGACAGGAGCGCTCGCGGAAGTAGTGCGAGAACGTCTTGCCGCCGATGCCGCCCGCTCCCCAGACCCAGTGCGAGCCGTCTGCGGCCCTACCGCCACCGCTCGAGACGGACTGCGTCTCGAGAGTCGCCTCTGCCGCTCCGCTGTCCGCGTCGAACAGGTTCGTGCCGTTCGCGGCCGCAGCTGTTGCCGGCCCGACCACCGCCCCGACGACGATGATCGCGGCTGCGACGGTCTTCCAGTTCACCTGCATCGTTCCTCCATCTCCGCCCCGTTCGGAGCAGGAGCAGACTGGCATGGAAGATGTAGAACATCAAGTCTACGGGCCGTTACTTGCCCGGTGGTCGGGTCCCGGTACGCTTGGCCGGTACCTTCCCGCACCGGGCACCCAGTCCGGCGAACCATGGAGTCCCTCTTGGCACAGTCCTCCCGTCTCGACAGCGTCATCGCCCTGGCCAAGGGTCGTGGCTTCGTCTTCCAGTCGGGGGAGATCTACGGCGGTTCCCGCTCCGCGTGGGATTACGGGCCCCTCGGCGTCGAGCTCAAGGAGAACATCAAGCGCCAGTGGTGGCAGCGGTTCGTCCGCGGCCGCGGCGACATGGTCGGCCTCGACTCCGCCGTGATCCTGCCCCGCAAGGTGTGGGAGGCCTCCGGTCACGTCGCGACCTTCACCGACCCGCTCGTGGAGTGCCTGCACTGCCACCACCGCTTCCGTGAGGACCACCTGCTCGAGGCCTTCGAGTCGAAGAAGGGCCGGAAGCCCGAGGGCGGCATGGCCGAGATCGCCTGCCCGAACTGCGGCACCCGTGGCGAGTGGACCGAGCCGCGCGAGTTCTCCGGCATGCTCAAGACCTACCTCGGCCCGGTCGAGTCCGAGGAAGGGCTGAACTTCCTCCGCCCCGAGACCGCGCAGGGCATCTTCGTCGACTTCGCCCAGGTCGTCACGACGAGCCGGCAGAAGCCGCCGTTCGGCATCGGGCAGGTCGGCAAGGCGTTCCGCAACGAGATCACGCCCGGCAACTTCATCTTCCGCACGCGCGAGTTCGAGCAGATGGAGATCGAGTACTTCGTCCCGCCGGCCGACGCCGAGACCCACTACGAGCAGTGGATCGCGGACTCCGTGGCGTTCTACACCGACCTCGGCATCGACCCGGAGAACCTGCGCCGCTTCGACGTGCCGGACGGCGAGCGGGCGCACTACTCCGACGCGACCGCCGACATCGAGTACCGCTTCGGGTTCCAGGGCTCCGAGTGGGGCGAGCTCATGGGTGTCGCGAACCGCACCGACTTCGACCTCAAGAACCACATCGAGGCCTCCGGCAAGGACCTCCGCTACTTCGACCAGGCGGCGAACGAGAAGTACGTGCCGTACGTCATCGAGCCGTCCTTCGGTCTCACGCGTGCGCTCATGGCGTTCCTCATCGACGCCTACCACGAGGACGAAGCTCCGAATGCGAAGGGCGGCGTCGACAAGCGCACGGTCCTGCGGATAGACCCGCGCCTGGCCCCGGTCAAGGCCGCGGTGCTGCCGCTGTCGCGCAACGAGCAGCTCTCGCCGGTCGCCCGCGGGCTCGCCGACGACCTGCGGAAGCACTGGAACGTCGACTTCGACGACGCCGGTGCCATCGGCCGTCGCTACCGCCGCCACGACGAGATCGGCACGCCGTTCTGCATCACGGTCGACTTCGACACGCTCGACGACAAGGCCGTGACGGTGCGCGAGCGCGACACGATGGGCCAGGAGCGCGTCTCGCTCGACCAGCTGCAGGGATACCTCGCGGCACGGCTGCTCGGCGCGTAGCACCCGGCCGACTGACCTGGCCGACACACGCGGCCGCGCCCCGGGAATGCCCGGTGCGCGGCCGCGTTGTCGTCGGGGTGAACGATTCGGTGAAGGTCGATGTCTGGTCCGACATCGCGTGCCCCTGGTGCTACATCGGCAAGCGGAAGTTCGAGTCCGGCGTGGCCGCGTTCGCCGCGTCGGGTGACGCCCGTCCGGTCGAGGTCGAGTACCACTCCTTCGAGCTCAGCCCCGACACCCCCGTCGACTTCGAGGGAACCGAGGCCGAGTTCCTCTCCGGCCACAAGGGCATGCCGGTCGAGCAGGCGCAGCAGATGCTCGACCACGTGACCGGCATCGCGAACTCGGTCGGGCTCGCGTACGACTTCGAGGCGATGCACCACACGAACACGGTGAAGGCGCACCAGGTCATCCACCTCGCCAAGGAGCACGGCAAGCAGCTCGACATGGTCGAGCGCCTGTTCACCGCCTACTTCGAGCGCGGCGAGCACGTCGGACAGGACGAGTCGCTCGCCGAACTCGCCGCCGAGGTCGGTCTCGACCGCGACGAGGTGCTCACGACCCTCCGTGACGACACCCAGCTCGCCGCCGTCCGCGCCGACCAGGCGCAGGCGCAGGCGTTCGGGATCAACGGCGTCCCGTTCTTCGTCATCGACGGCAAGTACGGCGTCTCCGGGGCGCAGGACCCCGCCGCCTTCGCACAGGTCCTGCAGCAGGTCGTGCAGCTGCGCGAGGCGACGCCCGAGGAAGTCGCGGAGGCGGCGCAGCGCGCCGCGGACGACGCTCACGCGGACGCCGAGGCGACCCGATGACGGCCCTGCGGCCGACCGGTGCCGTCGAGCCGCGCCTCCAGGCCGCGCCGCCGGTCTCGGTGCCGGACGCACTCACGGGTGCGTTGACGGTGATCGACCTGGAGACCCGCCCCGGCCTGCTCACGCTCGTCACGCCCGGCGGTGCACCGGTCTGCGAGGGCGACACCTGCTTCGTCCCCGGCGCCGAAGGCGTCTGGGCCGAGGTCCCGGACTGATCGTCGGCTGCTGACCGTCAGCTGCAGAGCGTCAGGCGCGGGCGGGCTCCTCGTCGGTGATGTCGGCGACCGTGGCGGTGTACGCCGCGACGAGCTCGTCGGCGTCGACGAAGGCGCTCGCCCCGTGCCGGCCGGCGCCGAGCGCGACCCGACGCCCGAGGATGCGCTCGTCGGCGTAGACCGGCAGCTCGCCGGTCGCTCCGATGGGCGAGATCGTCCCGCGTTCGTAGCCGGAGGCCTCGAGGGCGGTCGCGGCGTCGGGCATCGAGAGCTTGTTCACGCCGACGACGGTGCGGAGCTTCTTCCACGCGATGCTGCGGCCGCCGGGGACGAGCGCCAGCAAGAAGCCACCGTCGTGGCGCTTCACCACGAGCGTCTTGACGATGTCGCCGGGTTCGATGCCGAGCAGGTCCGCGGCTTCCTCGAGGGAGTTCGCGGCGGGCCGTTCGACGACGTCCACACGGAGCCCACGGGCGGTGGCGTCGGCGTCGAAGCGGGCGATCGCGGTGTCGGTCATGTGGAGAACGCTACCGGCGCGCACCGACGTGGGAGAATGAGCAGCGTATGACGATCACACAAGCGCCTCCGAAGGGTTTGCGCATCGGCCCGATCGAGGTCGAGGCGCCGGTCGTGCTCGCGCCGATGGCGGGCATCACGAACATGGCGTACCGCCGACTGTGCCGTGAGTACGGCGCCGGCCTGTACGTCTGCGAGATGATCACGTCGCGGGCGCTCGTCGAGCGGACCCCGGTGTCGATGCAGCTCATCCAGCACCACGAGTCCGAGACCCCGCGTTCGATCCAGCTGTACGGCGTCGAGCCGAACACCGTGGCCGAGGCCGCGACGATCCTCGTGGGCGAGGACCGCGCCGACCACATCGACCTCAACTTCGGTTGCCCGGTCCCGAAGGTCACCCGCAAGGGCGGCGGGGCAGCGCTGCCGTGGAAGCTCGACCTCTTCAAGGACCTCGTCGAGAAGACCGTCCGCGCGGCCGGTGACGTCCCGGTCACGGTGAAGATGCGCAAGGGCATCGACGCCGACCACCTCACCTACCTCGACGCCGCCCGCATCGCCCGGGACGCCGGCGTCGCCGCGATCTCGCTGCACGCCCGCACGGCGAACGAGCACTACTCCGGCCACGCCGACTGGTCCGCGATCGCCACCCTCAAGGAGACGATCACCGACATCCCGGTGCTCGGGAACGGCGACATCTGGTCCGCTGCCGACGCACTGCGGATGGTCGAGGAGACCGGCTGCGACGGCGTCGTCGTCGGGCGCGGGTGCCTGGGGCGTCCGTGGCTGTTCGGTGACCTCGCGGCGGCGTTCCGCGGCGAGGACGTCCGCGCGATGCCGACCCTGGGCGAGGTCGCGGTCGCGTTCCGGCGGCACGCCGAGCTCCTCGTCGAGTTCTTCGGGTCCGAGGACCACGGGTGCCGCGACGCCCGGAAGCACGTGTCCTGGTACTTCAAGGGGTACCCGATCGGCGGCGACGTCCGGTCGGCGCTCTCGATGGCGTCGAGCCTGCAGGAGATCGACGACCTCCTCGGACAGCTCGACTGGTCGGCACCGTACCCGGGCGCCGACGTCGAGGGGCCCCGCGGTCGTGCGGGTCACCCGAAGCGGACCGCCCTGCCCGACCGCTGGCTCGAGTCACGCGACGTCGACACCGAGTTCCGCAAGGTGCTCGCCGCCGCCGAGCTGCACCACAGCGGCGGATGAGCGCCACCGCCTCGTACGGTCCGGCCGACGCCGAGCGCTGGCTCCCCGAGCAGCACTCGAACCGCCGGTCCGACTTCGCCCGCGACCGCGCCCGACTGCTGCACTCCAGCGCGCTCCGACGCCTCGCCGCGAAGACCCAGGTGCTCAGCCCCACGACGGGGCTCGACTTCGCCCGCAACCGCCTGACGCACTCGCTCGAGGTCGCCCAGGTCGGCCGTGAGCTCGCGGACTCGCTCGGGCTCGACCCCGACGTCGTGGACACTGCCTGCCTCGCGCACGACATCGGCCACCCGCCGTTCGGGCACAACGGCGAGACGGCCGTGAACGCCTGGGCCGCGGGCATCGGCGGGTTCGAGGGGAACGCGCAGACCCTGCGACTCCTCACCCGCCTCGAGCCCAAGGTGTACGGCTCCGGGCCGGACGACGACCGCGCGTACGGGTTGAACCTCACGCGGGCATCGCTCGACGCGAGCTGCAAGTACCCGTGGCCGGCGTCGCAGGGAGTGTCGGAGGCGTCCTCCGGTCGCACGAAGTTCGGCTTCTACGACGACGACCACGCGGCGTTCGAGTGGCTGCGTGCCGGTGCTCCCCGCCGGCAGCGGTGCATCGAGGCGCAGGTGATGGACCTCTCCGACGACATCGCGTACTCGGTGCACGACTTCGAGGACGCCGTCGTGGCGGGCTTCATCGACGTCGCGGCCCTCGGCGACCGCGTGGGGGAGAACGACATCGTCACCGCCATGCACGCCTGGGTCGGGGACGACCTCAGCCGCGAGGAACTGCTCGAGGCGTTCGACCGGCTCCGGTCGCTGCCGCTGTGGATGACGTCGTACGACGGCTCCCGGCGCGACCTCGCCCGGCTGAAGAACCTCACCTCGCAGCTCATCGGACGGTTCGCGCGGACGGCGACGGCGGCGACGCGGGAGTCCTACGCGTCGGGGTCGCTCGTGCGCTTCGCCGCCTCGGTGGTCACGCCGCCGGAGATCATCGGCGAGATCGCGGTGCTCAAGGGCATCGTCGCGGCGTTCGTGATGACGCACGGCGACCGGCAGCCCGTGTACGAGGAGCAGCGTCGGGTCCTCACCGAGTTGCTCGACGCCCTCGCGGCCACCGGCAGCGCGGACCTCGAACCGGGCTTCGCGGCCGACTGGCGTGCGGCCTCCGACGACGCCGGACGACTGCGGGCCGTGGTCGACCAGGTCGCGAGCCTGACCGACCAGGGTGCGCTCGCGTGGCACCGGCGGCTCGTCGTGGGGGAGCAGGAGCGCACGCACATCGCGGTGTGACGCGCGACGGGGCGGGCGCATGGCTCCCGGGGAGCGCACCGCGCCCGACGAGCGTCCCTGCCCGCTGGACGGGCTGACGGTCCTGCACCGGGCCTCCAGGCCGGAGCGCCGTCCACAGGCGGACCGACGGCCAGCGGGGGTCGGTCGCACGAACTAGGATCGAGGGGTGGCTGGCAGGATCGCGCGGAACGACATCGACGAGGTCCGCTCGCGTGTCAACATCGCGGACGTCGTCGGTGACTACGTCACGCTGAAGCACGCGGGCGTCGGTTCGATGAAGGGCCTCTGCCCGTTCCACGACGAGCGGTCGCCGTCGTTCCACGTCCGACCGCAGGTCGGGCGCTACCACTGCTTCGGCTGCGGCGAGGACGGCGACGTCTTCAGCTTCATCATGGCGCAGGACCACACCACCTTCGCCGAGGCCGTCGAGCGCATGGCCGCGAAGATCGGGTACACCCTCCACTACGAAGAGGGCGAGGGGCCGCGCACCGACTACAACACGCGTGCACGACTCATCGCCGCGAACGAAGCCGCGCTCGAGTTCTTCACGTCGCAGCTCACCACCGGCGCCGCCGACCCCGCGCGACGCTTCCTCGGTGAGCGCGGCTTCGACCCGGGTGCGGCGCAGCACTTCGGCGTCGGCTTCGCGCCGAAGTCGTACGACGCGCTGAAGGACCACCTGCGGGGGCGCGGCTTCACGCTCGAGGAACTCACGAGCGCCGGACTCGTCAGCCAGGGTGACCGTTCGCCGTACGACCGCTTCCGTGGTCGGCTCATGTGGCCGATCCGCGACGTCACCGGGGCCACGATCGGCTTCGGCGCGCGGCGGCTGCTCGACGACGACAAGGGCCCGAAGTACCTCAACACCCCCGAGACGCCGATCTACCACAAGAGCCAGGTGCTCTACGGGATCGACCTCGCCCGGCGGGACATCTCGAAGCAGAAGCAGGTCGTCATCGTCGAGGGGTACACCGACGTCATGGCGTGCCACCTCGCCGGCGTGACGACCGCGGTGGCGACGTGCGGGACCTCGTTCGGCGTCGACCACATCAAGGTGCTGCGGCCGATGCTCGGCGACGTGAGCGGTGCGGACCCGAACGCCAACGGCGAGGTCGTGTTCACCTTCGACCCGGACGACGCCGGTCAGCGTGCCGCCTCGCGGGCGTTCGCGGAGGAGCAGCGGTTCGCCGCGCAGACCTTCGTCGCGGTCGCGCCGGAGGGGCTCGACCCGTGCGACCTCCGGCTCGCGCGCGGCGACGACGCGATCCGACGCCTCGTCACGAACAAGCGGCCGATGTTCGAGTTCATGATCCGGCGCACGCTCGACGGGCACGACCTCGAGACCGTGGAGGGGCGGGTCGGCGCGCTCCGGGCCGCGGCCCCGGTGCTCGCGACGATCCGCGACCGCTCGCTGACCCAGGGCTACGTCCGGGAGCTCGCCGGCTGGCTCGGCCTCGACATCCCGGAGGTCCGTCGTGCCGTCGAGAACGCGCGGCAGCGTGCGCGCGGCGCACAGGACGACCGGACTGGAGGCACGGTGCCGGTCGCGCAGGCGGGCCCCGGCGGTGAGCTGGTCGCGCCCGTCGACGAGCCCGTGGCGGGTCTCCGGTCCCTCCCGAACGACCCGATCACCCGCATGGAACGCGACGCGGTGATGGCGATGGTGCAGCAGCCGAGGCACGTCGGTGCGCCGTTGCTCGGCCTCGCAGCCGCCGCGACCTTCTCGGCGCCGATGCTCGCCGTCGTACGGGACGCCGTCGTGGCGAACGTGGACGCGATCGGAGCGGGTGACTGGCTCGATCGCTTGATCTCCGACGTGCCGGCGCCGCTCCGTGGCCTCGTGCAGGAGCTCGCACTGTCACCGATCCCGGCCCGCACCGACGAAGACCTGGCGCTCTACTGCCGGAGCATCGTCGTGGCCCTGGTCGAGCGGGACCTCCTCGCGCGCAAGGCGTCGTTGCTCGGGCAGTTGCAGCGGGCGGATCCGCACGAGCAGGCTGACCGTCGCGCGGAGATCCAGCGGCAGCTCGTCGACATCGACGCGCAGCGGATGCGGTTGCGCGCCGACTCCGAGGCCGCTGCGGCCGCGGCCGGCCAGCGCTGACGCGAACCCGCACTGCGCTCCGCCGGGCGGACTGCGCTCCGCCGGGCGCACGGCGCTCCGCGCTCCGCGCTCCGCGCTCCGCCGGGCGCACGGCGCGGACGCCGAGCGCGCCGGACCCGACGGACCCGCCGGATCCGGCGGACCCGACGGACCTGCACGTTGCGCGACCAGCGCAGCACGCGTGCGGCACGTCCCGCGACCACGCGCGCCTGCCGAGGGTCACGAATCCCCGCCCGCTCGACGTCGAGTGGTCACGAACGGTCGGTCACATGCGCCCGGAGCGACAGGTCGTGACCGACCGGCGAAGCTGAGCGGGGAGTCATGACCCCCCCCCCGGCCGGCCCGACACGCCCGGCCACCAGCCACTGTTGCCCGACGCAACAATCCTGCGCGACACGCCGCTCAGAACCGGCGACATGATGCGCCACGCGACGCGGTCCTGCATTACAGCGGTGTAAACAAATCGCCCTCGGTTCGTTCGGTTCCGTGACAGGGTGGTACCAATGAGCGTTCCTGACCGGGCACACAGTCGTTCCACCCGCCGGTCAGGACTCCTGCAATCATCACCAGAGAGGTACACGGACATGGCATCCGTCACCAAGTGGGGCAAGCGCGGCATCGCGCTCGGCGCCGGGGCAGCAGCGACGGCGCTGGTGCTCACCGGCTGCGCGAGCGGCAGCGTGTCGTCCACCGACCTGAACGGCATGACGATCGGCACGACCGACAAGATCACGTCGCTCGACCCGGCCGGCTCCTACGACAACGGCTCCTTCGCCGTGCAGAACCAGGTGTTCCCGTTCCTGATGAACACCCCCGTCGGCAGCCCGGACGTCAAGCCGGACATCGCGACCAAGGGCGAGTTCACGAACGACACCACGTACACGGTGACGCTCAAGAAGGGCCTGAAGTTCGCGAACGGGCACGACCTCACGTCGAGCGACGTGAAGTTCTCGTTCGACCGCGAGCTCAAGATCAACAACGAGAACGGCCCGCAGTCGCTGCTCGCGAACCTCAAGAGCATCGACACCCCGGACGACACCACGGTCGTGTTCAACCTCGACCACGCCGACCAGACCTGGCCGCAGGTGCTCTCGAGCCCCGCCGGTCCGATCGTCGACGAGCAGGTCTTCTCGGCCGACAAGCTCACCCCCGCGGCCGACATCGTCAAGGGCAAGGCGTTCGCCGGGCAGTACGAGATCACCTCGTACAAGGAGAACGACACGATCCAGTACAAGGCGAACAAGGAGTACGACGGCCTCCTCGGCAAGGCGAAGACCGACGAGGTCACCGCCAGCTACTACACCAAGGAGACCGACCTCAAGCTGGCCGTGCAGCAGGGCGACGTCGACGTGGCGTACCGCTCGCTCACGCCGACCGACATCGCCGACCTGCGCAAGGACAAGGACGTCAAGGTCACCGACGGCCCCGGTGGCGAGCTCCGCTACCTCGTCTTCAACTTCAAGACACAGCCGTTCGGCACCGGCCAGTCCGACGCCGACGAGGCGAAGGCACTCGCGGTGCGCCAGGCGGTCGCGGACGTCGTGGACCGCGAGAAGCTCGCGAAGGACGTGTACAACAACACGTACTCGCCCGTCTACTCGATGGTCCCGGACGGCCTGACCGGTGCGGCGACGCCGTTCAAGACGCTCTACGGCGACGGCGACGGCGGCGCGGACGTGGACAAGGCGAAGAAGACGCTGTCCGACGCCGGTGTAACCGGCAAGGTGCAGCTCGACATCCAGTACGCGCCGGACCACTACGGTTCGACCTCGGACGACGAGTACGCCGAGCTCAAGACGCAGCTCGAGAACTCGGGCCTGTTCACCGTGAACATCCAGTCGACGGTCTACACGACCTACGCGGTCGACCGCACGAAGGACGCCTACCCGGTGTACCAGCTCGGTTGGTTCCCGGACTTCTCGGACGCGGACAACTACCTGTCGCCGTTCTTCACGAAGGACAACTTCGTGCAGAACCACTACGACGACCCGACGATCCAGAAGCTCATCTCCGAGGAGCAGGCGGAGTCCGACGCGTCGAAGCGCGCCGACCTCATCGAGCAGGCGCAGCAGCGCGAGGCCGAGCAGATCTCGACCCTCCCGCTCCTGCAGGGCAAGTCGATCGCCGTCGCCGGCAAGGACGTCAAGGGCCTGACCCTCGACGCCTCGTTCAAGTTCCGCTACGCGACCCTCTCCAAGTAACACCGATGTGACCCCAGGGGGCGCTCCACGACGGAGCGCCCCCTGACCACGTCCCGAAAGGCACCCACCCGTGACCCTCAGCACCCCGGAGGCGAGCTCGGACCTGGCCACCGACCCCACCAAGCCCCAGGCACAGCGACGTGCCAAGGGGCAGGGCGGCGGACTCGGCCGGTACGTCCTCGTCCGGTTCCTCCTGATCTTCCCGACCGTCTTCATCCTCGTGACGCTCGTGTTCTTCCTGATGCGCGTCATCGGGAACCCGATCACCGCGTCCGTCGGCGGTCGCCTCACGCCCGACCAGCTGCAGGAACGCCTGCACGCGGCGGGCTACGACCGGCCGGTCCTCGTGCAGTACTTCGAGTACCTCGGCAACATCGTCCGGCTGGACTTCGGCGAGACGACGACGGACCACCGACCGATCACCGAGATCATCCTGCAGTACGGCGGCGCGACGGCCGAGCTCGTGTTCTACGCGCTCATCGTCGCCCTCGTCCTCGGCATCCCGCTCGGCATGCTCGCGGCGTACGTCCGCGACAAGTGGCCGGACGTGCTGTTCCGTGCCCTCGCGATCCTGACGTACGCGACGCCGGTGTTCTTCGGCGGTCTGCTCCTCAAGCTCGTGTTCTCGGTGTGGCTCGGTTGGTTGCCGCTCGGTGACCGCGCGTCGACCCGGGTCAGCCTCGTGCTCGACAACATCCCCGGCGCGAGCGGCATCTACATCGTCGACGCGCTCCGCACCGGCAACGCCCAGATCATCGGCGACGTGCTCGCGCACGCCGTCCTGCCCGCGCTGACGCTCGGTCTGCTCACAGCCGGCATCTTCCTCCGCCTCGTGCGCGCCAACATGATCGGCTCGCTCGGTTCCGAGTACGTGGATGCGGCCCGCTCGCGCGGCGTCCGGGAGGCACGGCTCGTCCGGACGCACGCCTTCCGTCCCGCCCTCGTGCCGATCATCACGGTGATGGGGCTCCAGATCGCCATGCTGCTCGGTGGTTCCGTCCTGACCGAGACCACCTTCGGGTGGCGCGGGCTCGGCTTCGAGCTCAACCAGTACCTGTCGGCCCGCGACTTCGTCGCGGTCCAGGGCATCGTCGCGATGCTCGCGGTGATCGTCGCGGTGACGAACTTCGTCGTCGACGTCGTCGCCGCGCTCATCGACCCGAGAGTGAGGTTCTAGCGATGGCCGACACCGCCCTCGTCGACCGCCACGAGCCGCTGTGGAAGCGCCTGCCCGTGGTCGTCCAGCTCCGCAGGAGCACCGGCTGGCAGCGTGCCATGCTCATCACCGGCGTGGTCATCTGCGCCCTGTACCTCATCGTCGCGATCGCCGCGCCGCTCATCGCCCCGTACAGCTTCGGCCAGCTGCAGGGTGCAGACGGCCAGGGCTTCCCGCGTACGGCGGCGCCGAGCCCCGAGCACATCTGGGGCACCACGGTCGGTGGGTTCGACGTGTTCAGCCGCGTCGTCTACGGCGCTCGCACGGCCGTCCTCGTCGTCATCGTCGCGGTCATCGTGTCGATCACGATCGGTGTGATCCTCGGCATGGTCTCCGGCTACCTCGGCGGCTGGCTCGACCGGATCCTGGTCGTCGTCGCGGACGCGATCTACGCCTTCCCGTCGCTGCTCCTCGCGATCGTCGTCTCGATCGTGGTCTCCGGCGGGAACTCGAGCTACGCGGGCGGCATCATCGCCGCGGCGATCTCGATCACGGTGGTCTACGTGCCGCAGTACTTCCGGGTCGTCCGCGCCGAGGCCGTCCGCCTGAAGAACGAGGCGTTCGTCGAGTCGGCCCGCGTCATGGGGACCAACCCGTGGCGGATCATGACCAGGCACGTCCTGCGCAACAGCACGCGGAGCCTCCCGCTCATCCTCACCCTCAACGCGAGCGACGCGATCCTGACGCTCGCGGGCCTCGGCTTCCTCGGGTTCGGCATCGGCCCGACCGCCGGCGCCGAGTGGGGCTACGACCTCAGCCGCGCGCTGTCCGACGTCGCGTCGGGCGTGTGGTGGACGGGTGTCTTCCCCGGTGTCGCGATCGTCGTGCTCGTGCTCGGCGTGACCTTCATCGGTGAGAGCCTCAACGACATCTCCGACCCCCGTCTGCGCGCCCGCCGCCGGCTGAAGCAGCTCGTGTCGCGCAAGCAGGCGGCCAGCACGGAAGGAGCGGCCGCATGACGGACGCAACCACGGGCCTCCCGGCCGACGCCCGCGCACCGCGCGCCGAGCCGGTCGCCGTCGTCGACGACCTGACCGTGACCTTCGCCACCGACAACGGTGCCGTCGACGCCGTCAAGGGCGTCAGCATCGACGTGCGGCCGGGCGAGGTCCTCGCCCTCGTCGGCGAGTCGGGTTCGGGCAAGTCGGTGACCGCGCGGAGCATGCTCCGGCTCATGCCCGAGACCGCGACCCTCGGCGGGGCCGTGTACCTCGACGGCACCGACGTGGTGAGCGTCGGCGCGCAGAAGCTCCGCGAGCTCCGCGGCACCGCGGGCGCGATGGTCTTCCAGGAACCGAGCACCGCGCTCAACCCGGTCTTCACGGTCGGGTGGCAGATCGCCGAGGGACTCCGCGCCCACGGCGGGGTCTCGAAGAAGGACGCCCGGGCGAAGGCGATCGACTACCTCCGCCGCGTCGGGATCCCCGACCCGGAGGAGCGCGTCGACCACTTCCCGCACCAGTTCTCCGGCGGGCAGAAGCAGCGCGTCGTGATCGCGTCGGCGCTGGCCCTCGAGCCGAGCGTCATCATCGCCGACGAGCCGACCACCGCGCTCGACGTGACCGTGCAGGCGGAGATCCTCGACCTCCTCCGGCGCTGCCGCGACGAGTTCGGCGCGGCGATCGTCATCATCACCCACAACATGGGCGTGGTGGCCGACCTGGCCGACCGCGTCGCCGTGATGTACCAGGGCGAGATCGTCGAGGAGGCCCCGGTCCGCGAGCTCTTCGCGAACCCGCAGGCCGACTACACGAAGCGTCTGCTCGCTGCGGTGCCCCGACTCGAGGCCTCGACGGGCACGGCGCGCCGAGCCGCGATCTCGGAGGACGTCGAGCCGCTCGTGTCGGCGAAGGGACTCGAGATCGAGTACCCCGGCCGGCTCGGGTCGCACGCGTTCAAGGCGGTCAAGGGCGTCGACCTCGCGATCCGCCCCGGTGAGGTCCTCGGCCTGGTGGGGGAGTCCGGCTCGGGCAAGACCACCATCGGTCGGGCGATCGCCGGGCTCACCCGGGTCACGGGCGGCTCGCTGAACGTCCTCGGCACCGAGATGCTCGGTTACCGGGAGCGGGACTTCAAGCGGCACCGCAAGGACATCGGGTTCGTGTTCCAGGACCCGGCGACGTCGTTCAACCCACTGCTCACGATCGCGGAGTGCGTCGCCGAGCCGCTCGTCGTGCACGGCGAGGTCCGCAGCCCGCGAGCGGCCCGGAAGCGCGTCGACGAACTGCTCGAGGCGGTGCAGCTGCCGGCGGCGTACGGCGACCGCTACCCGCACGAGCTGTCCGGCGGTCAGCGTCAGCGCGCGTCGCTCGCCCGGTCGCTCGCGCTCCGGCCGAAGCTCCTCATCGCCGACGAGCCGACGAGTGCGCTCGACGTGTCGGTGCAGGCACGCGTGCTCGAACTGTTCCTGGAACTCCAGCAGGACCTCGGGTTCGCGTCGCTCTTCATCAGCCACGACCTGGCCGTGGTCGGCGCGCTCTCCGACCGGATCGCGGTGCTGTACCGCGGTGACCTCGTGGAGACCGGGACCACCGCGCAGGTCCTCGGCGCGCCGCAGCACCCCTACACGCAGCGTCTCCTGGCGTCGCTCCCGGTGCCGGACCCGGCCGAACAGGCCGAGCGACGGCGTACGCTGGAGCGACTGGAGAACGTCGGGTCCTGACCCGACCGCGCCAGCCTGGAGGCGCGACCCGCGTCGACGACGCGCGCCGCGCCTCCAGGCTGTCGCCTCCACTGCTGTGCACACGCGGCGACGTCTCCCACGTCGCCGCGCGGACCGCCGCCAGGGGGCGGCGTGGAAGGGGACCCATGATCGCGGTGAACGGCCCGGCGGTCGTCGCGGACGACGTGTCGATCGAGTACCGGAGCGGCCGAGCGGGGGAACCGATCCGCGCGGTCGACGGCGTGAGCCTGTCGCTGCGACAGGGGGAGATCCTCGCCGTCCTCGGTGAGTCCGGATCGGGCAAGTCGACGTTGGCGGCGGCGATCGCCGGCCAGCTCGGCGCGCACGGCGAGGGCGAGGGCGCGTACCGGCGCCAGATCATCGGCGGCGAACTGACGGTCCTCGGGCAGAAGACCCGCGGCCTGCGGGCGTCGTCGCGGAAGCTCGACCGGCTGAGCGGGCGGATCGGGTACCTCCCGCAGGACGCCGCTGACCGGCTGAGCCCCGACCTCACCGTCGGCGAGGCCGTCGCCGAGCCGATCTACGTGCGCGACCGCCGGTTCGACCGCAAGGAAGCGGGCCTCATGGTCGCTCGGCTGCTCGACGCCGTGCACCTGCCGCTCGGGTCGATGCGCCTCAACACGTGGGAGCTCTCGAGCGGTCAGCGGCAGCGTGTCGCGCTCGCCCGTGCGCTGATCCTCGAGCCGCAGCTGCTCGTCGCCGACGAACCGGCCCGTGGCGTCGACGTGCTCGTGCGGCAGTCGGTGCTCGAGGCCCTCGCCAACCTGCAGCAGGGTCGCCAGTTCTCGGCGGTCGTCGTGTCGAGCGACCTCCGCGAGGCACGTGCCCTCGCCGACCGAGTCGCCGTCATGGCCGACGGTCGGCTCGTCGGGCTCGGGACGTTCGACGAGGTGCTCGACAACCCGGTCGACCCCTACGTGAAGACCCTCGCCGCCACGGCCTCCCGCCCGGTCAAGCGCCGGCCGGCCGGAACCGGTGCCGCTGGTGCACCCGCGGCGCCCCGACGTTCGTCGGCTCCGCGACGGCCCGGCTCAGCACCATCCGCCGGTGCGTCGTCGCTCGGTGTGCCGGCCGCGACCGTCGCTCGGCTGGAACGGCAGGAGCAGGCGTGAGCGCCACGCCCGGTCGTTTCGCCGCGTCGGAGGGGGTCCGCGGGCACCGCGCGGTCGTCACCGACGCCGGGGCTCCGCTGCCCGTCGCCCCGCCGCAGGCCGGCCCGGTCGCGATCCTGCCGTCCGAGGCCGACCTGCACGTCTCCGCCGTCGTCGAGGCCGGCGGGACCGTCGCCCCGCTCGGTCCCGACACCCGCGGGATCGTCTGGCTCGACCCGCGCGACCCGGACGGACTCGCGTCGGCGCTCGACGACGCTCCCGACGTGTCCTGGGTGCAACTCCCGTTCGCCGGGGTCGACGCCTTCGCCGGGCTCATCGAGGCGCACGGGGACCGCGTCCTGTTCACCTCCGCCAAGGGTGCGTACGCCGAGCCGGTGGCCGAGCACGCCCTCGCGCTGACGCTCGGCACGCTCCGGGTGCTCCAGAAGCGGGCCCGGGCGACCTCGTGGGCGACGGAGCCCGAGGGCGTGTCGCTGTACGGCCGGAACGTCGTCGTGATCGGCGCCGGCGGCATCGCGCTGGAGTACATCCGGCTGCTGCGCCCGTTCGACGTGCACGTGACCGTCGTCCGGCGGTCGTCGGCGCCGGTGGAGTCCGCCGACCGCACGGTGCCGACCGACCAGCTCGACGAGGTCCTGCCCGACGCCGACGTCGTGATGATCGCCGCCGCGATGACCTCCGGGACGTCCAAGCTGTTCGGGGCGCACCAGTTCGCCGTCATGAAGGACTCGGCGCGGCTGGTGAACATCGCGCGCGGGGGCCTCGTCGACACCGACGCGCTGCTCACCGCGCTGCGGGACGGCTCGATCGCGGCCGCTGGACTCGACGTCACGGACCCGGAGCCACTGCCGGACGGGCATCCGCTCTGGAGCGAGCCGGGAGCGATCATCACCCCGCACCAGGCGGACACGCCGGAGATGGTGGCGCCGCTCCTGGCCGAGCGCGTCCGGACGAACACGACGGCGTTCCTCGGCGGGGACGGCTCGGGCTTCGTCGGCGTCGTGGACCCGGCCGCGGGGTACTGAGCCGGTCGTCCGGCGTCGCGGCGGCTCGCCACGCCCGGGGTGTGCTCCCGATGCGGTGGGCGGGGTCCGCGTACTGCTATGCTGTTACCCGTTGTTCAGCAGAGCAACTGATCCTCGATAGCTCAATTGGCAGAGCAGCCGGCTGTTAACCGGCAGGTTGTTGGTTCGAGTCCAACTCGGGGAGCGACAGACCCTCACCGTTCGCGGTGGGGGTCTTTTGCGTGCGCGGTGCGTGGCCTGCGTCCCGCTGCCGGTGTCGCGCCGAGTCTCGTCGTCGGCGACGTCTCTCGTGGTGGGCGACGTCTCTCGTGCTCCCCGGGGCGAGATGAGTCGCTGGAGCCGAGACTCGGGGGAAGGCTGACCGAGACTCGGGGTCGGGCGTGCCGAGACTCGGGTCGCACGCGGGGGAGCCTGTTAGCGTTCTCAGGTGCGCTCGATCCGGCCCGTCCTCACCCTGGCGCTCGTCGTCACGGCGAGCGTGCTGCTGAGCGCGTGCACGTCCGCCGAGGCCGAACCCGAGGAGCCGTCGAGCACCCGGGCCGCGGGCGCAGCGGTGACGGGGACCGCGCCGGTCATGTTCGCCTTCAGGTGCCGTAGGGGGACGGGCGACGCGACCGAGACCTACACGACGTACTCCGCCGCGTGGGAGGACCGTCGGGCTTCGTGCACGGCGACCCGCACCACCGGGAGCGCGATGTCCGACCAGCAGGCCGATGCGGTCCGTGCTGCCGACGGCACGGCGACGCTGGACGAACTCGCGGCGTGGTGCGCGGTGCGCGGTGCCGGCCCGTGGGTCGAGCGGGTCCGCACGGCGGACGCCGCGAAGCGTGCAGCGGGTCTGCTCGCCTACTGTCCCGGACACCCCGAACGCGACCGCCTGCAGGAGGCGTTGGCGACCTACCGGGGGTGAGCCGTGCCTCCAGGCCGGTGATCGCGCGTGCGGAGCGCGGGTGTGGGCCGCTCAGCCCTCCGGGTGGTCGCGACCGGGCAGCCACGACTTGCCCGGTCCGCCCCAGCTGTTCTTCCGGACGGCCTTCGTGACCTGCTTGCCGTACGGGTGCCCGAGTCGGTCCGCGTAGAGGTAGCCGTCGAGGTGGTCGTACTCGTGCTGGAAGACGCGGGCGAGCCAGCCGTGCGCCTCGACCTCGAACGGATCGCCGTGCTCGTCGAACGCGCGGAGGAGCGCACCCCCTGATCGCCGGAGCGGGAAGCGCTCACCGGGGATCGAGAGGCAGCCCTCGGACTCGTCGTCCTCGTCGAGTTCCTCCACGGCCTCGGGGACCGGGGGAGTGATCCACAGGACGGGGTTGATCGCCGCGCCGCGGTGCTGGACCTCGTCATCATCGGTCCATGAGTAGACGAAGAGCCGCTTGCCGATGCCGACCTGCGGACCGGCGAGTCCGACTCCGGGGGCCAGGTCCATCGTCTCGAACATGTCCGCCACGAGCTCGCGGAGCGCGTCGTCGAACTCGGTCACCTCCGTGGCGCGCTCGTGGAGGACGGGTTCACCGGTGATGCGGATCGGGAGGACGGCCATTCACCCAGGTTATCCGGCGAGGACCGGTAGCCTCGACGCGTGACGACGGACCTCCCGCTCCCCGACGCGGTCAGCAACCTGACCCCGTTCCAGGCGCTCATGATCCCCGTCGCACTGCTCGGTGCGGTCTTCCTGTCGCTCGGCGCGCAGTTCCAGAGTCGCGGCGTCCAGCGGGTCGAGGCCCGGCTCGGACGGCAGTCGAAGGGCCTCAGCATCCGGCACGTGCTCGCGCTGGTGTCGAGCGGCTACTGGGTGCTCGGCACGCTCATGCTCGGGTTGGCCGTCGTGCTGCAGCTGTTCAGCATCGCCAACGCGCCGCTCATCGTCGTGCAGCCGCTCGGTGCCGTCGCGCTCGTCATCACCACGTGGTTCTCCTCGCGTGCCAGCGGCGTCCCGCTCGGCCGTCGTGCGCGCCGGGCGGTGTGGACGTGCATCATCGGCGTCGGCATCTTCGTCGGCATCGCGGCCTTCGTCGGGCACGAGAGCGCGATCACGAGGCAGCAGCTCATCACGGTGCTCGTCATCCTCGCGGTCGTGCTGGCGCTCGTGCTCGTGTCCTTCCGGTTCGTGGCGCAGCACCGCAACGCGCTGTACTACATCGTCGGTGCCGGCGTGCTCTACGGTTTCGTGGCGACGCTGGCGAAGGTCGTCCTGAACCGCCTGCTCAACGGCACGTTCGACTGGCTGACGGTCGTCGCGATCCTCGGGGTCGTGGTCGCCGCGTCGCTCGGCGGGTACTTCGTGCAGAACGCCTACTCGAGCGGCTCCGCCGACCTCGTGATCGCCGGTCTCACCGTCATCGACCCGATCGTGGCGGTCGGCATCGGCGTGATCGTCCTCGACGAGGCCACCGGCGCACCCGTCGGTGCCGTGCTCGGGTTCGTCGTCGCGGCCGCCATCGCGATCACCGGGGTGTTCCTCCTCGCGAAGCACCACCCCCAGACACGGTCCTGACGTGCAGGGTGGTGACGTGGGCGGCCCAGGGTCCACCGCGAGGCGGACGCCGGGCCGGGAGCGCATACGGTAGCGTTCCACACCGACCAGGACACCGCCCACGAGAGGACCTTGCCCGCCGTGTCAGCAGATGCCACCACCGCCACCGCCGAGTCGACGGGTGCGACGGCCGGACGCCGACCGCTGCGGGTCCTCATCGCGGCGGACACCTTCCCGCCCGACGTCAACGGCGCCGCGACCTTCGCCGAGCAGCTCGCCGTCGGGCTCGCCGAGCGCGGCCACGAGGTCCACGTCGTCGCGCCCGCGTCCTCGAGCCACCACGGCACCGCCGAAGAGGAGCACCGCGGCGTCCAGCTCGTCGTCCACCGGTTGAAGTCGTACAAGTGGCCGACGCACGCCTGGCTCCGGTTCGTCTGGCCGTGGAGCGTCCGGAAGCTCACCGCGCCCATCCTCGACGCCGTCCGCCCCGACGTCGTGCACATCCAGTCCCACATCGTCGTCGGCCGCGGCGTCGCCCGTGAAGCACACGACCGCGGCATCCGCGTCGTCGCGACGAACCACTTCATGCCGGAGAACCTGCTCGACTACGTGCCGCTGAGCAAGTGGATCATCCCGACCGCGATCCGGATCGCCTGGCGCGACGCAGCGAAGACGTACCGCATCGCCGACGCGATCACGACGCCGACGAACCTCGCGGCCGACTACCTGCGGAAGGCCATCGCCGGGCAGCGCGTCCTCGCGATCTCCTGCGGACTCGACGTCACACGGTACGTCGCCCGCGAGGGCCGTCCCGTGAACAACGAGATCGTGTTCGTCGGTCGGGTCGCGCCGGAGAAGAACCTCGACGTCCTCGTCCGCGCGCTGCCGCTGCTCCCGGCGGAGCTGCACGCGCACCTGACCATCGTCGGCGGCGGCGAGATGATCCCGAAGCTGACCGCGCTCACCCGCGAGCTCGGCCTCGAGGACCGGGTGCGCTTCGCGGGGTTCGTGACCGACGAGGACAAGCGCACCGCACTCACCAACGCGACTGTCTTCGCGATGCCGTCGACGGCAGAGCTGCAGAGCATCTCGTCGCTCGAGGGCATGGCGTCCGGGCTGCCGGTGGTCGCGGCCGACTCGATGGCGCTGCCGCACCTGGTCGACGGCAACGGGTACCTGTTCCGTCCCGGTGACGAACGCGACCTCGCCGAGAAGCTCACGACGGTGCTCACCGCATCGGACGAGGACTACGTCGCCATGCGGCAGCGGAGTCTCGAGATGATCCAGCCACACGACATCAACCGCACGCTCGCGACGTTCGAGGCGCTGTATCGTGGGGAGCCGGTGGCCTGACGGGTCGCCGGCGAGGGGCGGTAGCCAAGCTGGTCAAGGCAGTCGGCTCATAACCGAACGATCCGCGGGTTCGAGTCCCGCCCGCCCTACGATCCCGACGCGGGTTCGAGCAAGTCCGACCGACTGGGCCCGCCCTACGATCCCGACGCGGGTTCGAGCAAGTCCGACCGACTGGGCCCGCCCTCGATCCCGACGCGGGTTCGAGCAGGCCCGCACAACGAGACAAGGCCGACCCGCATGCAGCTCCCACGGCGCAAGCCCCACGACCACGAACCACTCGGGCCGACCCCGAACGTCACGTTCGAGGTGACCCGCGGCGGCACCGGCGTCCGCGTCAACGCGTTCCGCATCGGCTTCATGGGCGCGATCGGCGTGCTCGTCGCCCTCGCGGCCGGCGCCGTCGTCCGCGAGCTCAGCACCGTCCTCGTCTACATCGGTGTCGCGCTGTTCCTGGCGCTCGGCATCGACCCCCTCGTGTCGTTCCTCGAACGGTTCATCCCGCGCTGGACGGCCATCCTCGCGGTGGTCGTCGCGGTGCTCGCAGCGTTCGTCGGCGTCATCTTCGCGGTGGTGCCGATCCTGATCCAGCAGGCGACGAACCTCATCCAGAACTTCCCGGACATCATCCAGGACATCTCGCAGCAGGACTGGTTCCAGGACCTCTCGAAGCAGTTCAGCGGGTCGTTCGACATCGACCACGCGCTGCAGTCCGTGCAGTCGTTCGTGGAGAACCCGAGCAACTTGCTCAACCTCGGCGGCGGCATCCTCGCGGTCGGTGGCGGCATCCTGTCCGGGCTCACGGGCGCGCTCATCGTGCTCATCCTGATGCTCTACTTCCTCGCGTCGATGCGTGGGCTGAAGTCGATGACCTACCGGTTCGTGCCCGCGTCCCGCCGCGAGAACTTCGTCGACGTCAGCGAGCAGATCACCCAGGCCGTCGGCCGCTACGTGGTCGGGCAGATCTCGCAGGCGCTCATCAACGGCGTCCTCAGCCTGGTCTTCCTCCTCATCATCGGCGCCCCGCTGCCGGTGCTGCTCGCGTCCTTCGCCTTCCTCGGCTCGCTGATCCCGCTCGTCGGGACGCTCAGCGCCGCGGTCGTGATCTCGTTGCTGTGCCTGTTCGCCTCACCGGCGACGGCGCTGACCGCAGCGGTGTACTACCTCGTGTACATGCAGGTCGAGGCGTACGTCATCTCCCCGCGCATCATGTCGCGTGCGGTGCAGGTGCCCGGCGCCCTCGTGGTCATCGCCGCGGTCGCGGGCGGCACCATCGGCGGTGTGCTCGGCGCACTCGTCGCGGTGCCGATCGCCGCGTCGGTGATCATCATCGTCCAGAAGGTCATCTACCCGCGGCAAGAGCAGCTGTGACCGACCTCGCCGACCACGTCGCGGACCGGGACCGTTGGGCGCGCGGACCCCGCGGCCCGCTCGCCCTCGTGAACGCACAGCAGGTCGACGTCGAGCAGCCGGTGTGGCCGGTGCCCGGCCGCTGGGCTCCGGCGCCGGGCGGCCTGACCGTCACCGCGGACTCCGCGGACGGGGTGGTCGTCGACGACGTCCCGGTCGACGGCACCGTCCTCGTCGCGGGTGACCAGGCCGTGGTGCCCTCGGTGGTGACCTTCCCGGACGGCCTCGCCGGCACCGTGACGGACCGCACGCTGCGCGTGTGGGACCCTGCCTCGGAGGCGATCGGTCGCTTCGCCGGGATCGCCCGCTTCGACCACGACGCCGCGTGGGTCACCGCCGGCAGGTACGTGCCGGTGCGTGACGGCCTGGAGGCCCGTGGTGCCGTCCTCGACGCCGCCGGCGTCGCGCTCCCGGTCGCCGGGCACGTCGACACCACGGTCGGCGACGTCGCCGTGCGCCTCGTGGTGGTCCGGTCCGCCGCGTTCCGCGGTGTCCCGCGGTTGCAGCTCATCGTGCAGGACGCCACGAGCGCCCTGCCCGAGACCGATCCGTCGAGCACGTACTCGATGGGCCGCTTCCTGTACCTCGACGACCCGGGCGAGGCCGCCGACGTCGTCCTCGACTGGAACACCGTCGTCCTGCCGCCGTGCGCCTTCTCGTACTTGTTCGCCTGCCCGGTGCCGCCCCCGGAGAACCGCATCGCAGCAGCGGTCACCGCGGGGGAGCGGCACCCCGTGGACGCCTCCGGAGCGGTTCTGCACTGATGCCGGCGTCGACCTGGCGTTCCCAGCGCTGACGCTGCATAATGGGCGTGTCCGCCAGGACATCACAATCGCATACCGATGGTTCCGCGGACGGTTCCGAGTGCTCAGGTCGATGGGGAAGTCGCACCTGACGAATCGGAGGAATCGTGAACGGAACGACGACCGGGGTGCTCTACGTGCACTCCGCACCACGCGCGCTCTGCCCGCACGTCGAATGGGCAGCAGGTCGCGCCATGAGTCGTGCCGTGAACTTCTCGTGGCTCGACCAGCCCGCGCAGGACGGCGCGCGACGCACCGAGTTCACGTGGACCGGCTCGGTCGGTACCGGTGCGGCGATCGCTTCTGCCCTGCGCGGCTGGGAGCACCTGCGGTACGAGGTCACCGAGGAGCCGACCAGCACCTCGGACGGCGGCCGCTGGATGCACACGCCCGACCTCGGAGTGTTCTACGCGCAGACCGACGTGACGGGCAACATGGTCGTGCCCGAGGACCGCGTCCGCTACGCCATGGAGGTCGCCGGCAGCAACGCGCTCGAACTCCACCGCGAACTGCGCCTGGCGCTCGGTCAGGCCTGGGACGACGAACTCGAGCCGTTCCGTCACGCCGCCGAGGGCAACCCCGTCGTCTGGCTCCACCGCGTCGGCTGACCCGCTCCCGCGCTTCCTCCGCTCCCTCGAACGCCGCCCGGCCTCGTGCCCGGCGGCGTTCGTCGTCCCCGCACCGCCGAGAGCCGCGTACGACGCTGCCCGAGTCCGGCCGGCTTGCCCGATGCCGAAAGCGACACTTCGTTGGCCTGCGCCAGCGCTCATCTGTCGCCTTCGCGATGGCGACAGGTCGCGGTCGACGAAAGCGACAGAAGGTCGTGACGGCACGCGCGGAACCTGTCGCTTTCGTGGGAGCGGGCTCGCGCTACCCAGGCCCGACCTGGCCGCCCGGCGGCACGGCACCAGACCGGCCACGGAACCAGCTGGAGGCCCGCCCCGACGATGCGGGGCGGGCCTCCAGGCCGGAACGAACGCGACCGGCGCGACCGGCGTCGCGGACGCGACCAGCGCGACCGGCGCGACTACGCGTTGCGGAACGCCACCACGGCGTTGTGCCCGCCGAAGCCGAACGAGTTGCTCACCGCCAGCAGGTCGCCGTCCGGCAGCTGGCGCGGCTCGCGCGCCACGTCCATGACGATCTCCGGGTCCTGGTCCGTGAGGTTGATCGTCGGCGGCGCCACCCGGTTGTGCAGCGCGAGGACCGTGAACACGGCCTCGATCGCGCCGGCGCCACCGAGCAGGTGCCCCGTCGACGCCTTCGTGGCCGAGACCACGACGTCGTCGAGGTGGTCGCCGAAGACGCGACGCATGGCGTGGTACTCGGCGACGTCACCCACCGGCGTGGAGGTGGCGTGCGCGTTGACGTGGACGACGTCCTCGCGGGCGGCACCGGCGTGCTCGAGCGCCTGGAGGACCGCACGGGCGGCGGCGCTGCCCTCGGGGTCCGGCGCGGTGATGTGGAACGCGTCCGACGTGATTCCGGCACCGGCGATCTCGGCGTAGATCTTCGCGCCGCGTGCCTCCGCGTGCTCCTTGGTCTCGAGGATGAGCGCCGCGGCGCCGTCTCCGAGCACGAAGCCGTCGCGCGTGACGTCGTACGGGCGCGAAGCCGTCTCGGGGGAGTCGTTGCGACGCGACAGCGCCTGCATCGCTGCGAACGCGGCGAGCGGCAGCGGGTGCAGCGCGGCCTCGGCGCCACCGGCGATGACGATGTCGGCCTCGCCGGTCGCGACGTGGCGGTACGCCTCGGCGAGGGACTCGGTGGAGGAGGCGCAGGCGGAGAGGTACGTGCGAGCACCGCCGCGGGCGCCGAACTCCATCTCGATGGCGGCGGCCGGGCCGTTCGCCATGAGCATCGGCACCGTCATCGGCATGACGCGGCGCGGACCCTTCTCGCGCAGGGTGTCCCAGGCGTCGAGGAGCGTGTTGACGCCGCCGATGCCGGTCGCCCAGTCGACGATGAGGCGCTCGGGCACGACGGACTCGGCGTCGATGCCGGCGTCGGCCCAGGCTTCGCGGGCGGCGATGAGCGAGAGCTGCGACGAGGGGTCGAAGCGCTTGGTCTCCGGACGGGTGAGCTGGTCGGTGACGAAGCGGCGCGCCTGGCCGGCGAACTCCACGGGGAGTTCGAGCTCGGCGTAGCGCGGGTCCTCGATGCGGGTGATGCCGGACTTGCCGGCGAGCAGCGCCTCCCACGTCTCCGGGGCGGTCGCGGCGAGGGGTGTGATCGCACCGATCCCGGTGACGACGACGGTCTTGTTGGTCATGGAACGACGTGTTCTTTCGTGAGGACGTCCGGCCGCTCGTGGCGGAGCCGGACGGAGCCGGGTCGGACCGACGAACGCCGGGCCGGGTCGGACCGACGAACGCCGGGCCGGGTCGGGCCGGCGCTGCCGGTCCGGGGGTGGACGAGTCGAGCGCCGCGGCCCGCGGCTGTTCCGCCGGGGCCGCGGCGCTCAGGAAGCTCGCGTCAGGCCTGCGCCTTGACGATGTAGTCGACGGCGTCGCCCACGGTCTTGAGGTTCTTGACCTCTTCGTCCGGGATCTTCACGTCGAACTTCTCCTCGGCGTTCACGACGATGGTCATCATCGAGATGGAGTCGATGTCGAGGTCGTCGGTGAACGACTTGTCGGCGGCGACGGTGTCGGTCGCGATGCCGGTCTCGTCGTTGATCAGCTCGGCCAGGCCGGCGAGGACTTCTTCGTTGGACAGGGCCATGGGGATTCTCCTTGAGGGGGGTGTCGTTTGACCGTGGACCAGCCTAGGGCACGGGCAGTGCTCGTGCGCGGAGGCTCGGGGACTAGGGGAGGACGACGACCTGGGCGCCGAACACGAGACCGGCACCGAAGCCGATCTGCAGGGCCAGGCCGCCGGACAGCTCGGGGTGTTCCTCGAGCAGCCGGTGGGTCGCGAGCGGGATGCTCGCGGCGGAGGTGTTGCCGGTGGTCGTGATGTCGCGGGCGATGGCCACCGTGTCGGGCAGACCGAGCTGCTTGGCGAACTCGTCGATGATGCGGATGTTGGCCTGGTGCGGCACGAACGCGGCGAGGTCCTCCGGGCGGACGCCCGCGGCCTCGATCGCCTCGCGGGCGACCTTCACCATCTCCCAGACGGCCCAGCGGAACACCGTCTGACCGGCCTGCCGCATCGTCGGGCGCGGCGCGCCGGCTGCCCACTCGTTGTAGGTCGCGGTCATGCCGATCGCGTCCCACTTCGAGCCGTCCGAACCCCAGATCGTCGGCGCGATGCCGGGGAACTCGCTCGGACCGACGACGGCCGCACCGGCGCCGTCCCCGAGGAGGAACGAGATCGAGCGGTCGGTCGGGTCGACGACGTCGCTGAGCTTCTCGGCACCGATGACCAGGACGTGGTCGGCGAGGCCGGACTTGATGAACGAGTCGGCCTGCGCGATGCCGTACGCGTACCCGGCGCACGCGGCGCTGACGTCGTACGCGGCGGCGGGGGTCGCGCCGATCCGCTCGGCGAGCAGCGAGGCCATCGACGGGGTCGCGACCGTGTGCGTCACGGTGCTCACCAGGACGACACCGATCTGCGACGGCTCGATGCCGGCCTTCGCGATGGCCTCACGTGCGGCGGCCTCGGCGAGGTCGACGGCCTCGGTGTCGGCTCCTGCACGCTTGCGCGTGACGATGCCGGTGCGCTGCCGGATCCACTCGTCGGAGGAGTCGATCGGGCCGACCAGGTCGTCGTTCGGCACGACGTTCTCGCCGCGGGCGGCGCCGTACGCGAGGATGCGGGTGAACTCGTGGCCGCGACGCTGCTGGAGCATCGGCCGGGAGGCACGGGTCGGGTTGGTGCTGTCGGTCGCGTCCGTCACGCGGTCGCCTCTGCTTCCGTCTTCGCGGCCTGCAGCAGCTCGATGGCTGCGGGCAGGTCGTCGGGGGTCTTGATCGCCACGGTCGGGGTGCCGCGGAGGCCGCGCTTGGCGAGGCCGACCAGCGCACCGGCCGGGGCCAGTTCGATGATGCCGGTGACGCCGGCGGCGGAGAACGTCTCCATCACGGCGTCCCAGTGCACGGGGTTCGCGATCTGCTGGACCATCAGGTCGACGAACTGTCGGCCGTCGTCGACGCGGGAGCCGTCGGCGTTGGTCCAGATCGGGAGCGTGGGGTCCTGCACCGTGGCGGCCGCGGCCACCGGCGCGACACGGTCGACCGCCGGGGCCATGTACCGCGTGTGGAACGCACCCGCGACGGCCAGCGGCACGACCCGGGCCTTCGCCGGCGGGTCCGCAGCGAGGTCGGCGATCGCGTCGGCAGCTCCGGCGACGACGGTCTGGCCGCCGCCGTTGTGGTTCGCGGGCACGAGACCGCGGGCGTCGAGCGCTGCGGCGACCGCGTCCGCGTCGCCACCGAGGACCGCGGCCATGGAGGTCGGTTCGAGCGCTGCGGCGTCCGCCATCGCGCGGCCGCGTTCGGCGACGAGCGTCAGGGCGTCGGTCGGCTCGATGATGCCGGCGACGGCGGCGGCGGTGAACTCGCCGACCGAGTGTCCGGCCACGCCACCGACCAGCTCGCGGCGACCGTCGGCGAGCAGTGCGTCGGCGGTGATCAGCCCGGCGGCCACGATGAGCGGCTGCGCGAGCGCGGTGTCCTTGATCGTCTCGGCGTCCGAGACGGTGCCGTGTTCGACGAGGTCGACGCCGACGGCGTCCGACCAGGCTCCGACACGGTCACGGACTGCGGGGTCCTCGAGCCAGGGGGCGAGGAAACCTGGGGTCTGGGAGCCCTGTCCGGGCGCGACGACGACGATCACCGGACAATCCTGCCGGGGACGGCACGCGGGGTCCGTGTGGGCTTCCCACACGAATCCCCGCGCGACATTGTGCGATGTCCTACAACCTGCGATGCGTTCCGGGGCCGACCCACGGCAGCGGGTGCCGTACGGCTCAACGGCGCTGGGGCAGACGGCGCCGGCCGGACGCCGACTCGGACATGGCGCCGAGGATGAGTGCCGACTGGACGATGAGGGCGTCGCGGGCGTGCGTGGCGTCCCATCCGATGATGTCCGCCACGCGACGGAGGCGGTACCGGACGGTGTTCGGGTGCACGAAGAGCTCACGGGCGGTGGCCTCGAGCGAGCGCCCCGTGTCGAGGTAGCACCAGAGCGTCTGCAGGAGCTCGGTCGACTGGTCCTTGAGCGGGACGTAGATACGCTGGACGAGGGCGGACCGTGCGAGCGGATCGCCGGCGAGGGCCCGTTCGGGCAGCAGGTCGTCGGCGAGTGCCGGACGGGGTGCCCCGCGCCACGCCCGCGCCACGGCGAACCCGGCCAGGGCGGCCTTGGCGCTGGTCGATGCGTCGACCACACCGGGGACCTCGTTGCCGAGCACGAGGTGGCCCTCACCGAACGACGGCTCGAGGGCCTGGGCGATCGCGGTGAAGGACACCGGGTCCTCACCCTCGGGGACGTCGTCGCGAGGGGTGGCCCGGCCGATGACGACCACGAGCCGTGACCCCTGCACGCCGATGAGCACGTCGGCGTCCATGTGGCGCGCGGTCCGGCGGATCTGGTCGACCTCGAGCTGCTTCGGTGCGGTGCCGACGAGCACCGCGACCTCGCCGTGGCCGTGCCACCCGAGCGCCGCGATCCGGGAGGGCAGCTCGTCGTCGTACTCGCCCGAGAGGATCGAGTCGACCACCAGCGCCTCGAGTCGGGCGTCCCAGAGCCCGCGGGCCTCGGCCGCACGGGCGTAGACGTCGGCGGCCGCGAAGGCGATGTCCCGCGAGTACTTGAGGATCGCCTCCTGCAGCATCTCGTCGTCCTTGGCGCGCTCCTCGACCACGGTCACGACCACCCGGATGAGCTGCAGGGTCTGCTGCAGGCTCACCGAGCGGAGGAGTTCACGCGGTGCCGAGCCGAAGACGTCGGCCGCGGCGATCCACGGGGTGGACGCGGTGCCCTCGAGCCAGCTGATGAACGACGTGATGCCGGCCTGTGCGACGAGGCCCACGGCCGAACGACGACCCGGCGGCATCTCGCTGTACCAGGGCAGCGTGTCCTCGAGCCGCTTGATCGTCGCGGTGGAGAGTTCGCCCGACACCTGCCGGAGCCAGGAGAGCGCGCGGTCGCGGTCGCTCTGCTGGCTCACGGCAGGGTCGGTGCGGGGAGTCGACAACTCAGCTCTCGCCGCCCGCGCTGCCGGTGGTGCCGGCGGTGACGTCGTGCAGGCGGTACTTGTCGATGGCCTGCTGCACGAGGGCGTGGTCGACCTTGCCCTGCTTCGCGAGCTGCTGCAGCGTCCGCACGACGACCGAGGGGCCGTCGATGTGGAAGAAGCGGCGGGCTGCCGGACGGGTGTCCGAGAAGCCGAAACCGTCGGCGCCGAGCGTGGCGTAGTCGGTCGGCACGAACGGGCGGATCTGCTCCTGCACCTGGTGCATGAAGTCGCTCACCGCCACGACCGGGCCCTCGGTACCGAGCAGGCGCTCGGTGACGTACGGCGTCCGAGGGGCCTCGTTCGGGTTGAGGAACGCGTGCTGCTCCGCGTCGAGACCGTCGCGGTACAGCTCACCCCAGCTCGTGACGCTCCAGACGTCCGCCGACACGCCCCAGTCCTCGGCGAGGAGCTGCTGCGCCTCGAGGATCCACGGCACGGCGACACCGGAGGCGAGGAGCTGTGCCTTCGGCCCGTCCTGCTCGCTCGGCTTGAGGAGGTACATGCCCTTGACGATGCCCTCGGCGTCGACGCCCTCCGGCTCGGCCGGCTGGACGAGCGGCTCGTTGTAGACCGTGAGGTAGTACATGACGTTCGGGTCGGCGTGCTTCGGCGAGCCGTCCTCGTTCGTGCCGTACATGCGCTCGAGGCCGGCCTTCACGATGTGGCCGATCTCGTACCCGTAGGCGGGGTCGTAGGACACGACGGCCGGGTTCGTCGCCGCGAGGAGCAGCGAGTGGCCGTCGGCGTGCTGGAGGCCCTCACCCGTCAGGGTCGTCCGGCCGGCGGTCGCGCCGATCATGAACCCGCGGGTCATCTGGTCGCCGGCGGCCCAGATCGCGTCACCGGTGCGCTGGAACCCGAACATCGAGTAGAAGACGTAGACCGGGATGAGCGGCTCGCCCTGCGTCGAGTACGAGGTGCCGACCGCGGTGAACGCCGCGAGGGCGCCCGCCTCGTTGATGCCGACGTGGATGATCTGGCCCTGCGGGCTCTCCTTGTAGGCCAGGAGGAGCTCGCGGTCGACCGACGTGTAGTGCTGACCGTTCGGGTTGTAGATCTTCGCGGTCGGGAAGTACGCGTCCATGCCGAACGTGCGCGCCTCGTCCGGGATGATCGGGACGACGCGGTCACCGAAGTCGGGCGAGCGCAGCAGGTCCTTGAGCAGGCGGGCGAACGCCATCGTGGTGGCGACCTCCTGCTTGCCGGAGCCCTTCTTGACGACCTGGTACTTCGAGTCGTCGGGCAGGGTGACCTGCGTGTACTTCGTCCGGCGCTCCGGCACGTAGCCACCGAGTTCGCGGCGGCGCTCGTGCATGTACTGGATCGCCTCGTCGTCGTTCCCCGGGTGGTAGTACGGCGGCGTGTAGGGGTTCTCCTCGAGCTGCGCGTCGGAGATCGGGATGCGCATCTCGTCGCGGAACTGCTTGAGGTTGTCGAGCGTGAGCTTCTTCATCTGGTGGGTCGCGTTGCGGCCCTCGAAGCTCGGGCCGAGGCCGTAGCCCTTGACCGTCTTCGCGAGGATGACGGTCGGCTGGCCCTTGTGCTCGGTCGCGGCCTTGAACGCGGCGTAGACCTTGCGGTAGTCGTGGCCACCGCGCTTGAGGTTCCAGATCTGGTCGTCGGTGTAGTCCTTGACCAGCTCGAGCGCCTTCGGGTCGCGCCCGAAGAAGTTCTCGCGGACGTAGGCGCCGTTCTCGGCCTTGTACGTCTGGTAGTCGCCGTCCGGCGTGGCGTTCATGAGGTTGAGCAGCGCACCCTCGGTGTCGCGGGCGAGCAGGTCGTCCCATTCACGGCCCCAGACGACCTTGATGACGTTCCAGCCGGCACCGCGGAAGAACGCCTCGAGCTCCTGGATGATCTTGCCGTTGCCGCGCACCGGACCGTCGAGACGCTGCAGGTTGCAGTTGATCACGAAGTTCAGGTTGTCGAGACCGTCGTTCGCGGCGACCTGGAGCTGCCCGCGCGACTCGACCTCGTCCATCTCGCCGTCGCCGAGGAACGCCCAGACCTGCTGGTCGGACGCGTCCTTGATGCCACGGTTCGACAGGTACTTGGCCTGCTGCGCCTGGTAGATCGCGTTGATCGGGCCGATGCCCATCGACACGGTCGGGAACTGCCAGAAGTGCGGCATGAGACGCGGGTGCGGGTACGAGGACAGCCCGCCGCCGGCGTGGGACTTCTCCTGCCGGAAGCCGTCGAGCTGGTCCTCGCTGAGGCGGCCCTCCATGTAGGCGCGGGCGTACATGCCGGGGGAGGCGTGGCCCTGGAAGAAGACCTGGTCGCCGCCGGAGGGGTGGTCCTGCGCGCGGAAGAAGTGGTTGTAGCCGACCTCGTACATCGCGGCGCTCGACGCGTAGGTCGAGATGTGCCCGCCCACGGCGATGCCCGGGCGCTGGGCACGGTGCACCGTGATCGCGGCGTTCCAGCGGATCCACCGGCGGTAGCGGCGCTCGAGCTCCTCGTCGCCGGGGAACTCGGGCTCGTTCTCCGGAGCGATGGTGTTCACGTAGTCCGTCGTGGGGACCATCGGCACACCGAGGTGCAGTTCCTTGGACCGCTTGAGCAGGCTGAGCATGATCTCGCGGCCACGCTGGTGGCCGTGGGTCTGCACCAGACCGTCGAGGGACTCACGCCACTCGGCGGTCTCCTCCGGGTCCTGGTCGTTGCTGCCGGCGCTGTACGGGTCCTGGTCGTTCACCGTCACCCTTGACCTCGTTCGTTCTCGTGGTGGTGGACATGGCGGGTTCCGGCGGTCGGGTCGGACCTGAGGGAAACCCCCACCACTCTAGGCCCCACCACCGACCGTGAGCCTGATGGTGACGTGCACGTGGACGTGCGCTTGCATTCGGGTGACGTCGGCGTACGATTGCCGATCGTGCACGCGTGACCCGCGCCTGCACGGGACACGGGCACACACCACGCCCGAGGAAGAAGCACACGCACCGATGGCACTGGAGATCGGCTCCCTCGCGCCGGACTTCGAGCTCCCGAACCAGTTCGGCGAGCACGTCCGCCTCAGCGACTTCCGCGGCATCCGCCCCGTCGCCCTCGTCTTCTTCCCCCTCGCGTTCTCGTCCGGCTGCACCAACGAGCTCTGCGTCCTGCAGGACAACATCGCGATGTTCCAGGACCAGCGTGTCGAGCTCATCGGCATCTCCGTCGACTCGAAGGCCACGCTCCGCTCCTTCGCCGAGGCCAACGGCTACGACTTCGAGCTCCTCGCGGACTTCTGGCCGCACGGCGCGGTGTCGAAGGAGTACGGCGTGTTCCTCGACAAGAAGGGCTTCGCCACCCGGGCGACCTTCGTCATCGACGTGCAGGGGCGCATCAAGGCGTCGATCATCACCGAGCCCGGCCTGCAGCGCGACGTCGCCGAGTACCGCGCTGCCCTCGACCGGCTCGCCGCCTGCGCGGCACCCGTCGCCGTCGGCTAGCGTTCCGAACCCCTCCTGAGGACGCTGACGCGTCCGGACGGACTGGAGGCACGGTGCGGCTCACCGACGGACGACCGGTCGACGGCGCGGTCGCTCCGCGCAACGGCGCCTACGCGCCGTCCCCGCTTCGGGACGACCCCGCTCGCTGGTCGCTCGACCGTACGACCGTGTCCACCCCGGTCGGCTCCGTGGTGGTCCACCACCGGCCCGGTCCGGACCCCGTCCTGCTCCTGCACGGCGTCGCCGGGTCGTGGACCACGTGGACACCGCTGCTCGACGCGGCTGACGGCTTCCGCGGCCGCGGGGTGGTCCTGCTCGACCTGCCCGGCTGGGGCGCGTCACCGACCCCGCCGGCGCCGGTGTCGATCGACGACGCTGCCGTGGCCGTGTCGACGGTCCTCGACGCGCTCGGCACCGGGCCCGTACAGGTCATCGGGCACTCGATGGGCGCGTTCGTCGGACTCCACCTCGCGGTCGTGCTGCCGGCGCGCGTGCACTCGCTCCTGCTCGTCTCGCCGACGACCGCCGCCACGGTCCGTGCTGCCCGGCACCCGTGGCGGGCCCTCCGGACGCTCCCGGCCTACACGCTCCTCCGCGCCGGACTCCTCGTGACCGGGCGTGCAGCGGTCCCGCTCCTCCGCGGACTCGCTGCCGTCGGGCTGCTGCGGCTGTTCGCGGCGCCGGTGTTCACGCACGTCGGTCGGCTCGACCGCAGCGTGCTCGACGCGTTCGTGCGCGAGCTCCGGCCGCGGGGGTTCACGGCCGCTGCCCGCTCCGCTGCGGCGTACGACACCGGGCGCTGGGCGACGATCGGGTGCCCGGTGGTCGCCGTGCTCGGGCGCGACGACGTGTTCGCACGCCCCGCGGACCTCGACGAGCTCCGCGCACTCGTCCCCGATGCCCGGACGGTGCTCCTCGACGACTGCGGCCACTTCGCCCACGTCGAGCACCCTGCTGCGGTCGCCGCGCTCCTCGCCGCCTGACCCGGACCTCGGGGCCCACGAAACGCGCGCGTTTCGACGTGCCACGTGTCGAACGACGGGCGGGACGTCGAAACGCGCGCGTTTCGTGGAGCAGGGACGTCAGACGTGGGCGGGGAACGTCGCGGCGACGCGGGAGCGGACCTCGGCCCGGACGGCGGCGCGCATGGCGGGGGAGAACAGCGCGTGGTCGCCCTCCGGCACCCGCACGACGTCCACCTGGCCCGACCACCGCTTCACCGCGCGGCGGCCGCCGAGCCGGTCGAACAGCTCGGCGTCCTCCGGTGCCACGACGAGCACGACGTCGGTGCCGTGCTGCACGAGCGGACGGACGTGGCTCACCACACCGCCCACCCGGTCCCGACGAGCGATGCGCGCACGGAGTCGTTCGGGCACCCAGCGGTTGTAGAGCTCCCGGACCCGGAGGCGTCGGGCGGACGGGGAGTCCACCGCACGGACGTGGTCCGCGTAACTCCCCGGGGCCGCCGGCGTCCGTCGGTAGTCGTTCGGGCTGATCTCCACGACGAGCCGCGGAGCCTCCTCGACCGCACGACCGGCGAGCCAGGCGCCGGCGCACATCCCGACGAGGGCGAGCCGCTCCGGCGGGACGTCGAGCGCGTCGACGACCGCCGACTGGTCGTCGATCCACTCCTGCGCGAACATGAAGTCCCGCTCGTCCGCGCGCACCACCGAGCTCTCGCCGGTGCCGCGTCGGTCGATGCGGAGCACCCGTGCGCCGTCGCGCGCGAGGTCCCGGGCGAGTGCGACCTGGTAGTCCGTGGCACCCACCCGGTGCTCGGCCGAGCCGTTGTGCAGCAGGACGGTCGGAGCGTCGTGGTGCTGCGCGGACGAGACCGTCTCGATGCCGAACAGGGCCTCGGGACCGATCCGGACCATGCGCTCCGACACCCGCCCGTCGACGTCGAGCACCTCGTGCAGTGCGGGTTCCCGGACGGGCACGGGGGCCGCCGGGGCCCAGGTGTCGAGCCAGGAGACCACGGCGTCCACCGCGGCGTCGGGGATCCGGGCGTGCATGCTCGTGCGGTCGAGGAGCTCGGCGCTGCCGGTGACCTCGATCCGCTCGACCGGGCCGAGCGCACGGGGCGCCGGAGCACCCTCGCGGACGAACGCCACGGTCGGCGCGGACCGCGGGGTGTAGGCGAGCGCGCCGAGCACGTCCGCCTCGGCCGCGTCCAGGTCGATGCCGACGAGCGTCTCGTACCCGTCGACCACGCGGTCGGGACCGATCGTCATGGTCGCGAGCGCCCGTTGGCCGCGGAGCCACGCACGACCGGACGCCGGCGCGTCCCACACGACGAGCGCGTCGTCGTCCCCGGCAGCCTCGGCGGCGATCAACGCCGCGGAGGCCAGCCCGACGAAGGCGATCCGCTCGACACCCGTGCTGCGGAGCAGCGCGGCCGCGTGTCCCGCGGACCGGACCTGCGCGTGCGGGTCGGTGTCGGGGGCGGCGTCACCACGTCCGGACGGGTCGTAGCGCACCGCGGCCACGCCACGGGCCTCCAGGCGGTCCGCCAGCAGGCGGAGGGTGCGGTACGCGATCACGCCCTCCTGTCCGAGCGGTGGGACGACCACCACCCCGGCCCGCGCGGCGGGCGGCAGCTGCACGGCCACGCGGACGGCTGGGGAGCCGGACCAACCGTGCAGGGTGCTCACAGCGCCAGCGCCGAGCGGACGGCAGCCGGCCACTCGTCGGGGTCGGTGCCGTGCGCGGCGAAGAGCGCGATGGTGATGCGCTCCAGGCCGAACGCGATGCAGGCACTGTGGGCGACGGCGCCGTCCGCGCTCCGGATGCCGAACGCGGTGCCGAAGTGGTCCTCGTGCAGGTTCGCGGAGCTGATGGCGGTCGCGTCGTGGTCCGGGCCGTAGACCGGGGTCACGAACTCGAACTTCAGCGCCTGCTCGACCTGGTTGCGGGCAAGCATCTGGCCGACCCGGCCGAAGAACGGGTCGTTCGCGGGCACGACGTCGATCTCGAGGCCGAACGACTCGAGCAGTGCGCGCATCACCGGGATGCGGTCATCGCGGTGCGCCTTCGCGGACGCGGGCGTCCCGATGTGCACGAACTCGTGCATGTGGAACGCCTGGAGCCGCATCGGGTCGAGTGACGGCTCACGGCGGAACGAGTCGCCGAGGATGTCGAACGAGCGGCCGCCCTCGGGCACCGAGTCACCGACCAGGCCGTACACGGGGTGGCAGACGGCCGGCGTCAGCATGAGGTCCGCGGGTTCGAGGAAGCCCTCCCAGCGCTCCCCGCGCTCGCGGGCGGCCAGGAGCGCCCGGTGCGTCCGGTCGTCCCCGGTGAACCCGGAGATGGAGGCGGCGAGGTCCGGGAACGAGGCGATGTAGTCGGTCCGCTCGAAGGACGCCAGCGGCTCGACCGGCGGGAAGCGCAGGACCTCGGCGTCGAGGTCGGCCTGGCTGCGGACCGCGGCGGCGTCGACGGCGGAGTACACGCGCTCGAACACCCCCGTGCGGCCGTAGAGGCCGGGGGAGCCGAGGTCGAGGAGGACGCCGTCGGCGAGCAGGCGGCCGCGCAGCTCGGCGCGGGCCGCGCCGAGGGCGTCGGCGCTGTCCACGGCGGGCGCGGCGGTGTCGTGGTCGAGGTGGATGGTCACAGGAGTGCTCCCGTCATGAGCGCCATGCCGGCGTCGTTGTGGAGGAGACGGTCGTTGCTCACCATGACGGCGGCGCCGTGGGCGTCTCGGAGGTGTCGGGCGATGCTGGCGGGACCGCTCGCGGCGTACCCGGCGATCCCGACGATGCGCAGGGACCGGGTGACGAGGTCGGTGACGCGCTCGGACGCCCCGATCTTGAGGGCGTTCGCGGAGAGGGCGTACGCCGTGGAGTCGAGGACGTCGGTGTCCTCGGCGACGACGTCGTACCGTTCCGCGGCGTGCCGGACGGTGTCGGCGAGCGACTGCAGCTCGACGAGCAGCTCGGCGAGCCGGAGCGCGCCGGGCGGGGTCGACCCGACGGTGGCGCGTGCCTGCTTCCGGACGGCCGTGCGGGCGCGGTCGGCGGCGTCGGCGGCGATGCCGAGCCACACCGACGCCCAGAGCACGTGCGACACCGGGAGCACCGTGCGGGCGCTGACGGCGGCGTAGTCGTCCCGGAGGACGTGGTCGGCCGTGGTCTCCGCGTCGAGCACCCAACCGTTGCTGCAGGTGCCCCGGAGTCCGAGGGTGTCCCACGTCGACGTCTGCGTGAGCGTGGTCTGCTCGGGCAGGCAGACCACGACGCGCTGGTCGGAGGCCGCGGCGTCGACGTCCCGGCGAGCGGTGACGAGGATCGCGTCCGCCTCGGTGGCGTAGGAGATGACCGGGGCGTCCTTGCGGAGCCGGATGCGTCCGTCGGCGTCGGGCTCCAGGGCGCAGGTGCTCCGGCGGGCGTCGCCGCCGATGCCGCGCTCGGTGGTCGAGGACGCGAGCAGCGCACCCTCGCGCACCCGTGCCACGAGGTCGGTCACGCCGGCACCGTCGCCGCCGTGCCGCCACAGGGCCATCGCCTGGCCCTGGTGCATCGCGAAGACCATCGCGGTGGCGGCGCAGGCCCGTCCGAGCTCGGTCGCGATGACCGACAGCTCGGCGACGGTGGCGCCTTCGCCACCGAGCTCCACCGGGACGGCCGCGGCGAGGAGGCCGTGCTCCTTCATCGCGGCGATCGCCTCGCGCGGGGGTCGGGCGTCCCGGTCCACCTCGTCGGCGAACAGCCGTGCGACGTCGGCGACGAGCGCGGTGCGGGCCGCGAACCGGCCGCAGGGGTCCGTGCCGGTGACGGCCGCCTCGGCGGCGCTGGCGGCGCTCGCGACCGGAGAAGCGGCGGCGGCGGGAGCCGCAGCGGCGGCGGGAGATGCGGTGGCGGCACCCGCCGCGGAGGCGGGAGCGGTGGCCGGGGTCGCCGCGCGGCGAGCGCGACGTCCGGACCCGCTGCGCGCTGCCGTGACGACCGGGACGGGCGCGGTCGGCGGAGCCGTGTCGATCACGGTCACGATGCGAGCCCGGCGGCGTGCACGATCGACTCCACGGTCGCGAACGTCGATCGGTTGAGCACGGCGTCGGGGAACTCCACGTCGAGTTCGTTCTCGACCGCGAGCATCACGTTCACGGTGGCGTGCGACGTCAGCCCGAGCGCGTAGAGGTCCGCGATCGAGGCCACGTCCCACGCGTCGACGACGAGGCGTCCGTGGTCGGCGAGGGCGCGGCGGACGGCCTGTTCGGTGCTGGGGTCGGCGAGCGCGACGGCGGTCGCGCTGGTCTGCTGGTCCTGGTCCATGCGGCAACCGTAATGAGGATGGCTCCCCGGAAAGCCGCTTCCCGGGTGCGCGAAACCGCACGACCCCGCGAGGCGCCTGAGCGGACGCACAGAGACGTCGAGGGCGGGCGGCGCCGGGCCTCGCGTCGCAACGTCAGCGCTCGGACAGTGCCACGGCCGTCGCGACGGCGAGGCCGCGCTCGTGCGACAGCGAGATCGCGATCGGTCCGCAGCCGATCGCCCCGGCGAGGGCCGCGGCCGCCCCGGCGAGTTCGACGGTGGGTGCTCCGTGCTCGTCGAGGACGACCGCGACGTCGGTGAGGGGAACGGGGTCGGTTCGCGTCGGGCGGAGGAGCTTGACGACCGCCTCCTTGCCGGCGAAGCGGGCGGCGAGGCGCTCGGGGTCGTCGACGGTGTCCACGCGCTCCTGCACGGTGAACACCCGGGCGAGGTAGCGCTCGCCGTGGGTCGCGATGCCGCGGATGACGTCCTCGACGTCGGCCAGGTCGGTCCCCGTCCGGATCACGGTCATGTCGTCAGGCTACGCGTGGTCCTGCCCCGTGTGGCCGCCCACGTGGCGCGTGGGGGCCCCGTGCATGTCGCCGGGGGCATGCGCGTCGGAGGGGTGTGGGTAGCATCGGCGCACGACACCGAGGGGGAACGATGGCATCACCGTGGACCGGCATCGTCGAGGACGCCCGGCACTACCCGTCACCGCACAACTCGCAGCCGATCGTGCTCCGCGTCGAGGACGACCGGACCGCGACCGTGCACTACGACCTGCGGCGGGGCTTGCCGGCCGAGTCGTTCGGCATCCCGTTCGGGCACGTGTGCGCCGGGGTCTTCCTCGCGGGGCTCGACGTCGTGGCCCGCGCGCACGGCTTCGCGGTGACCGAGGACCTCGACCACGCCGAGATGGACTTCTCCCGGCTCGACCGTGACCCGACGGACCACCTGCACCGGCTCGGTCGGGTCACGTTGCGTCCGCACGCGGTCACCGCGGACGACCGGGAGGCACTGGCCCGGTTCTCCGCGCGGCGCACGTCGCGCAGGCCCTACGACGCGACCCTCGTGGACGCCGCCGCCGTGTCCGCCGCCGCCGACATCGCGGCGGCCTCCGGGCACCGCTTCCGGTCGACCGCCGACCGTGCGACGGTCGACGAGATCGTGCGGGTCAACCAGGAGACGCTGTTCGACGACCTCCGGAACGACGCCGTCCACGAGGAGATCCTGCACTGGTTGCGCTTCTCGAAGCGGCAGTCCGCGGAGACCGGTGACGGTCTGTCCGCCGAGACGATGCTCATGCCCGGCCCGGTGCTGCGGTTCGCGATGGAGCACCGCGGGCTGTGGGAGGCGCCCGGTGTCGGCGGGCTGTTCAAGCGCGTGTACCTGGCGACCATGCGGGGCGTCCGGCAGCTCGGCTGGTTGGAGGGCCCGTTCTCCTCGCCGGCCGAGTACGTCGAGGCCGGCCGGGTCTTCATGCGCATCTGGCTCGACTTCACGGCGCGGGGCATCGCGCTGCACCCCTTCGGCACGGTGATCACGAACCCGCGCTCGCACGCAGCGTTCGTGGAGCGAGCGGGCGTCGACGAGTCCGGGGGTGACATGGCCTGGATGCTCTTCCGCTTCGGGCACAGCGCGCCACCGCCGCTGGCGCACCGGCGTCCGGCGTCGGCGATGACGATCGGGGCGGACTCGTGAAGCGCGCGGCGGTGTTCTCCGTCGTGTGGGTCGTCGAGACCTTCGTCGCCCTGTTCATGCCGCGGGTGCAGACCCACAAGCTCCTGCTCGCCCCGGGGATCGAGCCGCTGCGGTGGACCCTCGGGCGCTGGCGTGCCTGGCGGACGGCGGAGCGCGCGGCGAAGCGGGTGCCCGCGTACCGGGCGTTCCTGGAGGAACAGGGGCGTGCCTCCCGTCTGGACACCCGCGGTGGCATCGCCGCCGCGCTCGCGGGCCTGCCCGAGATGGACAAGGACTCGTACGTCAAGCGGTGGAGCATCCCGGAGCGCTGCCTCGACGGGCGCCTCCCGCGCCGCGGTGTGGTCGTCGACGAGTCGAGCGGCTCGAGCGGCACGCCGACGAGCTGGGTGCGCGGCCCGGACGAGCGCCAGGCGACCCGGCAGCTGTTGCAACTCGGGTTCTCGCGGACGGCGAAGGACCTCCCGAAGCAGCCGTTCGTGCTGAACGCCTTCTCGCTCGGGGCGTGGGCGACCGGCATGAACGTGACGGCGTCGCTCACCGAGTCGTCGATGATCAAGTCGATCGGTCCGGACCGCGACAAGATCGTGCAGACGATGCGGGAGTTCGGCCCCGACTTCACGTACATCATCTGCAGCTACCCGCCGTTCCTGAAGGCGCTGTTCGAGGACGACCGGCTCGACTGGAGCCGCTACACGATCGTCGCGGCGTTCGGCGGCGAGGGCATCAGCGAGAACATGCGCGCCCACATCGAGCAGTACGCGCAGGCGGTGCTCGGGTCGTACGGGGCGAGCGACCTCGAGATCAACCTCGGCATCGAGACGCCGTTCTCGGTCGCGCTGCGGCGGGCGATCGCGGCGTCGCCGGAGCTGTCGGCGGCGCTCACGAAGCAGGGGGAGTACGGCGTCCTGCCGATGGTGTTCCAGTTCAACCCGTTCGGCTACCTCATCGAGACGAACGACCGCGGCGAGCTCGTCGTGACGATCACCCGGTCGGAGAACATCAGCCCGCGGATCCGCTACAACATCCACGACCGTGGGCACGTCGTGCGGATGCGCTCGCTGCAGCAGACGCTCCGGTCGCACGGGTTCGACGAGCTCGCGGACTCCGCCGAGCTCGACCTGCCGCTGCTGTTCCACTACGGACGCTCGGACCTCTCCGTCGACTACAACGGTGCGGTGGTCGCGCCCGACGTGGTGCGGGACGTCGTGTACGGCGATCCGGGGCTCCTCGAGGCCGTGGAGAACCACCGGCTCATCAGCTACGAGGACGACTACGGGGACCGTCAGCTGCACATCGCGTTCCAGTTGGCATCCGGTGCGAGCGGACACGCGGACGGCTTCGACGCGGACGCCGCTCGCCCCGCGGTCATTGCCGAGCTGCGGCGGTTGAACAAGGACTTCTCGAACGCGATCCGGACCGCGCCGCCCGGCACCCTGCCGACGGTGGCGTTCTACCCGTACCGGACGGGGCCCTTCCGCGACGACGGGCGGAAGCTGAAGAACGAGTACGTGTGGCAGCTCGGTGCCGGTGCCGTCGCGGAGTGGGAGCTCGACCTGTCCTGGACAGCCCCGAAGGAGGCCTGAACCCGCGGCAGCCGCGGCCGGGAGAGCGCGTCAGTGGTACTGCGGCGGCCAGTCGAACGGGGCCGGGCGGCGCGGGACCTCACCGATCGTGGTGACCTCGAGCACGACCTGCCGCAGGTTCGTCAGCTCGATCGACCGCGGGTTGCCGAAGAACCGGCGCCCGTCGATCCAGACGGTGAGGTCGCCGTGCAGGCCGCCGACGTGCGCGGGCCCGATCGACACCCCCCACTCGTCGAAGAACTGCCCGAGCGTGAACGTGTCCTGCGTGGGCGACTCGACGTGGATGATCCCCGAGGTGTCGTGCGTGTGGATCTGCGCCGCGAACTTCGCCCGGTCGGAGTGCCCGATGTTCCCCGGCACCGTGACCGGTTCGCCGCCGTCGAGGATCGTCAGGTGCGTGTGCACGTGCTCGGCGAGCTTCTGCCCCCAGACGTTCGACAGCCCGGCGGCCTCGGCGCGGGCCGTCAGGTCCGTCGGGGCGGGCCACGGCGGCGCATCGGTCGAGGTCCTCGCGGTCACGCCGCCGTGCGTCGCGCCGACGACGGTACCGTTCGCGCACCCGCCGAGGAGCAGCACGGCGGCGACACCCGCGACGAGGACCCGGCCGACGCGCCGCACCGGGCTCACCACCGGTCGTGGACGGTGGCGCGGAACCACTCGTCGTAGAGCTCATGCACCGTCGTGTCGAGGCCGTCGACCTCGGGGAGCGACGCGGCCTCGGCGTTCGACCGTGCCTGCTCGGGGTTGCGCGCGCCGGGGATCGCCGCGGTGACCCCGTCTTGCGCGATCACCCACGCGATGGCAGCCTGCGGGACCGAGACGCCCTCGGGGAGTGACGCCGCGAACGCCTGTGCGGCGCGGACGCCGTCCTCGAAGTCGACGCCGCTGAAGGTCTCGCCCTGGTCGAACGCCTCGCCGTGCCGGTTGTAGTTGCGGTGGTCCTGCTCGGGGAACGTCGTGTCCGGTGTGTACTTGCCGGAGAGCAACCCCGATGCCAGCGGGACGCGCGCGAGGACGGCGACCCCTGCCTCCCGTGCGGCCGGGAGGACGCGGTCGAGCGGCTTGAGCCGGAACGCGTTGAGGATGATCTGGACGCTGGCGACGCCGGGCCGGGCGATCGCGGTGAGCGCCTGGTCGGCGGTCTCGACCGAGACGCCGTAGGCGGCGATCGAGCCATCGGCGACGAGCGCGTCGAGGGCGTCGTACACGGCGTCGTCCTCGAAGACCGGCGTCGGCGGGCAGTGCAGCTGCACGAGGTCGAGGGTGTCCTGACGGAGGTTCGTCCGGGAGCGGTCCACCCACCCGCGGAAGTTCGCGGCGACGTAGTTCGCGGGTTCCTGCTCGGCGCGACGCCCCATCTTCGTGGCGATGGTCAGGGGCACCTCGGAGTTCGACGCCCGCCAGGCACCGATGAGCTGCTCGCTGCGGCCGTCGCCGTACACGTCGGCGGTGTCGAAGAGGGAGACACCGGCTTCGACGGACGCGTCCATCACGGCGTTCGCGTCCTGCTCGCTGACGGGTCCCCAGTCACCACCGAACTGCCAGGTGCCGAGGCCGACGGGGGAGACTGCGCGGCCGGTGCGGCCCAGGGTGCGACTCTGCATGCTGTCGAGCGTAGTCACGCGGTCCCGCCCGGCTGCCGGGCAGCGCGCAGGGCGGACCGTGCTCGGCCGCGGTCGGACAGCGCGTGGGGACCGGCGGGCGTGGGGTCAGGAGAGCGCGGCGACCCGCTCACGCAGCAGCGCCCGCGCCGCTCGGGCCCGCGGGACGACGACCACGCCGCCCCACAGCGCCAGCCCCACCCAGAGCCCGACGAGCATGGTCGTCACGAGCGGCCCGTGCTGGTCGCGCATCGACCACGACATCGCGATCCACAGCACGCCGAGCAGCACCTTGCCCCACCCCGCGCCTTCGCGGTCGGCCTGCGCCTGGAGCATCGGGATCCAGACCTCGGCGGGCACGCCGGCGGGGACCGCCCCGTCGGCCACCCAGCGCTGCGCCTCGACCGAGCGTTCGTAGCCGCCGTCGAGTCGCCACGAGCGCATCGTCGTCAGCACGCCGATCGCGGCGCCGGCGGCACCCGCGGGCACGCCGACGACGACCAGCACCGTCGGGGTCGCCGGTGTCCACGACGACAGCACGAGCACGACGAGGACCACGCCGAACGCCGCTCCCGCAGCTCCCGCGCCGATCAGGCGGAGCCGTCCCGCCTCGTCGACCATCCCGATGCCCTGCACGGGGTCGACGGTACCCGCCGTCCCCGTGCCGCGGGCGTACGGTGTCGGCATGGAGTGCTTCGCGAGCTGGCGTCCGCGCCGCTGATCCACGGCCCCGGGCCGTCCCCGCTCTCGTCCACCCCGACGGGAGCCGATCAGCACGCTCACGAAACGAAAGGACTCCCATGCTCATCCGCGATTGCGCGCCGTCGGACCTGCCGGCGCTGACCGACCTCACCATCGAGGTCTTCCGACCACTCTTCACGACGGCGCTCCCCGCCGCGCGGCCCACCGTCACCGCCCACGACCACGGCCGCTGGGAGGACGACTACCGTGCCGAGGTCCCCGCCCTGCTCGCGCCGGACGAGGACCGCTTCATCACTCTCGCCGAGGACGACGGCCGTCCCCTCGGCTACGTCGGCTGGAACGTGACCGGTGGGACCTCCGGACGCCTCGAACTCGTCGCCGTCCACCCGGACGCCCGCCGCCGCGGCATCGCTCGCGCGCTGTGCGACGAGGTCGTCGACCGGCTCCGTGAGCGCGGTGTCCGCGTCGTCCACATCGGCACCGGCGGCGACGCGTTCCACGCGCCGGCCCGCGCGCTCTACGAGTCGCTCGGCTTCGTCGCCTACCCGACGGTCGACTACGCGCGCGCCCTCTGACGCGGGCATCCGTCTCGGGTGACCAGCGGCCGGCCGGGAGGCACGGTGCGGGCCCGCACCGTGCCTCTCGTCCGGCGCACACGCGCCCTCGCCGGCCACCGCATCCCGCCACGGACGTCGCGTCCCCTCCTCGCGAGGCGGGTCGTCCGCCGCAGTGTGCGATCGCGCGCAGCGCGGGGTCTGCCAGGCTGCACGCATGCGCGAACTGACCGAAGTCGCTCCGGGCGTCCTCGTCGCGACGAGCCGGACGATGTCGACGACCTCCACGGTGATCCACGACGGACGCGCCGCGTTCCTCGTCGACCCTGCCTGGATGCCGGACGAACTCGCCGGACTCGCGTCGACCATCGGTGACCGGGGCCTGTCGGTGACCGGTGGTTTCGCGACCCACGCGCACCACGACCACCTGCTCTGGCACCCGGGCTTCGGGGCAGCGCCGAGGTTCGCCTCCGCGGCGACCGCGGCCCTGGCGGTCACCGAGCGGCCCGCCCTGCTGGACTCGCTCGGTGCGGAGTTCCCCAGGGGCCTCGTCGACCTCTTGGGCCGTGTCACCGGTGTCGAGCAGATCCCGGAAGCGGCTTTCCCGCGAGACACGCCGGTCGAGCTCGTCGTCCACGACGGACACGCGCCTGGACACACGGCATTGTGGCTGCCGGAACAGCGCGTCCTGCTCGCCGGGGACATGCTCAGTGACATCGAGCTCCCGCTCCCGTTCTGGCCCGACGACCTCCCGTCGTACCGTTCGGCCCTCGACGTGCTCGCCCGCTACGCCGAGGAGGCGGCTGTCGTGGTCCCTGGCCACGGCGAACCGGGACCCGACGCCCTTGCGAGGCTCGACGCCGACCGGCGGTTCCTGGACGACGTCGCCGCCGGCCGCGTCCCGAACGACCCTCGGCTCACCAACCCTGGGATGGCCGAGGTTCTCGATCACCTGCGGGACATGTCCCGGAGGTGACGGACGCGATCGGGCACGCGCTCAGCGGTCGGCGATGCCGCCGAGCATCCCGGAGATGAAGCGCTTCTGCAGGAAGAAGTAGAGCAGGACGATCGGCAGGGCCACGATCACCCCGGCGGCGGAGAGCAGCGAGAAGTCCGTGAGGTGCGCGCCCTTGAAGAAGGCGAGGCCGAGTGGGGCGGTGCGGTGGTCCTCGCTGGTGATGAGGACGAGGGGGAGCAGGAACTCGTTCCACGTCCACATCGTGATGAGGAGCGCCATGGTCATGATCGGCGCGACCGACGACGGCACGATGACCTGCCAGAGGAGTCGGACGTCGCGGGCACCGTCGAGGCGTGCTGCTTCGATGACCTCGCCGGGGAAGCTGCGGAACTGGTTCCGCATCCAGAAGATGCCGAACGCGAGGGACTGCGCGGTCTGCGGGAGGATCAGGCTCGTGTAGGTGTCGGTGAGGCCGAGGGACCGCAGGTTGAAGTAGAGCGGGATGATGAAGGCCTCGGCGGGGAGCATGAGGCCGGCGAGCATGACGAAGAAGATGACGTTCGAGCCGAAGAAGTCGAGCCGGGCGAAGGCGAACCCGGCGAAGACGGCGAGGACCGCGGTGAGCACGACCACCGACACCGTCACGAGGACGCTCGAGAGCATGTACGACGCGAAGTGGCCCTGGTTCCACGCGGCGCCGAAGTTGCCGAGGTCGATCGTCGTGGGGACCGTGAACCCGCCCGAGTTCTGGGCCGAGGGCGTGACGGAGGAGAGCAGCACCCCGACGAGCGGGATGATCGCGAACAGGGCGAAGAGCGACAGGATGACGTAGTCGACGGTCTTCTCGCGGAGGGAGAGCCTCATGCGACGTCCTTCGGCTGGAGACGGCTGATGAGAGCCGTCACGATCATGATCACGACGGTGAGCGACACCGCCACGGCTGCGGCGGATCCGACCTGCCCGGTCTGGAACGCCCGGTTGTAGGCCTCGAACGCGGGCACCGACGTCGAGTTCCCGGGGCCGCCGCTCGTCGTCACGTAGACGAGGTCGAAGGTCTTCAGGGCGGACACCACGGTCAGCGTGAGCGCCGCGGCGATCTGCCCGCGGAGCGACGGCAGGGTGATGGACAGGAACTCCCGGGCAGCGCCCGCGCCGTCGATGCGAGCGGCCTCGAACAGGCTCGGGTGGATGTTGCCGACCCCGGACAGGAACAGCACGAGGCAGAGGCCGACGTTCAGCCAGGTGCCGACGAAGCCGATGGCGGGGAGGGCCGTGTCGTACCCGCCGAGCCAGACCTGGGCGAACTGCCCGAGGCCGACGAGCCGGAGCGCGTCGTTGAGGAGTCCGTCGGCCGAGTAGATCGACACCCAGATCGTCGCGACGACCACGGACGCGATCACCTGGGGGAGGAACAGCACGGTGCGGAAGAACGACATGCCCCGGAGTGCGTTGGCCCGGGAGATGAGGGCGGTGAGGAAGAGCGCGACCACGACGGGCACCACGGCGTAGAAGACCATGAGGACGAGCGCGTGCCCGAACGACGCCCGGAGCTGCGCGTCGGTGAACACGCTGGCGTAGTTCGCGAACCCGGCCCACGTCGCCACGGACAGGCCGTCCCAGTCGTAGAACGAGTACTGCACGCTCTGCAGGAACGGCACGCCGAGGAACACGGCGAACACGACGAACGCGGGGAGGACGTAGAGGTAGGCGACGAGGCTCCGCCGCCGCTTGCGGACGCCGCCGGTGGCCTGGCGGGTCCGGCCACGGCGGGTGCTGCGGTCAGCAGCGCCCGCCGTGGTGCCGGTGAACTGGGTCACGGTGCTCCTGCCTACTGCTTCACGAAGCCGGCGTAGTCGTCCTGGAGCGTCTTCGTGTACTGCTCCGGGGAGGCCTTGCCCGCGACGAGGTCCTGCATCGCCGCCGTGATGGTGTCGTAGAAGGTCGGGGTCGCGTAGTCGAGGTACGGGGTGATGCTGTTCGACGACGAGATCGACTCGTAGTTGCTCGTGATGTCGCCCGCGATCGTGCCCGGCTCCGGCCGATCGCCCTCGGGGACCACGGTCGGCAGGTTGCCCTTGTCGACGAGCACCTTCGCGGCGTCCTTGTTCGTGACGAAGTCGATGTAGGCCGCGGCGGCGTTCGCGTTCTTCGTCTTCGAGGTGATCGCCCACGCGAGGCCTTCGCCGCCCATCGTCACCGGGCCGCTCGCGCCGTCCGGGGTGAGGGCGGTGAACCCGATGTCCTTCGCGGAGGACGCCGCCTCGAGGGTGGCCTGGTACCAGGTGCCGGTGATGAGGAACGCCGACTGGCCCTTGCCGAACGCGGCGACCGCGTCGTCGCGGGAGACGCCGTTGGCGCCCTCGGTCACGTAGCCGTCGTCGACCCAGCCGGCGATGGTCTTCGCGGCCTGGACCTCCTCGTCACCCGTCCAACTGCCCGACTTGCCCGCGACGAGGTCGTTCACCGCGTCGTGACCGGCCAGGGCGGAGAGCACCAGTCCGTAGAGGTGGATGCCGGGGCTCTTCTCGACGTCGCCGTAGCTCAGCGGCAGCGTGCCCGCGGCCTTCACCTTCTGCATGTCCTCGGTGAGCTCCGCGACGGTCTTCGGCGGACTGTCGATGCCGGCCTTCCGGAGGACCGCCTCGTTGTAGTACAGCCCGACCAGCTCACCGGTCTGGGAGACACCGTAGAGGTCGTCGCCCTGCCAGGTCTTGCCGTCCGAGGAGAACGAGTTGAGCTTCAGCAGACTCGACGGGTAGTGGTCGTCCCAGCCGTAGAGCTTCGCGTAGTCGTCCACGGGTCGGAGAAACCCGGCCTTCACGAACGCCCCCATGTCCGGGTAGCCCTGGTTCGCCTGCACGACGTCCGGCGGTGTGTTGCCCGAGAGTGCGAGCTTGAGGGTGGTCTTCAGGTCGGCGAAGGACCGGGACACCCGCTTGATGGTGATGTTCGGGTGCGCCTTCTCGAACTCGTCGTTGAGCGCCTGCTGCGCGTCGTTGATGCCGGTGTCGGTGTTCTGGTCCCACACGGTGAGGGTGGTCTTCCCCGACCCGACGTCCTTCGACACGGGGCCGAGGCTCTGCGAGGCGGCCGGCGCTGCGGATCCGCCCGGCGTGCAGCCGGTGAGACCGAGGGCGACGACCGCCGCGACACCGAGGAGGAGCGTCGCCTTGCTGGAGTGCTTCATGGTGGTCCGTTCTTCGAGTGGGAGGGAGCGAATCGGGTGTGGGCGGGAGGGTCAGGCGTCGGTGAGGGCGACGGCGTCCAGGAACGACCAGTCGTCGTCCGGGGCCGCGCGGCGGACGAACGTCCGGAGCTGGTCGGGGTGCGGGGCGCTCGCCGCACCACCGAGTCCGGTGACGGCGAACGCGGCGGAGGCTGCGCCGAAGCGCAACCGCGTCGGGAGGTCCCAGCCGTGGTGGTCGCCGGCCATGAACGCGGCGACGAACACGTCACCGGCGCCGGTCGGGTCGACCACGTCGACCGGGATCGTGCTCGCGGTGACGACCGTGTTCGCGGAGTCGACCGCGACCACGCCGTCGGCACCGCGGGTGACGACGGCGAGCGGCACGCGCTCGGCGAGGACCTTCGCGGCGTCGAGCGCCGTGTCGGTACGCGTGTACCGCATCGCCTCGACGTCGTTCGGCACGAAGACGTCGACCTCGGCGAGCCGGTCGAGCACGTCGCCGGACCACTCGCCGGTGTGGTCCCAGCCGACGCCGCCGACGACGGTCGTGCCGCCGCGTCGGAGGGCGGCCACCCAGTCGGGGAGCGGGCGGGCGATGCCGACGTGCGTCGCCGCGACCGGGCCGAGGTCGTCCGGCACGTGGAGGGGGCCGGGGTGTTCCTCGTAGGTGATGAAGCTGCGGTCCTCGGGGCCGGTGAGCGCGACCGAGACGGCGCTCTGCAGACCGGGCACGAGCTCGAGCAGGGTGGTGTCGAGCAACGGTTCCTCGGTCAGCACCTGGTGGACGTGCCGCCCCAGGACGTCGTCACCGAGTCGGCTGAGGAGCTTCGTCGGTGCTCCGGCCCGCGCTGCGGCGACCGCACGGTTCGCCACTCCGCCCGGCGTGACCGTGAACGCGTCGGCGAACACCTCCGCGCCCTGCTCGGGGGCGGTCACACCGGCGAAGACCAGGTCGCAGTACACGTCGCCCGCGAAGAGCAGCGCTCCGGGGACCGGCGTCGGGTTCGGCTGGGTCACGGCTGCTCCTCGTCATCGCGGATCAGGGGATCGACCGCGTGTGTTCGAGCCTGCGCGATCGGTGTTGCGGCGACGTTACTCGATTGCGCCAGATTTGTTAAGTCTGTTCGAGTGCGCCATTTTAGATGTCCATTTGTGCGTGAATCTGCGCGATCGGGGGTATGGTGGGCGGCATGATCCTGCGCGAGCGGCAGAACCGCATCATCGACGCCCTGCGTGCCGACGGCGCGGCCTCGGTGCAGGAGCTCGCGCTCGCGCTGCGGGTCAGCGCGGCGACCATCCGGCGGGACCTCGAGATGCTCGACCGGAACGGCGAGCTCGTCCGGACCTGGGGCGGCGCGGTCGTCGCTCCTCGCCGGACCTCGCTCGATCCCGCTCCCGGCCCGTCCGGGAGCGCTGGCGACCCGGGCGACGAGGTGGTCGAGGCCCCGTTCGAGGCCGCTGGCGACCACGACCTGAAGCACCGCATGGCGGTCGCGGCGGCGGGCATGGTGCAGGACGGCCAGGTCGTCATCCTCGACATCGGCACCACCACGCCGCTCGTGGCCGAACTCCTCCGCGGGCGCGACATCACCGTCATCACGACGAACCTGGCCGTCTTCGACGTGCTGCGCGACGACGACGCCGTGCGGCTGGTCCTGCTCGGCGGGGTCGTTCGCCGCAACTACCGAACGCTCGTCGGGTCCCTCGCCGAGGCCGCGCTCGAGCAGGTCAGCGCCGACGTCCTCTTCCTGTCGTGCACTGGTGTCCGCGCGAACGGGCACGTCGTCGACAACATGGCGGTCGAGGCGCCCATCAAGCAGTCCATGATCGCCGCGGCGGAGCGTGTCGTCCTGCTCGCCTCCGAAGCGAAGTTCCCCGGGACCGGAGCGCTCCGGCTCTGCTCCCTCACCGACGTCGACACGCTGATCACCACGACCGGCGCGCCCGACGACACACTCGCCCACAGCCGGAACGCCGGCGGAGAGGTCATCGCCACATGAAGCTCTGCATCCTCGGGGGCGGCGGGTTCCGCACGCCGTACGTGTACCAGGCCCTGCTCCGCGACACCGGCAGCCCCCGGGTCGACCGGGTCGCGCTCTACGACGTCGACGAGGTCCGGCTGCACGCCATGGTCGCGATCCTCACCGAGCTCGCCGCCGAGTTCCCGGACGCACCCGTGCTCGAACCGACCACCGACCTGCACCGCGCGGTCGAGGGCAGCGACTTCGTGTTCGCGGCGCTCCGGGTCGGCGGGCTCGAGGGGCGCCGCTGCGACGAACACGTCGCGCTCGACCTGGACGTCCTCGGGCAGGAGACCACCGGCCCCGGCGGGCTCGCGTACGCGATCCGCACCGTGCCGGTGATGGTCGACGCCGCGAAGGTCATCCGTGACCTCGCCCCGGATGCCTACGTCATGAACTTCACCAACCCGGCCGGCATCATCACCGAGGCCATGCAGACGGTCCTCGGCGACCGTGTCCTCGGCATCTGCGACACCCCGTCCGGACTCGGTCGTCGGGTCGCGGGCATGCTCGGGCTCGACCACACGCGGGTGCAGATGGACTACGTCGGGCTGAACCACCTCGGCTGGATGCGCCGTGTCATGTACGACGGCCGTGACGTCCTGCCCGAGCTGATGGCCGACGACGGCCGGCTCGGCGCGATGGAGGAGGGCCACGTCTTCGGCCTCGACTGGATCCGCTCGCTCGGGTCGATCCCGAACGAGTACCTGTACTACTACTACTTCAACCGCGACGCGGTCCGGTCGATCGTCTCGTCGGGGAAGACCCGTGGCGACTTCCTCGCCGAGAGCCAGTCCGCCTTCTACGAGCGCGCCACCGCCGCGGGTGACGGCGTGGCCGACCTCTGGCGGGAGACCGTCGCTCGGCGCAGCGCCTCGTACATGGCTGAGGCGAAGGGCGGCACGCAGGACGACCCGATCGACCCGAAGGAACGTGAGACCGACCCGTCGCACCAGGGCTACGCGGGTGTCGCGCTCGGCGTGATGGCCGCGATCAGCCGGAACGAGCGCCAGACGATGATCCTCAACGTTCAGAACAACGGCACGATCGCCGGACTCCCGCGGGACGCGGTGGTCGAGGTCCCCACGATGGTCGATGCGAACGGCGTCCACCCGATGACGACCGACCAGCCCGACCTCCATCAGATCGGGCTCATGTCCCAGGTGAAGGCGGTCGAGCGGCACACGATCCAGGCGGCGCTCACCGGCTCGAAGGACGAGGCCCTCAAGGCGTTCGCGCTCCACCCGCTCGTCGACAGCGTCAGTGTCGCGCGCGACCTGGTGCGCGGCTACGTCGATCGCATCCCCGAGGTGGCGGCGGTGCTCACGAAGTAGGAGGTGTGCACGGAGGCGGCGGTCCTCGCGCAGTGGGTCGTGCTCACGCGGGACTCGGAGGCCGCGGGAGAGACCGGGCCGCGACCGCGGCCCCCACGACCGCGGCCGCGGACGACCGGATTCCCCTCACCGGGACCAGCATCGCGCGGGTCGCGCCGACGGCGCATCATCCGGAGGGATGAGAAGTCGACGCACCCTCAGGCGGGTGCTGGGTGCGCGACGCGGGCACGGTGGGGTGCTGGCGTCCTGGTGTGGCGAGGGCGCAGCGGACGGGAGGAACGGTGCGGGGCCGACCCGTGCCTCCCGTCCGGCCTTGGTCGCGTCAGCGACCCCGCGTCCGTGCGTCCGCCGCGGCGAGCGCCGCTCGCATCCGTTCGGCGTCGCCGGGCGCCCACCCGCCGGAACTCGCGAGCGGGAGCTCGGTCATGTGCCTGCGGAGGTGCTCGGGGTAGTCACGGACGATGCGGTCCGGGTCGCTGCGTACGGTCGCGTACAGCGCTGGGCCGTCGGCGTAGTACAGGTCGGCGACGACGATCCGGCCGTCCGATCCGCGCATGACGTTCGCGGGGTTGTCGTCGAGCGGTCCCCACCACGGCTGCTCGGCCCGGCCCAGGGCGTGCACGTCCTCGATGTGGGCGGCGAGCTCGGCCACCGACGGGTCCCGCGTCGCGAGGGCGCGGTGGAACGCGGTGCCGACGTCCTCAGGGACGGGTTCGAGGTACTCCATCACGGTGAGGTCGGCGCCGCCCTCGAGGACGCGGTGCTCGACGAGCGCGGGCACCTGCCGGGTGTGGGCCGCGCGGCGGTACAGCAGGGCGGAGTAGGGCCCGGCGGGGTCGAACGGGCTGATGCGCGCGGCGAGGGTGCCGGACGGGGAGCGGAGCGCCGTCGCCCAGTCGCCGGTCCCGCAGGGCGTCCAGCCGAGTCGCTCCAGTGTGGCGACCACGTCGGTCCACGGCTGCTCGGGGGTGAGGTGGTGGAGGAACGCGTCGGCGGGGTCCATGTCGCCATCCTGCCGTTCGAACGTGCGTTCGAATCCGTGGCACGATGGTCGGCATGGGTCAGAACCGCCGGTACGGAATCGATGTCTCCCGCGCCGCGGTCAATGAGTTCCTGACGCGCCCGTACCCCGTGACCCTGACGCGCGAGGAGATCGGTCCGGAGCCCGCGGTCCCGGTGTCCGACGGCGAGGTGGTCGACGTGTGGTTGCGGTTCGTGGAGGTCCGCGTGCAGGAGCGGGCGGTGGTCGTCGCGTACACCGATCGTGCCGTGCAGGTGGAGGTCGCGCGGCGGGACGGTTCCCGGTACCGGGTGTGGGTGTGGCAGGGGGCGGTCACGACGCCCGGCCGGGGCCGCTGAGCGTCAGCGCGTCCAGAAGTCCTCGGGTCGGCGGCCGGGGCGGAACCCGAAGTGCTCCACCATCGCGACCGCTTCGGGGAAGCCTGCCGCGAGGCCGTCCGCGCTGTGGGCGTCGCTCCCGAAGGTCACGGCGCGTCCGCCCTCCTCGGCCCACCACTGCGGTACCCACGGCCAGAGCCGCCGGGTGTTCATCTCGAGCGCCCGACCGGAGGCAGCGAGTGCGCGCATCCCGGCGCGGAACCCCTCCTCGAACGCGCGCGGGTCGAACGGCCCGGCGGTGGCGGTGGGCCATGCCCGGGCGGCGTAGTCGATGTGCGTGAGGACCGCGAAGGAGTCCGAGCCGGCGATCATCCGTGGGAGTTCCTCGAGGTACGCCCGCACCACATCTGACGGTGACCGGTGCCGGTAGAGCGTGATCGGCTCGGTGCGGTCCGTTCCCTCGAACGGCAGCATGTGCAGCGACCCGTTCACCCGGTCGACCCGTTGCAGCACGTCGGCTGCGGCGGTGTCCCACAGATGGGGTTGACCGAACTCGACGCCGGTCAGGATCGTGAGCTCCGGGAAGTCGTGGCGGCAGCGCTCGACCGTGTCCAGGTAGCCATCGACGTCGAAGGGCGGCAGCCGGACCGCTCCCTGCTCGTCGACGAGTGCGCGGGCGTGCGGTCCGAGGTCGTCCGGTTCGGCTCGCCAGTGGTCCTCGAGGTCGAGGTGCTCGGTGAACACGAGGGCGGGGAGCCCGATCCGGACCGCTCGTTCGCAGGTGCGTCGCATCGAGCCGGGCGAAGCCGGGTCCGATCCGGCGTCCCAGGAGAACTCGCTGTGCACGTGCGCGTCGGCGGGCAGCGTCATGCGACCGACCCTGCCATCCGACGCCGAAGCCGACAACCCCTACGCTGAGTCGGATGGACACGTCGCTCCGACCAGCCGTCGCCGCCGACATCGACTGGCTGGTCGAACTCCGCGCGGTGGTGCTCCGTGATGACCTCACCCGGCTCGGCGTCTTCGACGAGGTCCGGGTGCGCTCGCGGATGCGGGACGCGTGGCAGCCGGAGTGGAGCCGCGTGGTCGTCGTCGACGGTGCCGACGTCGGCTCCGTCACGACGCGGCTCGACGGAGACACCCGGTGGATCGAACACCTCTACCTCGCGCCCGAGCTGCAGGGGCAGGGGATCGGCTCCGCCGTGCTCCGGACGGTGCTCGACGAACCGCACGCAGGGCCGACGCGGCTGAACGTGCTTCAGGGGAGTGCCGCCCGTCGCCTGTACGAGCGGCTCGGGTTCGTCAGCGACGAGGAGGACGACGTCGACGTGTTCATGACCCTCCGTGCCGGCGAGGTGTGACCGTCAGACGTCGCCTGCGGTGAGCTCGAAGTGTCGCAGGACGACGTCAGCGACGTCGGCAGGCGCGATGGTGTCCGTGTCGACGACGAGTTCGTCCAGGTCCGCGGCTGCTTGTCGTTCGGCGATCCGCTCGAACCTGTCCAGATGCCACTCGAGGTGGTGCTGACGGCGCTGGTCGTACCGGGTCCGCAGCCGAGCCTCGATCGTCGCCGGGCTCGCGACCAAACGGATCGACCGCACGGGCAGGTCGACCGCCTCCGCGTACCGGTCGAGGTCCGCGCTGCTCGTGAGGACACCGCTGAGGACGAGCTGCCGCGGGCCCGCGGCCCGGTAGTTCGCCCAGGCGGCAGCGATGTTCCGCGCCTCGAGGACGGTGTTCTCCGTGTCGCCCTCCGCGACCGGCCACGACCGGTGGAACCAATCCACGTCCATCAGGCTGAACGCGCGTCCGGTCGCAGCGAAGCGGTCGCCGACAGCATCGAGCACCGCGGACTTTCCGACGCCGTACGAGCCGTTGAGGAAGATCGCGTACTCGCCATCGCGCGCCATGCCCCCGACCCTACGGTTGCCGGGGGCGTTTCGCTTCCGAACGCCCCTAGGATGGTGCGGCAGGGGCTCTTAGCTCAGTTGGTAGAGCGCTTCGTTTACACCGTGGATGTCAGTCCCGTCGCTCGCGCTCCGCTGGTCGCCGAAAGACCAGGTCAGGACGGTGATCGTCCCGTTCCCTCTGACTGGTCCGAGCGTTGCTCCGTGTCCGTGTCGGTTTGGTGTCGGTGCGGAAATGGCAACGGCTAGGCGGCAGCGACCGGTTCCACCGTGACCGAAGCCGCACCGATGTACGAGAGGCCCGGCACGACGGCGGCGCACATCTGCTCGAAGTGCGGCCGATCCACTGCCGCGATGAAGCGGAACACCGACTCGAGGACGACCACCGCCTCGTGCACGTCCACGGGCCGAGAGATGTCCGCTTCTTCGCTGTGCGACGACTGGTGAAGGAACCGCACCAGACGCTGGCGGAGTGGCTGCTCGATCTGGTGTTCGTCGAACGCCGTCCGCATGCTCCCTTCGAAGTCGCCCATGAGCACTGGCAACCGAAAGGCCAGGAACGACTCCAAGAGCCGCCTCGCGGCGTTCGGTAGGAGCGCAGCAGCTTCAAGCTCAGCCTCGAACTGCGTACCGGAGTTCCGCTCGAGGACGGCACTGCCGACTCGCCAGAACAGGTAGTGGTACTGGGAGCGCAGCTTCTTGCGGAGCTGAGGGTCGCTCCAGCTCCGCAGCACAGGCACACGACGGGGAACGTCCTCAGCGTCGCGACTCACCCTCGAGCGCAGTTCGTGCAATGAGTACGAGTTGTCCCGGCGGAGCCGCGAGTTCAGCCGGTCCAGTTGGTTCACCCACATCCGGAAGAGCTCGAAGCTGTGCGTGAGCAGGATCAACTGGTGGCGGATGCCCGCTCCGACGAAGGTGTTCCAGAGGTGCCCGGAGACGCCGACCATGATCTCCTGGTCCAGACTCGACACCGGATCGTCAATGACGACGGTCAGGTCGGCGCCACGCATCGTCTCGTCGCGGAGGCTGCACAGGAAGTGGAGCAGCGAGATCGCCGTCCGCTCGCCCTCGCTGAGACCGACGGCCGGGCGCCCGTCCCGTTCGATGGCGTAACGCCCATCGACGGCGGTGAAGCGGAGCTCGTCGCGACCGAGGAGGACGGCAACGTCTCGGGTGAGCTCGCTTGCAAGTGGTCCCGCGTCGAGCCCGGCAGAATTCAGGCGCCCACGTTCGCGGGTCAACTGCTCGCGCTCGGCGCCGTGGTCTGCCGCTTGTTGCTCGGCGCCGAGCGCTCGCTCCGACAACGACACGTACTCCGAGCGGATCAACTCGACCCGAGCGCGCTCGACACGGTCGGCGGCGTCCGCGCGGATCGACTCGAACGCCGCCGAACGCTCGTTGTGGTCCCGCAGCACGAGGTTGATCGCGGCCACGTCGTCCGATTGGCCGTCGACAACACCGGGATCGAACGTGACCACGTCGAACATCGCGGAGCGCTTGGTCTCGATCGCACGGCGAACCGCGTCGAGGGCCTCGCTTCGAGACGTGGTGGCCTCTCGCACCCCGGCGAGCAGCTCACCGTACGACTCCCGGAGCGGCGGGTACAGGAGATTTGCTGCCGGCGCGCGGGAGATCATGCCCTGCTGAGCCGCGATGACCGCTGCGACGCGGCCGTCCAGCATGTCGAGCGTGCGCTCCAGCTGCCGGAACCGGCCGTCGAAGTGCGCGGCCAGAGCACCTCGGCGTTCGTCGGTCACCACACCGCCACAGAACAGGCACCGATCGCGTTGCTCGTGCCTCGACATGCCTTCACTCACCCAGGTGCTGTCCTCGGGATGCGCGGCCAGGTCGTCGAGGACCACGTTCGACACCGAGGTGGCAAGCGCGTCACCCACCTCGGCGACGAGCGGAACGACACTTTCACCGGTGATGGTGAGGAGGGCGACTGGCTCCATCTTCTGCGGACGAACAGTGCCGAGATGCGTCGAGATGACCTCGTCGAGGGGTTCGTCGAACCTGGTCGGCAAGGCATCCAGCAAGGTCTTCACCTGGCGACGGTTGTAGGCCCGGCCGTACCGTGCGCTCACGTGCTGCAGCTCGCTGTGGATCGTCGTCGCGGTCGCAGTTGCGAGACGGTCCGCAGCGTTTCTCGCGCGGCCGGCGTCCTCAACCGCGAGACGCTCCTCGCTCTCGATGATCTCGAGGCGTTCGGCGATCTGCGCGAGCCGTGTCTCGCGACCAACGCTCTTCTGGCCGAGGACGAGAAGCGGTGCTGCCTCGCTGCGATCGGTGCCGAAGCTCAGGTTGTTCTCGACGTAGTCCTGGTTGAACACGCGGACGCGTGTCCAGAAGGGGTCCTCGCTCGACGTGACTTGGCGAAGCCTGTCGCCGTCTTCGACTGAGACGTGCACGGTCGAGGCCGATGATGCCGCGGTCGCCTCGCCGAACGCGCGTGCGACTGACGACTTGCCGGTGCCGTTGCCGCCATAGACGACGTTGATCCGTTCGAAGTTGGAGGAATCGCTGCCGGGCTGCCAACGCCGGAAAAGACCGATGCCGTCGATACGGACGATGCGCTTGATCACGGGACCCCCGGCCCTTCGAGTGTGGACCCGGTCGGGTCGAACGAGCGCCGCAGCGCCGAGGGCAAGTATCGCGCAGGCGAGAGTCGGCCACCGTCGTCGGCGACGGCGAGTCAAGTCGCTCGTCGTCACGATGTCAGCTCATCGCCAAGTAGGATCGGCCTTGAGGGCTCTTAGCTCAGTTGGTAGAGCACTTCGCTTACACCGAAGTGGTCGGCGGTTCGAGCCCGCCAGAGCCCACCGGACCCTGGCAATGGTTCCGGCTCGAGCACGGGTCAGGTCCGCCGACTCGGCTCGTGATCAGCCGACGTAGAACACGTGGGGCGCACGGGCCTGCACCGAGAGCTGTCCGCCGGGACCGTTGCCCCCTACGATGACTTTGAACGGCTGCCCCGAGCCGTGATTTCGTCCAGCGCATGCGCACTCACACAGCCATGCGTTTTCGGGGAGTCCCGTCTTCCAGCACGCTTCCACGCACTTCTCGACACCGCCATGCTGAATCAGCGTTACCCGGCCGTATAGTGCGGCGAGACCGTGGATGACAGCGTTCGTGTGCGGCCGCGAGACCGACCATGATCGGGAGCTGGGGGAGTAGTTGACCTGACCCCGCCGTGAAGCGTTGAACATGTCTCCGAGGATGGTGTAGCCGCGTCCGTTGCCCTCGAACGGCATGTTCTGGATCTCCGTGCGCCGACCAGGACGAATCGTCACCGTGAGATCACCCATGCTCGGAGCCTAGAGGCTCTCGAGCGGTGCGAGCCGGAGGTCTGGAGCGGGATTGGGGCAAGGCGCACTTGTACGCGTCACCTTCTTGATGGCCTCCGGTCGGCGAGTTGACTTGCTCGACACCCGAACTCGGGGTCGCTTCGAAGGCCGACATGAGGGATCGTCGGTCGGATGGGGAGCACGGCAGCCACCGAGTCTGGATCGTTGAGCCACCACGCGGTGTTGCCGTGAGCGCCGACCAGCCAGGGACGATCGCGGTCACTCTGCACGGGAGCCGCGTGATGATCGACCGCGTCGTCTTCGTCGAGCTGTTCGAGAACTCTGTCGTGAGTGCACGCGTTCCGTATCGCCACGCCCTCGAACGGTCAACGATCAGCTTTTCTGATCTCGTCGATCTGGCGCGCACCGCACAGGTGCCGTACGCACTCTGCTTCGCGCCGCGCGAGCTGGTTCGGGCGCAGGTCGAAACGAAGACGCAGAAGCTGCTGCAAGGGTTGAGCAAAGACACCTTCGCCGTCAACTCGCGTACGACGATCGAGCTCAGCGACGTCGAGCTCATCGTCAAGGATCTTGTGCGGAAGCAGATGATGCTGCGCACTCACGACGAGTCGCTCGCCGAGAACAAGATCGTTGGAGTCCTCCGGAAGCCTCGGGCGACGATCGAGGAGGACGTCGCCGTGCTGCTCACAGCTCTCGACTTGGATGTGGCCGTACTCCGCTTGGCTCGATCGAAGGGCGCCGCCCTGTCGTTGCTCATCGAGACGCTGGAGTCGCACCAGATCCTCGTCTCGCGCAGCGTCCGCGGCTTCATGCCGCAGCTCATCGAGGTCAAGTTCAGTGGGCTGACCATCAAGGACAAGAAGGTCCCGTACATCTTCCTCTCGCGGGGGAGTCACGGCGACGACGAGGAGCCGGAGGGGCGTCAGCTCTTCACGCTTACCCTTCTCACCGTCTTGGTCGCTCGCGGCATCTTCGCCCCGGTGACCTACGACGGCCGGAACCTTGCGTCGGACCCGGGCCGCGAGTACGACATCGTTGGCGAGGTCCTAATGCCGGCGGCGGAGATGCGAACGGTTCCGTCCGACGACCTCGGGAAAATCAGGAGCACCGCCGACTCGTTCAAGGTGACTCCGAGCGCGCTGGTCGTGCGCCTCCAGCGGCTCGGACTCATCAGTTGTGTCGGTGCTCAGCAACACCTCGAGGAACTTCGCCTCGAGTTCGCCAACCGGCCGAAGTCGCAGGGCCGCCAACCGAAACCCGTGAACGGGGTCCGGACGTACAACGGCCGGGAGCTGTCCGTTCGCATGCTCGGCGCGCTGGATGCCGGCAAGATCACCGAAGGTGAGTTCTGCCGAGCGGTCTGCGCGAACAAGATCCGACCGCGAGAGATCCGGGACTTCCGGGAGGCGCTCGGATGATGGGGACGTTCTACCTCCTCGACAACAACGCGTTGACTCGGCTGACGCCGGAGCAACGCTCCTCGGCGTTCGTGCACGAACAGTGTCGGCTACCGTCCGAAGTGCTCCACGAAGCACGATTCCTTCCGGACGTCGATTCGCTGCGCGCGCTCGAATACTCGACCGATGAGGGCGTCCTCCTGCACCTCGCTGCCGTCCTTCAATGTGTTCCAGCCGACGACACGACCCTCATCGACCTCTACGCAAATCTCGGGAATGCCGACCCGATGTTGCTCGCGTGCGCGCTCGACGCGATGGCCGAGGCTGAGCTGGGTCTGTTCGGTGCGGAGTGGGTGGTCGTGTCGAACGACCGCGCCGTGGTGACGCTGGCTGGTGACCTAGGCGTGCCGACACTCTCGAGCGACGAGTTCTCGTTGGTGCTCATCGAGGAGGGCTGAGACGGAGCGGCCGGGCCGGGCCGGGCCCCGTTCGGTTCCGCTGCCTCCGCCTCATGACAAGTCTCGCTCCTCGGAGCGCTCGCGTCGAGCTCGCATCATCCGGGCGATGGCGGCCATGTCGCCGTCGTCGTTCATCCAGTGGGAGTAGCGGTTGACGGTCTGCTGTGTCGTGCTGTGACCGAGCCATACAGAGATGGTCTTGACGTTGATTCCGTCGCTCATCCACGCCGTCGCGGCGGTGTGGCGAAGGTCGTGGACACGATGGTTCCCTGCCGTCGTCTTCCAGCGAAGGTCGCGGGTGAAGTTCGGTCCGCTCAGTTCGGAGCCGCCGGTCGACCGGAACAGGAACGCGTCGGGCGACTTGCCATCAGCATGGCGCATCGCGATTTCCTCTGCGTTGCCCATGAGAGGGACCTTCCGGCTTCGCCGTCCTTTCGTCTGCTTTTCGGGGTACCCGTCGCTCTTCGAGCGCTCGACCATGACTGCGGGGAAGGGGTTCGTGACGATGTTGCGGACACGGAGCGCCTTCATCTCTCCCCAGCGCAGACCGGTCTCCCGAAGAAACTCGACAACGTCGGCGTAGTTCGGGTTCAGGGCTCGCTGAGCCACGAGCATCGACCTGAACTCCGACTCGGTGAAGGGCCGGACGGTGTTCGTTTCCGTTCCGTCCCCGCGACCGAGCGGTGCATCCAGGACTGGGTTGTGCGAGATGTACGCCTCCCGCACCGCGTACGCGAAGACCCCACCGAGCGACTCCCGAATTCGCTTCGCGGTGCTGTGCCGCTTGGTGCGCACGAGGTTGGCGACGTACCTTCGCAGCTGCCGGCCGTCGATGGAACCGATGGGAAGCCGCTTCATCTGGTCTGAGACGTGGAGGCGGAGGTTTGTCTCATCGGTGTCGTAGGTCTGTTGCGAGACGAGTCCGCGCCGCTCGGTCAGGAACTCCTTGATGAGTTCTGCGAGCGTCATCTCGGCGTTGCGAGGGTCGGACCAGGTTCCGGATGCGAGAGTCGTCTTCTGGCCGAGCTCCCAAGCGTCGGCGTCCTTCTTCCGGTCGAACGTCGCCATCGAGACCTGCTTGCCGCGGTGGTAGACGCGGGCGCGCCAACGTCCGTTGTCCGCCTTCTTGACGCTCATCAGGCTGCCTCCGCCTCGTCGCTCAGCATGTTGAGCCATGCATCGACGTCGGACGTCCGAAACCTGAGGGCTCGACCGATGCGGACGCCCCTCGGGCCGCGTCCCTGGCTTCGCAGCGAGTAGAGCGTGCTCTTCGAGGTCTGCGTGTAGTGGCTGAGCTCGTCCATCGTGAGCATTGGCTCCAGCTGGGGGTTCGCGCTCGCGTCGGTCATGGATTGTGTATGCGCGGACGCATTCGGTACGCCGCACGTCGCGCAGCGGGTCTGGGTTTCGGTCATGGGAGGCCTATGCGTCGCTCACGGGACCAGCACCCGGAAACCGGGTTTTGCCTGGTCAGGCGGTAACTCGGGACGATCGTCGCCAGTCCAGTCGGTCACGATCGCACGCGAGACCGGGGCGTGGGGCGCCCGTTCCTTGAACATCTGGCACCCTTTGAGCGTGGCAACGATCATGACGAAGACAAAGGCAGCCGCGACCATCCGGGAGCACCTCGCCCAGAGCGGCGTCGATGTGACGAAGCTCCACACGGTCACGAACACCGCTCAGCTCGTCATTCTCGAAGACGACCTCGTCGTTTCTGCAGCGTTGCTTCGGCCGCGCGGCGTGACCGCCGACCAGGTCACGCCGGTCCTCGAGCGAGCTGAGATGCGAGCGGTTCGGGTGTACGTGGTGTCTGGCTGGAACGAGGATGCAACTGCGGCTCTTGACGCGGTAGGCATCGAGCGATTCAGCATTGGGTCAAACGGTGTTGTCACAGCGGACAACGTGGTGGCGGAGATCTCGGCTGCCTCGGGAGCGCTGCTGGACGAGGCTAGGGCGCTGAGCGTTGTCAACGACATCGCGGCCGCCGCACACCGGCTCCAGGCTGCGGCGGAGCAGCTTGTCGATCTGGCTTTGCGAGTCCGTATCGCGCAACAGCGCGGAGCTGTCACGTCGACGGAATGGTTGGACGTCGTGGACATTCGGAGACGAGTAGACGACGCGCGGAACTTGCTGGCTCCTGCTCTTGATCGTGCGAAGGTGGCGGTGCCCTTCGGCCGTGTTCCAGCGAGTCGGATCGCTCGTTGGCTTCCGGTCAGATCTGCGAACGAGACGCTGGCGGAAGTCATGGCAATCGGTCGCCGAGAGATCGACGCGTCGCAGAGGGCGCTCGGGCTGGCGTAGCGTCGCCAGCCCTGGCGTCAGGGCTCGTCGGGCAGCTCCGTCAGGGTGCGTCGAATGAGCTCGTGGGAGAGCACTCCGACATCCGTTCCGGCGTGCAAGGCCTTGAGTGCTCCGATGAGCTCCTCCCGCGCGATGTTCGCAACCTCCCCGCTGTCCCAAACTTCGGCCGCGCGCACCCGCCATCGGGTGCGTCGGATGACCTCGAACGCGGTCTCGTCCGACTCCGGGTCCTGCGCGGCGAGAAGAACGAGTCGTTCGAGTTCACGTGAGGTCTGGAGCAGCGCCCATCGTGCGCGCAGTTGAGATGCGATATCCATGCTCGTCTCTATGCGCGGAGTTCCTCGACCTGCTCCTCCGAGCCGTGCGAATTGGGCCTCAGAATGCCACGCCGGGGCCAGCGCCAGCTCGCCAATCTCGCCCAGAACAGGGCCGAATTTTCGCTCGACGCCTCACCCATGTCGGAGACGGCGGAACCGTTGCGTCTTGTGAGGAAAGACCAACGGGCCAGACGACGTGGCACGCGGCGATGCGATCCTACGAGGCTCCCGCTGGTCCGTTGCGCCCGTGTCAGGCTCCGGTAGAGGAGCGGCGCGACGACGATGTCGTAGAGGCCTGAGGTCACCTCTCAGACCGTTCATGCGCGGCTCCTGTCGTCGACACGTCAGCGCTTCGCCTTCGCCGAGCCCGCTGTCGTACACACCACGGGTCACGGCGGACGCACCGCGAGTGTCCTCGTCTCGTCAATCCACGTCGGGCCGACATCAGGGTGCTGCCGAAGACGGCCCCGCATGCTCGCCGCCCAGGTCGTGATCTCCCGGCAAGGCGTCGTGCGCCTGCCACGCGCGTCACATCTTGGTGATGTCCTTCTGGACACTGTGCCGACGTGAGCGCACCGACGTGGCGCTGCCGTTTGCGGTTCGCCGACCGTTCCTCCTGGACGATTCGACATCATCACACCGCTCGCTACGACGCTGTCGGCCAACACGCGATCTTGGCTGACGATCTCGCGCCGGTCCTACTGCCTTGGCACGACCAGGCTCCACCCATTGATGGTCATTAGCGGCGCTACCGCGCACATAAGGAGAACCGGGACCGCGGATACTCCGACCCTCCCTAACGTTGACGGTCGAGGGGTGACACGTCTGGCAGTGACGCCGACTGGCCCAGCCCTCGTGTCCGCTCAACGAGGAGAGGCCCAATGCAGTCCACCCGCACCGTCGCGCGAGCACGACGCGCAGCTTTCGCCAGCTTCCTCGGCGGCACCCTGGAGTACTACGACTTCTTCGTGTACACGACCGCGGCATCGCTGATCTTCGGCCGGGTGTTCTTCCCTGCGGGGGATCCGACCGCCGCGCTGATCCAGTCCTTCGCGGTGCTCGGAGTCGGATACGTGTTCCGGCCGATCGGCGCCTTCATCTTCGGGCACCTCGGCGACCGCGTCAGCCGGAAGAACACGCTCGTGGCGACGCTGACGATCATGGGCGCCTCGACGTTCCTCATCGGCGTCCTCCCCACGTTCCAGACGGCCGGCTACCTCGCGCCGATTCTGCTCGTCGTGCTCCGGATCCTGCAGGGCTTGTCCGCCGGTGGCGAGACCGCCGGCGCTTCCACGTTGACGGTCGAGGAGTCGCCGGAGGGTCGCCGGGCGTTCTACGCGAGTTTCACGTCTTCGGGCATCAGCGCCGGGATCGTCCTGGCATCGCTCGTCTTCCTTCCCGTCGCCGCGCTGCCGGAAGCCGCCCGCGACAGCTGGGGATGGCGAGTCCCGTTCCTGCTTTCCGTCGTCGTCCTGATCGTCGCGTACCTCGTGCGCCGCCGCCTCGAGGAACCTGAGGTGTTCGTCGACGAGAAGGACGCCCATCGGCGCGCCCGTCTGCCGATGGTCGGGCTGTTCCGGTCGAATCCGAAGGCGTTCCTGGTCGTCGTACTGATGTCGCTGGTGATCGTCATCACCACGTTCATGCAGTCGTTCGGCCTCGCGTACGCGACCCAGATCAGCACGCTGTCACCGGCGGACATGCTCTGGACCAGCGTCGCGGGCAACGTGCTCGCTGTCGTCTGGGGACAGCCCGTTCATCGTCGCGGCCCCGGGGACATCGCGGAACTCGAATCAGGACACTCCGACGACTGGGGTCCACGAGCGCTTCTTGCCTGTCTACGGAAGCTTTGTGGCGGCGGGCCCACGGAGGCCGAGCGGGTGGTCGTTGAATACGCCTGGGCCACAAACGATGAGTTTCGCGTCATCTACTCCTGGACCGGTGGCCGACGAGTCGGCATCATCCGGAATAGAGAGACCACCATCGACCGGATGGACGTCTACGCAACCGGAGACATTGCGACACCCGAAGAGTTCGGCCAGGAGGTAGCGGACTTCAACGTCGGAGAGCCCTGGGGGCGTACGGCGACATCCTCGATGTTGATGCCGACGGTCTCGGGTGGTGGGGCCACATCCCCCTTTGCCGCCGCTCGTGACCGCCCGTTGATGGATCGATCTTCGGACACGTCCTCAGTGGTCCAGCGTGCGTATCCACGTCGCTGGTGCTGCGCGTCCGCGAGCGATAGACAAGGAGCTACGGCCGCCGAAGGAGTTGTCGATGCTGGTTCAGGTTTGTGGTCTTCCTGGTGCAGGGAAGTCGACGCTGTCTGCTGCTATCGCGGAGCTGATGCCCTCGCTGACGCTCCGCGTCGACGCGATCGAGGGCGCGATGTGGAAGTACCAAATCCCACGCGAGCAGTCCGGTATCGCTGCGTACTCGATCATGCATGCCATCGTGGTACCGAACCTCCGTCGCGGTCAGGTGGTCATCGCGGACGCGGTGAGCGGCGTTGAACCTGCTCGGGCTGGGTGGGTGTCCACGGCTGATGCCGCCGGGGTGCCGCTGCGCGTGATCGAGGTCGTGTGTGCCGACGTCGACGAACACCGCCGCCGCGTGGAACAGCGTGCGAACGACCTGCCCGGGTTCACGTTGCCGACGTGGGACGAGGTACAGCGCACCGCCGACGAGTACGAGCCCCGCACGGACGATCGGCTCATCACCGACAGCACCCGCCCTCTCGAAGAGACGGTTCGCCAGGCACTCGACTACCTCGAACTCCACGCCCGGTAGGCGATCGGCTACCGGACGGCGGAGGGGGGGGCGGTCCTACGGAATGGTCAGGTGTGCGAGTGGCCGTGGCTGTTCTCCTCGGGTGCGTCGCTCATCATGCGGAGCATCGACCAGGAACCGCTGCGGATGAACACGACCAGCAGGAACGCGGCGATCAGGAGGCACACGATGTTGAGCCAGGTGGTGTAGTTCCAGCTGATTGTGGTCGCGACGATGCTCAGGTGCCGGTTCGTGGGAATCAGGCCCAGCGGAGTGAACAGCAGCTCGACGGCGTACCCGGCGAGGACCATGGCGCCGTAGAAGATGCCGGTGATCCGGAGGGCGGCCTTCCAGCCGTAGTACTTCCGGTAGATGACGATGATCGGGATGATGATCAGGTCGGCGAAGATGAAGCTGATCACGCCGCCGAAGCTGATCCCACCGTTCCAGAGCACTGCAGCCAGGGGCACGTTACCGACGGAGCAGACGAAGCTCACCATCGCCAGGATCGGTCCGATGATTGGGTCGATGATGAACGCGAGCGTGGGGTGCCCTTCGAGGAAGATCGCTTGCAGCCAGGCTTTCGGCACCCACGCGTCGAATGCGCCGGCGATGAGCAGACCGATGATGATGTCGCGGATGACGGATGCCCAGTCCATGACGAAGTACTGCGACACACTTGTCAGCCCCGGCTTCGAGAACAGTCGCCGCCAAAACCCCTGGTTGCCCTGCACGGACATGTCCATCGCCGCGTGGCCCTCCATCGATCCGGCAAGGCCCTTGTCGGCTTGCTCGCGGGCGGCGTCGAGGATCTTGCCACGCATCCAGAGTCGGAAACCGAGGGCGATGAGGATGATCATGATTGGGCCGCCGATGAACTCCGCGAGGGTGAACTGCCAGCCCATCACGAACGCCAGGATCAGGCCGAGTTCGACGACGAGGTTCGTCGATGCGACCTCGAACGCCATCGCGGATGACAGGCTCGCGCCTTTCCGGAACAGGGCTCGTGCGAGTGCGACTGCGGCGTAGGAGCAGGACGATGACAGGGCGCCGAGTCCGGTCGCGACGCTGATCGCGCGAGGCGAGTCGTCGTGCATGAGCTTCATGATCCGGTCCGTGCGGACGACGGCTTGGATGATACCGGACAGGGCGAAGCCGAGGATGAGGGGCCAGAGGATCTCCCACCCCATGGAGCCAGCGGCTGCGAGGGCGTCGCCGAGCGCGTTGAGGATGAACATGTACACCTACTTCGTTGCGGTGCGGGAAGAGTGTCCCGCAGCGTCGTGAGAATGAGGGAGACCGGACCGGGTCGGACCGGACCGGTTGCGCGCCGAGGAGGCGGTCAAGCCTGCCTCGGCGCGCGCCGGGTCACTTGGATGCGAGCATGTCCTGCATCTGGGTGATCTGCTCGGTCTGGCTCTGCACGATCGACTTCGCGAGTGCGACCGCGTCTGCGTTCTTGCCCTTGGTGACTTCGGTTTTCGCCATGTCGACGGCGCTGGTGTGGTGCTGGATCATCTGCTCGAGGTAGAGCTGCCCGGCTTCCCGCGGGGACGCGTTCTGGAGGTCCTGCATGTCGGAGTCGGACATCATCCCCGACATCGCAGAGTGGTTCATCCCAGACATGCTCGGCATCTGGGTCGGTTTGTTCCACGCCTTCAGCCAGCCGGTCATTTCCGTGATCTCGGGGGCCTGTTCGGCCTTGATCTGCTTCGCCAGCGTCCCGACGTCGGCCTGCACGCCGGAGCCCTTCGCGAGGAGCATGTCGCTCATCTCGATGGCCTGCTGGTGGTGGGGCAGCATCTGCTGCGTGAACTTGACGTCCTGATCGTTGTGCGACGCCGCGGAGGTGGATTTCGACGACGAGGATTCCGACGACGACGTCTCTGGGCTGCTGGTGTTGTTGGTGGAGCAGCCCGCGAGAGTGAGCCCGATGGCCAGGGCTGCGGCGGCCGCGAGAGCGCGCATGGTGGTGGTCTTCATGGTGGATTCCGCTTCCGTGGATGCGTCAGATGGGTGCGGGCAGGCGACTGCCTGCCCGGGTTCTGGGCATGCGGGTGCTCCCGGAGGGTGGGAGGACCCGCCGGGGTGGAATCAGACTCGGATGATCTGCAATGCCGATAGTGACGGCGGCCGCGGCGCCGCGACACGGCGTGCCACGTGGGCTGCGAGGGCGAGCAGCTGCGCGAGGAGATGCAGCACCCCGCCACTCCGGGCGCGGAGCAGCACCCACGCGAACAGGGCGATCGTCAGCATGCACGCCATCCCCATCAGCGAGCACATCAGCGCACACAAGCCACCATCGCAGCCGGCATCGCTCAGGACGTTCATCACCGCAACCGCGGGAACCACGTCTTGAGCATGACCGGTGGCCGCGGTGTGACTGGTGGCAGCGGCCGGGTGGTGCTCCATCGCGGCGGTGGGAGCTGTCATCGGATGCTCAGGGTCGGCGGTGTGCCCGGCCATGGTGTGCATCAGGACCGTGAACCCGACCAGCAGCAGCAACGCCATCGTCGCCGTGACCTGCAACAGCAGTCGGCGACGCGGAGACGTGGTGATGATCATCTGGTTTCAGTGGGTCGGAGAGCGGAGAGCGGAGAGCGTCAGCCGTGCGAGGCGACAGGTGACCGTCATGATACCCCCAAGGGGTACCCGCCGTCCGAGGATCGTGGAGGGCAGCAGCCAGCACAGGTATCGAGGTGCGGAAGATTGTCGGTGCAGGCATGGGGTGGTGGGTGCATACTTGTGGGGTCTTCGGACCCGGCAGTGGGGCTTGCCGGACCCAACCTCGACAATCGTCGACAACAGTCCCTATCTCAGCTGGTCGCGCTTTTGCGCGCCTGAGGTAGGGATATGTCATGGTCGAGTCGAACACTGCCGGTGTTGTCGTCGTCGGTGTGCAGCCAGGGCAGGCGCACGACGTCGTCGGTGTCGCGGCTGCCGTCGCTGAACGCTTCAGCGCCCGCCTGGTGTGTGTGGTCATCGATCCGGCGCTGCTGTCGACGGGGTTCCGTGCGGATGGGTCGGAGATCATCGAACCGATTGACCCGGACACGGCGGACAGCGACCCGCAGCAGCTCCCCGACGAAGACGTGCGGGTCATTCAGGAGCTCGCTGCAGCGCGATCAGTGGACGTGGAAGTTGCCTTCCGGGTCGGGGATCCGAGTCGCGCACTCGCTGCGGTGGCTGAGGAACGTGATGCGGTGATGATCGTCGTCGGATCGCAGACCGGCCGACGCCGGGTGACGGAACTGCTCAATGGGTCTGTCGCCGCGCACTTGACCCATCAGCAGCACCGGCCGGTGTTGGTCGTCCCGCATGACCCGGTTGGTGCCACCGTGGTCCGGCCGTCGGATGCCCCGTGACGGGCACGCTGATGCTTCTGCGGCATGGGGAGAGCACCGCGAACGAAGCCGGCACTTTCACCGGGCTCCTCGACGTCCCGCTCACGCCTCACGGTGAAGAGCAAGCGGCAGCGGCGGGGCAGCTTCTTCGGTCGAAGCACATCACGCCGGACGTCGTGGTCACCTCCACATTGCGCCGAGCCGTCCGCACCGCCGAACTGGTCTGCGACGCCCTCGGGACACAGATGCCCACAGAAGCGGTGTGGCAGTTCAACGAACGCAACTACGGTGCTCTGACCGGGATGACGAAGACCGACGCCCGTCGGATGCTCGGTGACGACAAGTACTTGCGGCTCCGCAGGTCCCGTACCGGCGCGCCGCCACCGATGTCGCTGCAGCCGTGGGAGGAACTGCGGTCAAGTTCCGCGCTGCGCGGCCTGCCCGACGGCGCTCTCCGACGCACCGAGGCCCTCTCGGACGTCATCGAGCGGGTCCGCCCCGTCCTGCACGACCGGCTCCTGCCGATGCTGCGGGCAGGGCGGAGCGTCCTCGTCGTCGCGCACGGGAACTCGCTCCGTGCGTTGTGCGCATGCATTGACGACCTCACCGACCCGGAGCTCGAGCAGCTGAACCTGCCGACCGGGCAACCCGTGCAGTACCACCTCGCCCCGACGGGTGCTCTCGTCCCGCGGGGTGGGGCGTTCCTGGATCCGACAGCAGCACAGCACGCCGCGGCGTTGGTCGCGGCAGAAGGCGGAACATGACCACCCGAACGGACACCCCGATGCCCGACGACCAGCTCCCCTCCGACCCGGACGTCGACGTCTCCGACCCCGCAGCGACCATGCGGCCGGTGCATCTGCGGTGGCGGTACGTCGGCCTCGTCGCAGTCGGTGGGGCCGCTGGTACTGCCCTCCGTGACGTCATCAGCATCGTGCTTCCTGCCGATGGCGGGGTGAGTTGGTCGATCTTCTGGATCAACATCACCGGCGCGTTGGCCCTCGGTGTGCTGTTGGAAGCGCTCGCGCACCGTGGGCCCGATGCCGGCCGCCGGAGGGTGCTGCGGCTGCTCCTCGGGACCGGGGTCCTCGGCGGGTTCACCACCTACAGCACCCTCGCCGAGTCCACCGCCGCCCTGTTCCTCGACGGGCACGGACTCGCCGGCACCGGGTACGCGCTCCTGACCGTCCTGTCCGGCGCGATCGCGACCGCCTGCGGTCTCGTCGTCGCCGGCTGGTTCCGACCCCGAACGGAGGACGCATGAACGCCGCGCTCATCCTCGCCGTCGCCGTCGCCGGCGGTGCCGGCGCTGCCGGCCGGTTCCTCCTCGACGGGGTGATCAACACCGGCCGGGAGTTCCGGCTCCCCGTCGGCACGTTGACGATCAACGTCACCGGGTCGCTGCTGCTGGGGATCATCGTCGGTGCCGCCACCCACCTCGGTGCGGTGCCGGTCGCGGTCCTCGGCACCGGGGTGATGGGCGGCTACACCACGTTCAGCACCGCCAGCTTCGAAACCGTCCGCCTCGCCCGCAGCGGCCGGATCACCGCCGCCGCGATCAACGGGCTCGGGATGCTCGTCGTCTCCGTCGCCGTCGCGACCGCCGGCATTCTCCTCGGCGGCACCCTGTGACCACCCCGCCCACTGACCACACACCCGCTCCAGAACCGGAGGCGCTGATGCTGTTCGACGTCACGATCGAGATTCCCCGCGGCAGCGGCAACAAGTACGAAGTCGACCACACCACCGGCCGGATCCGGCTCGACCGGGCGGTGTTCACCAGCATGGTGTTCCCCCAGGACTACGGCTCCATCGACAACACCCTCGGCGAGGACGGCGACCCCCTCGACGCCCTCGTGCTCCTACCCCGTCCCACGTTCCCCGGCGTCGTCATCACGGTCCGGCCGGTCGGGATGCTGCGCATGGTCGACGAGAACGGCGGCGACGACAAGATCCTCACCGTCCCCGCTGGCGACGACCGCTTCGCGCAGCTGCAGGACATCACAGATGTGCCGGAGCCCACGCTGGCGGAGATCGAGCACTTCTTCGCCCACTACAAGGAGATCGAGCACGGCAAGCACGTCACCACCAACGGGTGGGCCGACCGTGCTGCTGCCGAAGCCGTCATCCGCACCGCACAGGAAGCCCACACCCGACACCCGTGACCCACGGGTCCACAGACTGCCGCGGGGAGGCACTGGCGCTGAGTGATCGCTAGGAGGTCGTCCCTCCGCCTCCCCGCGGCTTCCCCGCAACCACCCGCCAGCTCGACGCATGACCCGAACCGAAGGAGCGTCACCATGAACGACTACATCAGCGGCATCCACCACCACGGAGCACATCAGGGCGAGTACGTCACTCACCACGACCACCCCGTCACCATCGACGCCGTCCACGGCGCCCGCATCCTCGACTCCCGCGGCCACCCGACCGTTCGCGTCTCCCTCGAGCTCGACGACGGCCGCACCGTCACCGGGGACGCCCCCGCGGGCGCATCCACCGGCGCCCACGAAGCCGTCGAGCTCCGCGACGGCGGTTCCAAGTTCGGCGGCCGCGACGTTACTCAGGCGCTCCACCTGATCAACACCGATATCTCAGGGCTCCTCACTGGCCGGTCATGGTCTTCGATCGGGCGGATCGACGCCGCCCTCGCCGAACTCGACGGCACCACCGGGTACCGCCGGCTCGGCGCGAACAGCGTCGTCGCCACCTCGATCGCCGCATCCCGGGCCCTCGCCCACGCCGCGGACCTGCCGCTCTGGAAGTGGATCGCCGAGATCACCGGCTCGACGCCGCGCCTGCCGGTCCCGCACTTCAACGTCCTCAACGGCGGCGCGCACGCAGCGAACGCCCTGGACTTCCAGGAGTTCATGATCGCCCCCGTCGATGCCGACTCGATGGCCGACGCCGTCCGCATCGGCGCGGACGTCTACCACGCGCTCGCGGCCCTGGTGCGGGACCGGTTCGGCAGCCTCGGCCTCGGCGACGAGGGTGGCTTCGCACCGTCAATTGCCGCCCCCGAGGAAGCGCTCGACCTGCTCGTCGCCGCGATCCGTGCCGCGGGCTACGAGCCGGGCGTCGATCAGGTGGCGATCGCGCTCGACCCGGCAGCGAACGAGTTCTCCCAGGGCGCCGGATCCTACCGGATGCTTGACGACAGCCTCGACCGGGACGGGCTGGTCGACTACTACCGGCACCTGGTCGACGCGTATCCGATCCGGAGCGTCGAAGACGGGTTCGCGGAAGACGACCATGAGGGGTTCCGCCGCATGCAGGCAGCGCTCGGCGACCGGATCCAGATCGTCGGCGACGACCTCTACGTCACCGACCCGCAACGGATCCGCGACGGCGGCGAACAGCAGCTGACGAAGGCGGCACTGATCAAGCCGAACCAGATCGGCACCGTCTCCCAGACCCTCGGCGCGATCGCCACCGCCACCAGCATCGGGATGGCCAGCATGGTGTCGCACCGTTCCGGGGAGACCACGGACACGTTCATCGCGGACCTCGTCGTCGGAACCGGCACCGGGCAGATCAAGTCCGGCGCACCCGCCCGCGGGGAACGCGTCGCGAAGTACAACCGGCTCATCGAAATCGCCGAACAGCACCCGGAGCTGCCCTACGGACTGATCTGACCACTGGCGCTCGAGCTGCGGGCGGTGTCTAGGAACGCCGTCACAGCGGGCCCCGGGCGGCCCGTCCAGATTGCGCGCAGCGGCCGGATCAGTGGCGGGCCGAGCAGCGCTACTCGGACGAGGGCACCGTCGGCGAGGTCGGTGTCGACGGTGCGGAGACTCATCACCGCCGGCGCGATGCCGGCCCGCGCGTTGGCGCGGATGATGCCGGTCGTCTCCAGCACGGCCGCTGGGGCGACCAGGCGGAGCCCAGCACGGTCGAGCCACGCCTCGACCGTGGCGCGGGTCCCGGACCCTTCCTCACGCAGCAGCAGCGGCGTCTCCGCGAGGTCATCCGCGGTGATGCCCGAAGCGCTTGCCCACGGGTGGTGCGGGGCGACGACGACCACGAGTTCGTCCTCGTCGACCACCAGCGAGGACAGGTCAGGTGGCGCAGCAGGTGTCTCCGTGAATCCGACGTCGGCAGCGCCGGAACGGACGAGGTCGGTCACGTCGGCGGAGTTTCCCGCGATCAACCGCACCGACGCCTCGGGTGCGACGGCCCGGTGGACGAGCAACCATCCAGGGAGCAGGAGTTCGGCGATCGTCTGCGACGCTGCGACCACGAGAGATCCCGCGGGTTCTCGAAGCGCGGCGACTCCTACTTCGAGCCGCCGGGAGGCCTCCAACACGGGAACGGCCAGACCGAGCACCACCCGGCCGGCGTCGGTCAGCGCGGTCCCGGATGCCGTCCGGTGCGCCAGCGGCTGACCGGTCGCCTGTTCCGCGGCACGCAAGCGCGCCGAGACCGCCTGCTGCGTCACCCCCAACGCCTCGGCCGCGCGGGTCAACGAACCGGTCTCCGCGACGCGGACGAGGACCTCGAGGGTGTCGAGGTCCAGAGTCCGGTCCGTCAACCGCCGCAGTGCCACAAGCAACCATTGTGCCCTGCCAACGAGTCCGCCGTTCCCGAACCACGGGGAACGCGCGCACGATGGGTGCATGTCCGCTCACCTCGCCCACGCACCCGCGACGTCCGAGCACTATGCGCGCGACCGGCGGCTGTTCCGGGAGCTGGAGCAGCCCGGTCTGATCGTGTCGAACCTGACCCCGAACTGGTTCGCGTCGATCATGGGCACCGGGATCGTCGCCGTCGCGGCCGCATCGCTGCCGCTGCAGTTCCCCGGTCTGCGCACCGCGGCGACGATCGTGTGGGCGATCGCCGCGGTCCTGCTCGTCGCCCTCACCATCGCGACGGTCCTGCACTGGGTCCGCTACCGGAGCACCGCAGCGAAGCACCACCTGCACCCGGTGATCTCGCACTTCTACGGCGCACCGCCGATGGCGTTCCTCACCGTCGGCGCCGGAACGATCCTCCTCGGCAAAGACTGGATCGGCCTCCCCGCCGCCGTCACCATCGACTGGGTCCTCTGGAGCCTCGGCACCATCGGCGGACTCCTCACTGCGGTCCTGGTGCCGTACCTGGCGTTCACCCGCCACGAGAACCGACCCGACTCCGCGTTCGGCGGCTGGCTGATGCCGATCGTCCCGCCGATGGTGTCCGCCTCCACCGGCGCCCTCCTGCTGCCCTACGCCCCCGCCGGGCAGGGGCGCGAGACACTGCTGTGGTCCTGCTACGGCTTCTTCGGCCTCAGCCTCATCACGTCCCTGGTCGTGATCACGCTGATCTGGAGCCGACTCGCGCAGCACAAGGTCGGTGCGGCCGGGATGGTGCCGACGCTGTGGATCGTCCTCGGACCGGTCGGGCAGTCGATCACCGCGGTGAACCTCCTCGCCTCGAACGCACCGACCGTCGTCGACGCCTCGACCGCCCACGCGCTGCTGGTCGTGGCGTTGGTGTACGGGTTCGCGATGCTCGGCTTCGCGCTGCTGTGGACCGTCATCGCCCTCGCCATCACCATCCGCACCGCTCGAGAACATCTGCCGTTCAGCCTGACGTGGTGGTCGTTCACGTTCCCCGTCGGTACCTGCGTCACCGGGCTGAACGGCCTGGCCCTGCACTCCGGACTCACCGTCGTCGCTGTGCTCGCGGTCGTCTACTACGCCGGCCTCGTCGCCGCGTGGATCACCGTTGCCGTCCGCACCTTCCACGGCTCCGTCATCCGCGGCACACTCCTCGCACCACCACAGCCGGCGTGAGCACCCCCGACGAACTCGCGGATGAGGTCGCGGACGTTCGATCGCTGAACGTCCTCGCGGAGGCATGGCGCACCGCACCCGACGGCTCGCGACGGTTCGTCCCGAGCTTCGACCCACGATCCGGCGGCACGTCCAGCCGAGTGCTGGTCCTCATGCAGTCACCCGGCCCCCAGACCATTGCCGCAGCGCACTCGGCGGTCTGCAGCGAGGACAACCCGGGGCCGACCGCGGCCGCGTTCCGCGCAGCCCGCATCGAGTCCGGACTCGCACGCAACGCGTACCTCCGCTGGAACCTCATCCCGTGGGAACTCCCCGGGCGCATACGACCTGCAGACATCGACGAGGGACGACATGCCCTGAGCGTTCTCCTCAAGGCGCTCCCCTCCGTCGAAGCGATCGTCACGTACGGGAGCATCGCTCTCGACGGAGTCATGCGGTACCTCACCCTGGACGAGCACGCCCGACTCGTCCCCGTCATCGCGGCACCACACCCCTCTCCCGCCAACGGCCGCCACCGCGCGGAACAGCACCGACGTTCCGTTCAGGCACTCCGACTCGCCGCACGGATGCGTCGAATGTAGCGAGGCTTCAGCTGCCTCCACTGGCAAGGCACGAGTGACCGATAGCCGGTCGTCGACCGGCCGGCTGCGGACCGCCGCTCGATCGAGGGTCCGAGTGTCGCATATAGATGGTCCGCTTTGATTCTCTCAAGGCTGCCCCATACGAACGCTTCTGGCCGGCGGGCGCAGCGCGTCTGCTCGGCATTCAGAGGCCGAGGTCGTAGCGGCGCAGCGACGGACTCCAGGCGCCCGCGGACTCCTTTGATCGCGGGGCTCCCGTCGTGGCTAGTTGGATCTGTGCGGAGGAGAAGCCGATTGCTGTGTCGTCGAGGTCAGGCCTGTCGGCGCGGTCACTCCGAGTGGTTCGTTGTCGTGCTGAGGCGCCTTTTCGTCGCCCGACGGTCGCCAACCGAGGCCTGGTCGACTGAGGTGACGCGTCACGGGCTCGAGGCGACGTGCCACACCCCGTCGTTGGTCTCAACGAGTCCCGGCACGGGCGCGGGGTCCGCGGTTCGGCAGTTGTCGCACGAGACGCCGGCGCAATCTGGGGCGCCCACAGTCGTGGGTGACACTTCCGATGCTTGAAGCGTGCTGTCGTACGGGCCTGTCACGAAGGAAGATGGTGGATGAGGTCGTAGTGGACGTCGGTGCGGAAGTGGATTCGGCTGCGGAGCTGGTTGGCGAGGTCAGTTTCGTGGTAGCCGCGCATGAGAGTGGCTACGGTGATGGTGTCGTCGGTGATGCCGCCGGCGGAGAAGTTCGACGTCGCGAAGATGGTCTCGTCCTCGGGGACAGCGACGGTGAACTTCGGTCGCGCCCTCCCATCCCTTGGTGGGACGGCGGGCGTGAATCCCAGCGCGGCCATGTCGGGCATGGTGCGGGTGAACGCCACCCGTGTTCGTCCGGTTCCGACGTCGTCTTTCCGGCCGAGATACGAAAGGCCAGGGAACGGGGTCATCGCCGCCCAGGCGCCGGAGACGAGTGCGCCGGCGTCGATGAGGAGGCGCGCTTGTTCTTTGACGGTACCGGGGTGGTGCCAGCTGGTGGCGGTACCACCGGGCCCGTTGTAGGTCATCGCCCAGTCGGCGAGGGCGAACATGTCGACCGCTTCCCATCCGATGTCGACGTGCCGAACGGTGTCGCCGAGAACGCTGAGCGCGTCACCGACCCGTCCAACGCTCATCCCCGTGTGGGCCGCGATCTGATCGATACGGCCGCTGGCAACAGGGAGGGTGCGTGCGACGGCGAACACCGCGTACCGGTCACTTCGGAGCTCTTGGAACGCAGGCTCTCCGGCGATCTGCCGGCCGTCCTCCCATACCTGGGAGCCGTCAACGAGCAGCACGTTCGGTGCGGACCGCGCTACTTCGACGAAGGTGCGGCGGTTGACGTACGCCGGTGTCGGCACGAGCAGCAGTTCTGGCTCGTCGTCGAGACTCAGGCCGGGTTGGCGGCGGGGGGATGCGGCTGGTGCGACGCGGGCGCGGCGGCCGTCGGCGAGGCGGATTGTGTCGTGGGTCTCGATCGTGGCGGGCAGGCCCGCGCGTTCGAGGGCGACGAGTTCGCGCGTGATGTCGACCGGCCACGTGGACCAGTCCCGCAAGTCGAGGATGTCGGTACGTTGCCGGGCTTGAGACCACCATTCGTCGCTGGCGCTGTGCATCAGATTCCCTTCGAGATCGGATCTGCCGTGCCGGCGACTGTCTCGGATGGAGACCGGCGGGGCTACCTGCGATATGTGCGGAGGTAGCGAGGTCATCGACAACATGCCTCGAGTGACCCCTCGAGGCGAGTCAGCATTCACAACCACGGAGGTCACGTCAGATGGCACCCCGGTTCGCGACTTGCGGCGCTCCCAAAGCCCGTCCTGTCCGCGCATAGGAACGGCGCCGCCGATGTCCGGCCGGCTTCAAGAGAGGAACGACCATGATGATTTCCGCCGGAACCGTTGTCGCTGCGAGCAAGGACCATGGGGGAACGAGCAGGACGTTCGTACCCGGAGGGTGTCGTGGCGTCGTCACCAAGGGTGGCGGTTGGCCTCTCCAGGTGCGTTGGGAAGGTCTCGCGTGCGCACAGCCCGCATACCGTGACGAGATCATCTGACGAAGGCCGAGCTCGTGGCGGTCGGCTGACATCGCTCGGCCGACCCCCACCCTCACGCGGCCTGCGACCGGTTCAGCGCGGCGCCGAGGCGTCGCCCGTTGGCGTTGTCGGCTTCGATCGACGCGGAGAAGTCGGCGACCCAGTTCTCGCCGTCCTCGCGGGGCATCCGCATCTCGTTCCCGGCGTAGAACGTCGAGTCCGGCAGCGGAACGATGTTGATGATGTAGTAGAGGGACTGTCGAGGGCATCCGATTTCATCAGCGAGCCACCCCAGGCCCACTGTCGCTCGCGATGCCTGTCGGCGCCTTGGGAACGGGCGTCGTCGGCGGCTGCGCTGCTCCTCGGCAAAGGTGCGTGCGTCTTCGATGGGCATCTGGATGGATCGCCCGATCCGTCGCGCGGATGCAGGCAGCGCGCCCTCTGCACTCAGGGCCCACACCCGGCGCAGTGACACGTTCAACTGAGCGGCGAGCCACTCGAGCCCGACTGTCTCGACATCCGGCGGGAACGGTTCGGTGTTCTGTCCGAAGAAGCGCTGCTTGTCCGCACGCCGTTCTGCGATGAGCACGTCGGCGTCGGCGCGAGGGATCCAGAACTTTCCGTCGACCTTGGATGCAGACTCGGGGAGCATGCCCTTGGCGCTCCAGGCGTAAACGGTGCCGAGGGTGACGTCAGCCGCCGCAGCGAGCTCTCGGAGTGACATGGCGCCGTTGCCGGCGGGCTGATTGGTGGGGGACATGTGTTCGCTTCCTCGTGGTGGACGGACAGGCTGTTTGCTGTCCACCCACCTCTATGCGGCGAAAATGTCGGAGTGACCGAGACGGGCTGAGTTGACCTGTGTTTCGGTCCAGTCCAGCGACGGCGAGGCCGGTGTGTCATAGCCGCCGTCCTCAGGGAGGAACCGGGCTGATGGCCCTTGTCGTCGGGGCTCCTGACATGCACCCAGGGTGCCCGGATCGTCGTTCCTGGCGGATAGTGCTTGCCCGTGATGAGCCCTGAAAGTGTCAGAAAAGTCGGTCTGAACTGGGGAAACCTCTCGTGGCTTCCGTGCATGACCGTTGCGGGGAGGTACAGCTATAGACCTTTTAGGGGGTATATAGGTGTGGGGATCTAGGGCCGATCTACTTCTTCTTCTTCTTCTTTGTATCCTCTATACATAAGTCTTCAAGTCAAAGGGCCCTCTACCCCTTCCGATCGGCTTGCCACCGGCGATCTGCGGTGACTTGACGATCCCGTCCACGCGTCGAGCACCGGCAAGTCACCGCTTGCTCGATGACGGCCGGATCGCGCCGGCCCTCGAGAAAGTCGCGTCAACGCCGCGGTTCGCCGCATAGAAGCGTTCGTGATGAACTCAGCCCCCGCCGCGCATTCGGACCTTCGACGCGCGGACGCACCGCGTGCGGATGATCAGCACCAGCCCGAATGCTGTCGTCGTTCCGTCCGTCCGTCCGTACGCACGCATGTCGTGCAATCCGCGCATACATCTCTCGTGAACGGATCAGGATCGACCGGGGCGCCACGCGCGATCACTCCGGCAGCCGTGGACCTCGCATGAGCGGCTACCCCGAGGCCAAGCAGCACCTCGCGGCGGAGACGCTCTCCGTGCTGCAAGCGGGCGGCGGTACGTGGCGAGCCATCTCGTGGGGGCGCCTGCGTTCGACTGTCGATGCGCATTCGTCGTCGCCGACCACCGGCGAGCCGATGCTCATCGAGTACCGCAGTGGGCCCGAGGACGACGCGGAGGTCCGCGTTCGTGCGCAGGTCCTCACGCTTGGTCCCGGCGTCGGGTTGATAGTCGAGCTCGTCACCCCGCAGGAAGGCGCTAGGGAGTACGCGCGCGTTGCGAAGCGAGATGCGCCGGACGAGGTCCGCCGCGTCCACATCCGCGCTGGTTGGACCGCGGTGGTGCGGGCAGGCGAGATCTTCTCACCCGCTGAGGCGACCGCTCTCCTCGGCTGGGCAATGCCGGAAGACGGCCGCCTGCTCGATGCGCTGTGGTCGCTGCAACAACCGCTCGACTACCTCGCCGACATTCGCGCAGGACGGCGTCGGCCGCCGTCGTGACCATCGAGCCGTCGGCCCACACCCTCGTCCACATCAGCGGAGACTGGATGCTGTTCGATGACCCGCGAGCCGCGCTGGCTCAACTGCTCCCGGGCGCCTCGAATCGCGCCGAGCTGATGATTGCCGTCGCACAGAGAGCACAGCACGCCGAACTGGAACACTGGGAGCGCGTGCATCGCCGTCAGGGCACCGCGTCGATGACGGTTGAGGAGCTGGCCATCTACACGGCACCGAAGGGCGAGCGATTCGAATCCGACCTCCCGGAGCAGTGGGTCGGAAAACCGGCCCTCTACCTCACCGTCATGCAGCTGCACGGTGCGCCGTTACCGCTGGGTTCGGTAGAGCGGGTGGGGCCGAGCGACGGGCAGATGCTTCTGATGTTGGAGCGCGCTGGCATTCTCGACGTGATGTGAGCGCGCGAAGAGGCCCTCGACGCGAACTCGCATCGAGGGCCTCTGGGGAACCCGGTGGTCAGCTCAGAACGGAGAAGCAGAGCCCGAGGTCGGCCTGGCGGAGAACTCTCGCGGCCCGCTCTCCCCACGCCAGGAACATCGACCCCGCGCCAGGCGACCCCTGTGGCCGGCCCGTCCGGCCGTTGATGAACTTGATGCGGCCAGCGGTGAAGCAGACGACGTCGGCCGAAGCCATCGCCTTGTGCGCCCACTTGGTGTCCGTGCGTGCGAAGACGAGTGCGATGCCATCGCCGTGTGCAGCCAGCTTCTCGAGCCATGCGTCCGTGTCGTCGTAAGGCGGGTTTACCCAGCACATGCCGTGCCACGGGGAGGTCAGCCCGTCATCGTTGATGGTGAAGCAGTTCACGGCCGGAACGTTCGAGAGCGCGGAACCGGGGGAGCAGGGGTCCAGGTCGAAATCGACGCCCAGAGCGTCGAACACGGCGGCCGGGGTGTACCACTCGATGTTCGGGTTGTTCGGGCCCGACTCGTGGGTGAAACCTCGGCCTCGACGAGAAGGGGCGGTCTGGCCGTTCGACGTCTGAGCGCTGCGGGCCTTGATGGTGTGGGTGTTTGCGTTGGTCATGCACGCCCTATGCATGACCCGACGCCGCGGGGGCCTTGTTCGAGGAAAGCCCAGGTCAAGTCGGGTGTCGTCGAGCACCCGGCGCAGCTGACTCGTCGCGCGGACCCTCGCCGCCTACAGTGCCGACGCCGCGAGTCCTGGTGTGTGCGGTGGAGCTTCCGCGTGTCGGTGTGGTGTTGGTGAAGACGCGGAGGCGGTGGCAACTAACCGCAAAGAACCGGACTTTGAACAGCTGCGATGGTTGCGGTTACTTGCCTACCGGTCTGGCAGCGTCCAGGGACAAGGACATTTACACCGAAGATGTCGGCGGTTCGAGTCCGTCAGGGCCCACCACCGCCACCGCGGCCGTCAGGGCCCACCACCGCCACCCGGCAGCGGCCCGCACACACCCGTTCATGCCCGGTTCGCCAGCCACTCCGAGAACGACGGTCCCTGCACGACCGCGTCCGGTCCGGGGAGCAGCGCGCCACCGCGGAACGCGGAGCCGAGTCGCCCGGGGATCGGCAGTGGCAGCGGCCACGGTCGGTGACCGCCGAGCCTGCGCGTCATCGACCAGAGCGTGGTGGTGTCCGGGCCTGCCACCTCGTCGACGGGCGCATGGTCCGCGTCGAGTGCTGCAGCGGCGATGACGTCGGCCACACTGTCGAGCGCGACCGGCTGGATCAGCATGCCCGGGACGAGGGCGATCGGTCCGGACCGCATCCGCTCGAGGTTCTGCTCGGTGAACTCGAACCACTGGGTCGACCGGACGATGCGCAGGTGTCGGCTGGTCGATCGAGCGAGCGTCTCCTGGGCCGTCTTGCCGGCGAAGTACCCGTACCCCTGCACGTCCGGTCGGGTGCACTGCGCGATGGACAGCAGGACGTGTCGTGCGCCGGTCCGGTTCGTGGCGTCGGAGACCGCCTTCGTCGACGCCGTGAAGAACGCCGAGGCTCGTCGGCGGCTCGTCGTGAAGCGCCCGGTGGCCTCGACCACGGCGATCGCGTCGCCGATCGCGGACTCGACGTCGTCGCGGGTGACGTCGAACCCGCGGGAGGGTGAGAGCAGGACCGGGGTCCCGCCTGCTCGCTCGATCGCGGCGGCGATCGCCGCGCCGGACCGACCGCCGCCGATGACGGCCACCCGCGCTGTTCCCATGACGTCCTCCCCATCCTCTACAAATGTAGAGGATGGTACGCTCGGGCGTCCAGAGGGGGCCAGGCATGACCAGACGCGACGACATCGGTGACGCCGGCATCCGTTGCATCGCCCGAGGCGGCTCGCGAGCCCTCACGCACCGTGCTGTCGATGCCGAGGCATCCCTGCCGCCGGGATCGACGTCGTACTACGCGCGGTCACGACGCGAACTCCTCCGGCTGGTCACCGGGCGGATCAGCGCACAGCTCGACGCGGACCTCGACGCGCTGGTGCTCCCGGCCGAGGGCGATCCGGCTGTCGTCGCAGCGACGTTCCTCGACACGATCGCCGAACGTCACGCCGCCCAGGTCGCCCGGTACCTCCTGCTCGTCGAGCTGCGCGACGACGACGAGCTCCGCAGCACGCTCACCGCCGCGGACGCCGTGCGGCAGCGGCTCGACGCCGTCGGCACCGCGCTGCTCCGCACTGGCGGAGCCTCCGATCCGGAGCAGCGTGCCCCGGAGCTCGTCGCACTCGTCGACGCGCTCCTCCTCCAACGGATCGCCGACGCGGCACCACTCGACGTGCGGTCGGTGCTCGCCGCGTACCTGCGTGGGATCACGGACGCGCACTCGCGCTGACCCGCCGCCGTCCGACAGGATGAGAGCCCAGAACCCCCCCGGAGGTGACCGGTGCCCGCAGCGCACGACGACGGACCCCGCGCGGGCCGCGTCCCGGCCGCCGGACGCCTGGGCATCCTCGCGATCGTCGTCACCGCCGTGCTTTGGGGCACCACCGGCACCGCCGCGGCCGCCGCCCCCACCGCGGGTCCGCTCGCGATCGGCGCCGCAGCCCTCGGCATCGGTGGACTCCTGCAGGCGGCGATCGCTGTCCGACCCCTGCGTGCCGCCTGGCCGGTGGTGCGACGGCACCGCGGGCTGGTGGTCCTCGGTGGTGTGGCGGTCGCCGTCTACCCGCTCGCGTTCTACAGCTCCATGCACGTCGCCGGGGTCGCGATCGGGTCCGTGGTGTCGCTGGCGTCCGCGCCGCTCGCCTCCGGCGTCCTCGAGCGGGTCGTCGACCAGCGTCCGCTCGGGCGTCGGTGGGTGGTCGCGGCGGCGATCGGCGTCGCGGGCAGCACCGTGCTGTGCCTCTCCGGGGCGGGCGCGGCACACGGCGCCACCGACGCGGCCGCCGACGCGGACCCGCGCGCCACGGTGCTCGGCGTGCTCCTCGGCCTCGTCGCCGGGGCGACCTACGCCGTCTACTCCTGGGCGGCGCACCGCCTGATGGGCGCCGGCGCAGGACGAGCCGCGTCGATGGGCGCGGTCTTCGGCACCGGCGGCGTGCTCCTGCTGCCGGTGCTCCTCCTGACCGGCGGCCCGTTCGTCACCTCACCGTCCGACGCTGCGGTGGGGCTCTACATGGCGCTCGTCCCGATGTTCCTCGGCTACCTGCTCTTCGGCGTCGGCCTTGCGTCCGTGCGACCGAGCACCGCGACGACGATCACCCTCCTGGAACCCGCGGTCGCGACGGTCCTCGCCGTCCTCGTGGTCGGCGAGCGCCTCGGCCCGGCTGGCTGGGCCGGCCTCGCACTCCTCGGCATCGCGCTCGTGCTCCTCGTGGCACTGCCCGTCCGGCGGCCCACGCGGTCCTGACCACACCAGCCACGGCCGGGAGGCGCGGTGCGCGTCGGACGCGCACCGTGCCTCCCGGCCGTGGCCAGGGATCGACGGACGGCTGCCGCCGTCGACACGGCGAGCACCCGACGCGGCGACCACCCGACGGACGGGGCGTCAGCCGACGGGGACGTCCTCGCGGCGCTTCTGACGCCACGGCTCCGCCGGCTGCTCCGGTCCGTTCCACACCTGCACGACGCCCCACGCGGCGGCGAGGAGCGGCACCGAGATGATCGCGCCGGTGACCCCGCCGAGGACCGTGCCCGCGGTGAGGCCGACGAGGATGACGAGGCCGTGCAGGCTCAGCGTCTTGCCCATCAGCACCGGCTGGAGGAAGTTGCCCTCGATCTGGTTCACGAGGACGACGATCGCCACGACGATGATCGCGTGCACCGGGCCGACCGACACGAGCGTCACGAGGGCGGCGAGCGTGCCCGCGATGGGGGCGCCGATCATCGGGATGAACGACGTCACGAAGGCGACGACGGCGAGCGGGATCGTCAGGGGGACGCCCAGGATCGCCAGACCGGTCCCGATCGCGAGCGCGTCGAACGCGGCCACGGCCGCCGTCCCGCGCACGTAGCCGCCGAGCGTCTGCACGACCCGGTCGCCCACCCGACGAGCACGGTCGTACTGCCCACCGGTGAACGGGCGGAGCAGGAACTCCCAGAGCGCCGGACCGTCCTTGAGGAAGAAGAAGAGGATCACGGCCATCAGCACGGCGCCCGTGACGAAGTTCGTCACCGCCGAGATGCCGGCGATCGCCCCGGAGCCGACCTGCGGACTCGTGACGAACGACACCACACCGTCGACGGCGTCGTTGATCTGCGAGTCCGTGATCCGGACCGGGAGGTCGTGCAGCACGTCCTGCAGCTGCTGCAGCCCGCTCACCGCCGACGACTGCAGGCTCGACCACTGGTTCGCCACCGCCGCGACGAGCAGCCACGTCACACCGGCCATCACCGCGAGCACCGCGACGAAGCACGCGATCGTCGCGAGCACCGACGGGACGCCGTGCCGCCGGAGCCACGACACGAGCGGGAACAGCGCCGACGCCACGATGAGCGCGAGCAGGACCGGGACGGTCACGAGGCTCAGCTTCACGGTCGCGAGGACGATCATCGACGCCACCACGACGACCACCACGAGCTGCACGCAGCGCACCGCGAGCCGCCCGAACGGGTCGGACCACAGCGACCTCCGGCCGTCGATCGGGGCGGTGGTCCGGTGCAGGAAGGGCATGGCGTCCTCGGGGTCGGTGCGGTGGAGCGGGCAGGACCCCGTCGTCACCCGACCGACGCTACCGACGCGCGTCCGTCACCGCTCACCGGAACGGACGGACGTCGCTCGTGGTCTCGCCCCGCGGCGACAGCCGCACGAGCCGGTACGACGCACCACCGTCGTACGCGAGCACCACGGTGTGGCCCTGCCACAGGTAGGGGTACGCACTCGGCTTCGGACGGTTCGCCGTGAACTCCGACAACACCGCGCTCCGGACGAGCGCCCCGCCCGGCCGGTCGTACACGGCGACCTCGTCCGGCGAGCTCGCGGTCGCCAACGAACAGGTCGTGTCCACGAGGTACTGCTGGCCGCCGTCCCCGCGGAGGTCGCCCGAGGCCGTCACCAACGACGCGAGGTCGCCGTCGCAGATCTGCAGGCCGGGGTGCGGCGTCGCAGCGATCGCCTGCTGCAGCCCGGCGACCGACGTCGCCTCCGGGTACGCGTCCTGCGCGCCGGGCCGCGGCGGCTGCCCGGACGGGAACCCGGCCCCCGCACCCGCTGCGGCGCTCCCCGTCGCACCGGTCGCACCCGTCGCACCGGCCGCCTGGGACGGGGGAGCGGCCGAGGCGGCCGCCGTCCTGGCGGGGGTCGCCGTCGGTGTGGACGCCACCGCCGTGGGGGAGTCGGACCCCGCCGAGGTGACGGACGCGGGGGACGACGGCTCCACGGCGCCGGAGGCGGCACACCCGGAGAGCGCGAGCGTGGACGCGGCGACGACGATCATCGCCGAACGGACGAGAGGCGTGTGGAACTGCATGGTCTCGACCGTAGCCACCCGTCGTCGCAGCACCACGACAGCTCCGCCGCGGTGACGAGGCACGGCGTCCCCGAACCGCACGACAGCGTGGGAACATCTGTCACGGGACTGACACATCCCTGCAGCGCGACCGAGACCGGCAGGACGGAGGCTCACACCATGACCCGAACCGTCCCCTGGCGGACCACCAGCCTCGCCGCCGCCGTGCTCGCCGTGGTGAGCGTCCTCGTCGCCGCCACCGGCGCCATGGCCGCACCACTCGGACACGACGCCGCACCGGTCCGTGCCGACCCCGCCGTCCGCACCGCCTACTACGCCGGCTGCGGCGACCAGGCCGTCGCCGAGCCCGTGTCCGTCCCGATCTGGTGCCAGTCCGCCGACCAACGCCTCGAGGACCTCACCTGGTCCTCCTGGGGCGGCAGCCGGGCACTCGCGACCGGCGTGTTCACCGACAACCCGTGCGACTGCGCCGGCGGCTCCGTCACCACGTACCCGGTCGCGGTCCGGTTCGACGACCCCACCACCGTCGGTGCCGCGCAGCGGTACGGGCGGCTCAGCATCACGTTCGCCGCTGACCGACCGGCGTGGGCCGTCCGACCCACCATGCACTTCCTGTGGGGCGACCTCGGCTTCCTCACCGACCAGGAGCGCCCGTGAGACGCGGGAACGCCGACGGACCGGCCCCGCTCGTCCTGCTCGCCGAGGACGACCCCGACGTGCGCGAGACGACCCAGCTGCTCCTCCTGCGCCGAGGCTGGCGCGTGACCCCGACCGCGGACGGCGTCGACGCGCTCGCCGCCGTGGACGTCGAGGTGCCCGACGTCGCCGTCGTCGACGTCGCGATGCCGCGGATGAACGGCCTCGACCTCACAGCACGGTTGACGGCGCTCGGCATCCCCGTCGTGCTGCTCACGGCCCGGAGCCTCCCCGTCGACGAGGTCTCGGGACTCGCCGCCGGCGCCGACGACTACGTCACGAAGCCGTTCGACGCCGACGTCCTCTCGGCACGGCTCCACGCGGTGCTCCGCCGTGCGCGGGGGGTCGTGTCCGAGGCCGTCACGATCGGCGACGTCCGGATCGACCTGCGCGCCCGACGGGTCGAGCGGAACGGGGTGCCGGTGAGCCTCACGTCGGTGGAGTTCCGTGTCCTCGAGGCCCTGCTCCGCGAGCGTGGTGCGGTCCTCAGCCGGGAGCAGGTCGTCGCGATGGCGTGGGACAGTACCTGGCAGGACCCCCGCATCGTCGACACGAACGTGCAGCGGCTCCGGCGGAAGCTCGGCGCCGAGGTCGTCGAGACGGTCCGTGGGTTCGGCTACCGCATCGAGGCCGACCGCGCATGAGCCGGGCGTGGTCCTCCGCGGACACGGTGCGTCGCCCCGCGGCCCCCAACGAGCGCGTCCCCTGGTGGCGCTCCCTCCGCTTCCGGACCGCCGTCGCCATGACCCTCCTCGCGACGACGCTCGTCGTCGGTGCCGGCGCGGTGTTCGCGCGGACCGCGATCGACGGGGCGACCGCGCAGCTCCGGCAGCAGGCGCTCACGCAGCTCGACGAGACGACGGCGACCCAGGCGTTCGGCGGCAACCTCCCGCCGCGCGCCACCGACGACCCCTCGGCGCTCCCGGCGGCACTCCGACGGGCGCTCGACGCCGGCGGTCCCGTCACCTACGACGACGGCGACTCGATGTGGGCGGCGCGTCGACAGAGCTCCGGCATCATCGCGACGCGGATCGACGACACCCCGGTCCGGGAGCAGTGGGCGAACCTGCAGCGAACCTTCGTCGTGGCCGCCGTCCTCGCCGCGGCCGTGGCGGCCGTCGGTTCCTGGATCGCCGCCGGACGACTCACCGCCCGACTCCGGCGGGCCGCGGCGGCGGTGGACGACACCGTCGCGGGACGCACGCCCGACGAGGTCACCGGGGACGACGAGGTCGCCGTGCTCTCCCGTGGGCTGGCGGAGACGGCCGCCGCCCTCGCGCGGAGCCTCGACCACGAGCGGGCGGTCACGGCCGAGGTGGCGCACGACCTCCGGACGCCCGTCACCGCCCTGGTCGGTGCCGCCGAGCTGCTGCCGGACGGCCCGGACGCCGCTCGGGTGCGACGGGTGGCCGACCGCCTCCGCCAGCTCCTCGACGACCTGCTCGACCTCTCACGCGCCGCGCACGACGCCGGTGCCGTGCACGCCGTCCCGCGCGACCTCGGGAGCACGGTCGACGAGCTGCTCCGACGCGAGGGGCTGGACGGCCGGGTGGAGCGCGACGCCCAGCCGACCGACACGGTGATGGTCGACCCGGAGCACCTCGCACGGGCGGTGACGAACCTCGTCACGAACGCCGAACGGCACGGCGCCCGACCGGTCGTCGTCCGCACCGAGGGCACCACGCTCACCGTCCGCGACGCCGGCCCCGGGTTCCCCGAGGAGCTGCTGCGCGACGGCCCGAGGCGCTTCGGTGCGCTGGGATCGCACGCCGGTGCCGGCATCGGGCTCGCCATCGTGCTGCAGCACCTCGCCGCGTTCGGGGCGGTACTCCGGCTCGAGGACCCGGGGGACGGAGCGGCGGCGGTCGTCGAGCTCCGGGCGGCCGACCCCGACGCACGGTCGGGTGTCAGCGCGTGACCGGGAGCACCCAGAACACGGCGAGACCGACGATCACGGTAAACGTCACGGCGATCGCCACCTCGAGCAGCAGCACCACCAGGTCGTCCTGGGCGGGGGAGTCGTCGGTCTCGTGCGTCGGGAACGTCATGGCGGCACGCTAGGTCCCGCGTGTGACCGCCGTGCGGCAGCTCCGTGTCCGGACGCCCACCGATGAGCCCCGAATCCCGGTGCGTCGGCTCGTGTGCTGTCACCGAACTGCCACGGACCGACCGCAACAGCGCACCCTGTACGATCGCTCAGGTGGGGAAACAGCAGCTCGCCGGATGGTCCTGGATCGCCGCGACGATCGCGCTCCTCGCCCAGCTCCTGGTGGCGGCGGCGTGGCCCGGCCGGTACTCCTGGGCCGACAACACGATCAGCGACCTCGGCGCGACCACCTGCGGTGTGTTCGACGCCGGCACCAGGGTCGAACGCACCGTCTGCTCACCGCTGCACGTCGTCGCGAACGCGGCCACCGTGGTGAACGGTCTGCTGCTGACGGTCGGCGCGATCGCCGTGACGCTGGCCCGGTCCCGCCCGCTCGGGGTCGTCGGACCGGTGCTGCTCGCGGTCGGCGGTCTGCTCGTGGTCGGCGTCGGTGTCACGCCGCTCGACAAGGCACCGGCCGCGCACGAGGCGTTCGCGCTCGCACAGGCTCCCGTCCAGTGGACCGGGATGGTCGTGGCCGCTCTCGCCGCCCGGCGAACGGGCATGGGGACCCTGGCGGTCGTGACGCTCGCCGCGACGGCGGTGTCCGTGGTCGGCCTCGGCCTGTTCGTCAGCGCGGTCGGCGGGGGAGCCGCCGCCGCGGTGGGCGTCGGCCTCGTCGAGCGGTTGGCGTTCGACACGCTGACGATCTGGGGCGGCGTCGCCGGCGTGCTCCTGCTCCGCCGCACCGTTGCGGTCTCCGCCTGACGGACGGGAGGCACCGTGCCGGCCCGCACCGTCCTCCCTCGCAGGCTCGGTCGGCGCACCCCGCGCAACGCTCCGCGTCGCCGCTGAGCGGGATGCGCCCGTCCGTCACGACGCGCGGCGACGCGTCAGCAGTCGGCCTTGCTGATCGCGAGGTCCAGCGTCTTCTGGTCGCTCGCGAACACGTAGTGGTACTGCATGCCGATGCCGTCGTCGAGCAACTTCTTCGTCGCGCTCGTGGTGCAGGCGTTCGACACGACGGACTGCCGCAGCGTGCTCTGCTGCACCGATGACGAGTCGACCGACTCCGAGATCGTGTAGTCGTAGCGGATGGCCTTGCCGCGTGCCTCGATGTCGGTGAGCGTCGTGACGGAGTCGATCTGCTTCGGCAGGTCGTAGTCCTTCTTCAGTTCGGTCACGCCCTGCTGGACCTGCTCCTGGGCGGAGGGCTGCATCGCCGACGTGATGGCGTACCGGACGCCGAACGCGACGACGGCCGCGACGACGACGGACGCGATCGTGATGCCGATCGCGGCGGCACGGGACCGCCAGGCCTTCGGCGGCGGCGCGTACGGCGCGGCCCCCGGGTACGGCTGTCCCGGGTACGGCTGGCCCGGGTACGGCGGGCCGGGCTGCGGCTGCTCCGGGTACTGCTGACCGGCCTGCGGCTGCTCCGGGTACTGCTGACCGGCCTGCGGCTGCTCCGGGTACTGCTGACCGGCCTGCGGCTGCTCCGGGTACTGCTGACCGGCCTGCGGCTGCGCCGGGTGCTGCTGGCCGGGCTGCTGCGGCTCGCCGGTCGGGCCGCTCGGTGGTGTCGTGCTCATGCGTTCCCCCTGTGCTCCTGCGCGCGACCACCCCGGCCGCGCCCCCGAGACAGTACCAGCGTGGAACGACGGCACGGCAGGCGGACCCGGGACGGCCGGTGGCCGATCCGGTGCGCGCACCCCGGGGATCGCGCACCGGATCGGCCACCGGCCGGATCGAGGTCGTGGTCGCCGTCGTCAGGGCGTGACCATGCCGCCGTTCACGTTGAGCGTCTCGCCGGCGACGTAGCTCGACTCCTGCGACGCGAGGAACACGTACGCCGGTGCCAGCTCGGCCGGCTGCGCGGCACGCCCCATCGGCGACTCGCTCGACCCGAACTCCGGCAGCGTCGACGGGTCGACCCCGCCGCTCGGCTGCAGCACGGTCCACGTCGGGCCGGGGGCGACCACGTTCACCCGGATGCCGCGCTCGACGAGCAGCTGCGACAACCCCTTCGAGAAGTTGTTGATCGCACCCTTCGACGCCGCGTAGTCGAGCCGGTCCGGAGCCGGCTTGTACGCCTCCATCGATGCGGTCGTGGTGATCGTCGAGCCGGGCTGCAGGTGCGGGAGTGCCGCCTTGACGAGGCGGAAGAGGCCGAAGACGTTGACGTCGAACGTGGCCTCGAACTGCTCGTCGGTGATGTCGAGCAGGTCCGGCTGCCAGCGCTGCTTGCCCGCGACGCTGACGAGCGCGTCGAGCCCGCCGAGCCCCTCGACGGCGCGCTCGACGAGTTCGCCCGCGTACGAGCGGTCGCGGAGGTCGCCGGGGACGGCGACCGCGGTGCGTCCGGCCGCCTCGATCTGCTCGACCACGTGGTCGGCGTCGGACTGCTCCTCGGGCAGGTACGCGATCGCGACATCGGCGCCCTCGCGCGCGAACGCGATCGCGACGGCGGCGCCGATGCCGGAGTCGCCACCGGTCACGAGGGCCTTCCGGCCGGCGAGCCGGCCGGTGCCCCGGTACGTCGACTCACCGAGGTCGGGCACCGGCGTCATCTCGGACTGGAGGCCCGGCTCGGCCTGCGTCTGCGGCTCCGGTGAGACGTCCGGGTAGCGGGTGCGGGGGTCCGCCCAGCCGTACTGGTCGGAGGGCGCTGCCTGGTCGTCCGTGCTCATCGGGTCGCCTCCAGCTCCACCTTGATCCAGCCCGGCTCGCGCCGGTCGAACGCCTCGTAGGCCTCGATCGCCGACCCGATCGGCTCGTGCTCGGTGATCAGTGCGGTCGGGTCGAACTGTCCCGCGGCGACCATGTCGATGAGCGGGGGCGTCACCGAGTGGTGGTCGCAGTTGCCCATCCGGACGGTGAGGTTCTTGTTCATCGCCTCGCCGATCGGGTAGTGCTCGGCGGTCGGCCCGTAGACGCCGATGATGCCGATCCGGCCGTACTTCGCGACCGACGCGACGGCCCAGCGCGCAGCCTGCGACGGCCCGTCGCCCGGCTTCCACTGCTGCTCCTCGCCGCGCCCCTTCGCCGAGGCGTCGGGCGCGACCTGCGCCACCTCGTCGTCGAAGTCCGCCGCCTGCTGGTCGTCGACCGCCGCCGGACCGTGCTTCGGCCGCTCGGCGTCGATCCCGACGGCGTCGATCACGCAGTCCGCGCCGATCCCGTTCGTGAGGGCCGTGATGGCCTGCACGGGGTCCTCGGTGTTGTAGTTGACGACCTCGCAGTGCTGCTCGAGCGCCGCGGCGAGCCGGGTCTCCTCGCCGTCGACGACGATGACCCGCGCAGCACCGAGCTTGTACGCCGAGGCGGCGGCGAACTGACCGACGATGCCCGCGCCGAACACGACGACGACGTCGCCGCGGGTGACACCGGCGAGTTCGGCGCCGAACCAGCCGGTCGGGAAGATGTCGGACAGCAGGATTGCCTGCTCGTCGCTGACGTTCTCGGGCAGCGGGTGCATGGTGTTGCGCGCCCAGGGCACCCGCACGTACTCGGCCTGCAGGCCGTTGACGGGGCCGGTCGACTGCGGACCGCCGAAGAAGCTCGTGCCTGCTTGCGGTCCGTTCGGGTTCGCGACGTCGCACTGTGCCGTCTTGCCCATCCGGCAGTACCGACAGGCGCCACAGGAGATCGTGGAGTTGATGACCACGCGGTCACCGGGGCTGAAGCCGCGGACCGCGTCGCCGACCTCGGTGACGACGCCCACCGCTTCGTGGCCGAGGATCGTGCCCGCGTCCATCGGTGCCATCGTGCCGCGGACGAAGTGCAGGTCGGTCCCGCAGATCGCGCTCTTGGTGATGCGGACGATCGCGTCCTCGGGGTGCTGGATGGTGGGCTCCGGGACCTCGTCGAGTCGGATGTCCCCGATGCCGTGCCAGACGACTGCGCGCATGTCTTCCTCTTCCGTCGTGGGGTTTCGCGCAGACCACACAACCCGCCGACCGCTCCGAGGACGTGGAGCGTCAGTCCGCTGGGCGCACCGCACCCCGACGATCAGGCGGATCGGGTTGGGTCGGAGCATGAGCGACGACCAGAAGGAGATCCGCGACGACTTCGCGGACGCCGTCAACATGACCGCCTCGGAGCTGAAGAAGTGGCTCGACACCGACGAGTCGAAGGAGGTCGGGCAGAAGTCCGACGGCGGCGGCGAGTCGACCGGGCACGAGAGCGGGCGGCACATCGTGCGGATCCTCGAGAAGAAGCAGGGTGACTACACCGAGGACGACTACGCCCACATGAAGAAGGTCGTCGGCTACGTCGCACGCCACTCGAAGCAGCGGCCGAAGGGCGACGTGCACGACACCAAGTGGCGGTACTCGCTCATGAACTGGGGCAACGACCCCGAGAAGGACTGAGGGCCGCGGCGTAGCCTCCGGGCCATGCCGAACCAGTTGAAGAAGCCGGACATGTACGAGGAGCTCCGCAAGGAGGGCGCCTCGAAGGAGAAGGCCGCGCGCATCAGCAACGCCGCTGCCGCCCGGGGCACGAAGGCCGTCGGGAAGAAGGGCGGTGAGTCCGGCTCCTACGACGACTGGACGGTCGCCGACCTGCGGAAGCGGGCGAAGGAGCTCGGACTCACCGGGTACTCGTCGAAGCGCAAGAGCGACCTGATCGACGCGCTGCGCAACCACTGAGCCCGGACATCACGCCACGTGCGCGTTCCGTCGGACGGAGGGCAGGGGTCGGTGGTCGCGGACGAGAGCCCGGACTTCGCGGAGGCGTCGGTCGATGCCCCACTTCGTGACCAGGGTGAGTGATTCGCGGACGATGTTGCCGCTCATCTTCGACACCCCGTGCTGCCGTTCGGTGAACGTGATCGGTGTCTCCACGACCCGCAGGCCGGCCTCGAGGGCACGCCAGCACAGGTCGACCTGGAAGCAGTACCCCTTCGACGCGATCCCGGCCAACTCGATCCGCTCCAACGCGCTGCGGGTGAAGACCCGGAACCCGCCGGTGGCGTCCCGCACCGCGATCCCCAACGCGATCCGGGTGTAGAGGTTCCCGCCGCGGGAGAGCGCTTCCCGGTACCAGGGCCAGTTCTCGACCTGTCCGCCCCGGACCCAGCGGGAGCCGAGGACGAGGTCGTTGGTGTCGGCGAGTTCCAGCATCCAGGGCAGGTACTCGGGGTGGTGGGAGCCGTCGGCGTCCATCTCGACGAGCTTGTCGTAGCCGTGTTCCAGCCCCCAGGCGAAGCCAGCGAGGTAGGCGCCGCCGAGGCCGTCCTTCACCGTGCGGTGCAGCACGTGCACCCGGTCGGTCTCGGTCGCGAGCTGGTCCGCGATGTCACCGGTGCCGTCGGGTGAGTTGTCGTCCACGACCAGCACGTGCACCGTGTCGTCGGTCGCGGCCAGGGTACGGCCCACGATCGGACGGATGTTCTCCGCCTCGTCGTACGTCGGGATGATGACCAGTGACTCGTCCATCGTCGTCTCCTGTCGGGTCGGTCAGTCGTGCACGAGGGTCGCGAACACGATGAGGTTGTCGGTGTAGTGCCCGGTGGCGGTGTCGAAGGTGCCGTCGCACGTGATGAGCCGCAGCGCCGGCGTCGGGGAGGTGCCGTAGACGTCGCTCGTGGGGAACGCGGACTTCGCGGCGCGCTCGGAGCGCTGCACCTGGAACACCCGTTCGCTGCCGTCGGACATCCGGACGGTGATCCGGTCACCGGCGACGAGTTCGTCGAGTCGGTAGAACACGGCTGCGCTCGTGGGGGAATCGACGTGGCCCGCGATCACGGCCGGGCCGACCTGTCCGGGGACGATGCCGTCGCTGAACCATCCCGCGCTGTCCCAGTCCTCCGGCGGGTCGAGCTCGCCGGCCGACCCGCGGTGCAGGTCCTCCAGCCCGCTCGACACCCCGATCGCGGGGATCTCCACGCGGACGGGCGTCGCGGTCGAGGCCGCTGCGGGAGCGGCCGGGTCCTGGAACCCCTCGGTGGCGGAGTCCGACCGGGCCGACCCTCCGGACGGGCTCGCCGCACCGGTCGCGCTCGGGTTCACGGTGGTGGCGGCATCCGGGGAACCGCCGTTCGACGCGGCGACCGCGACGCCTGCGACCGCCCCGCCGGCGAGCACCACGGCCACGCCGACCGCGATCGCCAGGGTCGGCCGACGACGTGGCGTCCGGTGCGACGCAGCCCGGCGGCTCACGAGTCGCTCCCGGAACCGGCCGCGCACCCACCGAGCACGTCCGAGGTCAGCATCGTCGCGCCGAGTGCCGCCCACGCGTCGCCGTAGTAGGTCGGCGTGGTGGCCGCGGTCCGGTCCGCCCGTTCGAGGTCGGCCCGTGCCGCCGAAGTGCTGCCGGCAGCGTGCTCTGCCGCCGCCCGCGCTGCGTAGGCGAGGGCGTTCGTGTCGCCCGTGACCGCGGTGCCGCCGAGGTCGAGCTGCGCCGCGAGCTGGGTCGTGCGGCGGAGCGTCGGCGCGATCGACCCGGCGAGCTTCCGGTCGGCACTGGTGCACGCCTCGGCGTACCGCAGCGGGAGGCGCATCGCGTCGTAGCCGTAGAGCACCCGTCCGTCGTCCGCCGACGCGGGCATCGGTTCGACGCGGCCGTCCGCGTGCACCTGTGACCAGTCACTCGGCAGGTCGGTGGCGCGCAGGAGGGAGGCGGTCACGGCGCGCGACCCCGTCTCGAGTTCGTTCCACCGGTCGTCGCCGGTCGCCCGGGCCAGGATCCGGTAGGCGGCGGGCGAGGCGTAGGAGGCGTCGTACCGGTAGGGCTCCTGGTCGGCCCAGGGACCGGCGAGCAGGATCCGGCCGGCGTCCGTCTCGACCGTCTCGTGCTCGAGGATCGCCGACGCGATGCGCTTGCCCGCGGCGGTGTAGCGGGGCTCGTCCCACGCCTTCCCGGCGAGGACGAGGGCCCGCGCAGCGTCGAGGTCCGCGTCGCTCGCGGACTGCTCGTCGGCGACGCCGCCCTTCGTCGTCCACCGCCAGGCGAGCAGGTCGTCGTCGGTCAGGAGGTGCCGCGCGGTCCAGCGCCACACGTCGTCGAAGGTCGAGCGGTCGCCGGCGGCGTAGGCGATGAGCAGGCCGTACGCCTGACCCTCGCTGACGGTGTCGCCGCCCTGGTCCTTCCGGACGACGCGGCCGTCCTCGACGTAGCGGTCGAGGAACGCGGTCCGCAGCTGTGCGGCGGACCGGGTGGTGTCGGGGGCGGTGGTTGAGGTGGGGGTCGAAGCCGCCTGCGGCGACTGCTCGTCCGACCAGGGGTGGACGGCGACGACCGCCGCGCCGGCGGTGACGGCGACGGCCGCGATCGCGGCGACCGGGATCCAGGTCCTGCGCTGCACGGGGCCTGCCTCTCGTTGGGTGTCGGGTGGGGGTGCGGACGGGAGGCGCGGTGCGGGTGAGCCGGTCGGTCCACCGGCACCGCGCCTCCAGGCCGTCACCCGAAGATGCTGCGGAACGCGGCGACGAGCGCGTGGAACGCGTCCGTGACCGGACGGTCCGCGGCGGTGCCGCCGCCGCCCGTCTGGACACCGCCCTTCGGGGTGGCGGCGGTCGCCGCCGCGTCGGTCACGGGCACGACCGTGAGGTCGCCCTTGCTGTCGTCGAGCACGAACAGCGTCGAGACGGTGTTGCCGGCGAGGTCGACCTTCGCCGTGCCGCGCTGGCCGCTGCTGCTCACGTCGAGCGTCCACTTGCCGCTCTTCACGGTGGCGTAGCCGGTGGCGGTCCCGAACGCGGCGTCCTTCGCGACGGTGGTGCCGGTCGAGGTGGCGACGTCGACGCGCTTCGCCGTGGTCGCGGCCTGCACGAGCCGGAGCTTCGCCTTGCCGTCGCCGGGCTGCTGCAGGTCGTCGGTGAACGCGGTGGTCTTGAGGTCCGAGTTCTTGCCGTAGGCGACGACGGTGTTCGCGTCACCCGCGCTGACCGTGACGTCGGTCGAGATCACCGGGGTGGAGTCCGGGGCGTCGGCGGCGCGCATCGACAGGACGTACGTGCCGACGGGCAGCTCCTGGTACGGGCTGACCTGGCCGTAGGTCACGTCGTCGAGCTCGAAGACCTTCTTGCCGCCGGACAGGCTCGACAGCTCGACGTCGACGCCCTTGGTGTCGGGGGAGAGGTGCCCGACGCGGAGCCAGCCGTCCTCGGGCGTCGCGGCCGATGCGGTCTGGGGCGCGAGGCCGACGGTCGCGGCGACGAGGGCCGCGGCGAGGGTGCCGATCACGACGGGGCGTGCGGTGCGGGTGCGTGCGGTCATGGTGGTGCTCCTTCGGATGGAGGTGCGGTTCGGGTTCGTGCGGGGGCGGCGGACCGGCGCGCGGCCGGATCGCCGGTGTCGCGTCACGCGGCGGTGGGGGCGGTGGTCGGGTCGATCGGCGTGTACGTCACGACGAGCTCGTCGCCGTGCCGTTCGACCGACTCGGGGCGGTACGAGTCCGACATGGCCTCGAGGGTGCGCTCGACCCGGGTCGTCGCGGCAGTGTCGTCGGCGTGCAGGACCACGCGGCGGAATGCCTGGCCGGTCTCCCCGGTGAGCGGGGTGAAGCGGTCCACGCTCACCCGCTGGTCGGCGAGCACCTGGCCGAGCGCGATCATCGCCCGGCTGTCGACCTGGCCCGCGCGGAACTGCGACTTCGTGCCGGCGTTCGCCTCGAGCGCGGGGTTGGCGGCGAGCTCGGTGCCCATCGTCTTCCGCTGGTCGGTGGCCTTCGTGATGGCCCGCTCGGCTGCGGCCTCGCCCTCGGAGTGGATGCGCCGGACGTCGACCTGCTGGTCACCCGTGCCGAACACCGCGACCGTGGTCGAGTTGCGGATGGCGTCGGCGACGTCCTTCGACGAGTTGCCCCCGGTGCGCATCGAGTCGGTCGTGACGACGTAGTCCGAGTCCTTCCAGCCGTTCGGCGACTGGCGCTCCACGGCGGCGTCGGTGTCGAGCTTGTAGTACCAGACGACGTTGTCGCGGGCGAAACCGGCCTTGACCAGGTCGACCCACATGGCGTCGTCGACGAGCAGTCGTGAGGACTTCGGGACGTTGTCCCCGACCCAGCGCTCGGCCTGCTGCATCGGCTGGTCGAGGTTGCTCGTCGTGAAGCCACGGAGCTGCGCGGTCCAGAGCGGTGCCGCGACGGCGAGGGCAGCCACGGTGACCGCTGCCCACGTGATCCCGAGGGTGCGACGGACGCCACCGGGGAGTCGGGTCCGGCTCCGGGACCACCCGGCGATCGCGACGACGGCGCGGTTCGCGGTCCACGCCACGAGGAGCGCGGCGAACGGGATGAGCATGATCACGTACGGCACGGGCAGGTAGCCGTTCGGGCGGAACATGAACGCCAGCAGGAAGACGAGCATCGCGGCGATCGGGCGGACCCGGCGGAGGAACAACCCCACGACGGCGGCCAGGCTGCCGAGCACGATGAACACCGGGTCGAGCGCCCACCACTGTGCTGCGGCCTGGTGCGCGAGGCTGTCGCCCGCGAAGACCGACCCCGACGCGGCGCGCGAGCCGAGCTGGTAGGTGATGCCCTCGAGGAGGCTGACGCGACCGGGTCCGGGGAGGAGCTCACCCTTCACCGCGGCGAGCAGGAGGTAGCCGCCGCCGATCACCGTGAGCACGGCACCGGCGACGCTGAGCGTGTACCGGCGGGTGCTCCTGTCGGCCCCGCGCACCGCCATCCAGATGAGGAACGGCAGCGCGAGCAGGTAGGTCTCCTTGGAGAGCACGGCGATGCCGAGGCAGGCGGCCGCGCCGGCGAACCCGGCGAGCTGCTTGCGGCGGCTCAGCACCAGCACGAACGCGGCGAGCAGCCACGGGGTCGCGACGTTGTCGATGTAGACGGTGCGGTGGTACTGGAGCGCGAGCGGTGACAGCGCGAAGACGAGCACGGCGACCGCTGCCGTGGGGCGTGCCGCACCGATGCGACGGGCGAGCACGAACAGCAGCACGCTCGACACCGCGGTGAAGAACACCATCGACTCACGCGCTGCCTCGACGGCGAAGGGGTAGCGGGCGAACGCACCGGTCACGGACGTGTACGCCGCGATCTGGATCCAGCCGAGCGGCGGGTGGTCGTACCAGTACGTGTAGTGCGTGAGCTCGCCGAGGTTGGTGATCGCCCACGCCTGCGCGGTGTAGGTGCCCTCGTCGTCGATGCGCTGCGGCGTGCCGGTCATGTTCCACAGCTGCACGGCGGCGGCGATCGCGAGGACGGGGAGCAGCCAGGCGAGGCTGACGGCGTGGCGGCGGACCCAGCCGGCCGCGCCGGTGTGGGCGATCGCACCCCGGATGGGGATGCCGGTCGTGTGCGTCGTGCTGGCGGTCATCGGGTGCCTCCGGTGGTCTGCAGCTCACGGGCGTCGACGGCCTGGGGGTCGTCCTCGGACACGGCGTCGGGGAAGCCGACGACCTCGGGCGCGGGCGTGCGGTGCTGCCCGGTGTGCTCCGTCTTCTCCCAGCCGTTCTGGCCCTGGACGTGTCGCACGACGGCGCGGACGGCCGCCGCGGCGAGGAACACCTGGTACGGGATCAGGCCGAGGACGAGCTTCACGTAGTCGCGGATCCGGACCTTCTCCTTGTAGAGCCGCCCGAACTCGCCGAGGCCGACGATCTCGACGGCCAGCAGCATGAGGGTCGGGGCGAGCGGGATGAACGAGATGAGCGCGATCGAGGTCGGGACCTTCACGAACGCGATCATGAGGACGCTGAGCGGGATGAGGAGCCCGGTCGCGGCCTGGATGAACGGCATCGTCAGGAGGTACCGCGCGAAGAAGCGCTGCTTGCGGGTCGGGAGCTTCTTCCACTCGCCCTTGCCGAGCACCTGGAGGAAGCCCTGGTTCCAGCGCGTGCGCTGCTTGAGCAGGGACGCGAACGTCGGCGGGGTCTCCTCGCGGGTGACCGCCTCCGGGGAGTACGCGACGACGACCTTGGCGTTGTCCGCGCTCAGCCGCACGCCGAGCTCGCAGTCCTCGGCGAGGCAGTGGGCGTCCCAGCCGTTCGACCACTCGAGTCGCTCGCGGGTCACGAACACGGTGTTGCCGCCGAGCGGGATGAACTTCGACTCGGCGTGGAAGTGCAGGCGCGAGCGGAACCAGAAGTAGTACTCGAGCACGTTGCGGAGCGACCACCAGCTCGACTTGAAGTTCATGAGCTGCACGCCGCCCTGCACGACGTCGGCGCCGGTCTCCTGGAAGCGGGAGTCGACGAGGGTGAGCAGGTGCGGGTAGACCTCGTCCTCGGCGTCGAACACGCCGACGATGTCGCCCGTCGCGTACTGGAGGGCGAGGTTCATCGCCTTCGGCTTGTTCTTCGGCGCGGTGTCGTCGACGACCACCCGGATGAGTTCCGGGTGCCGTGCGGCGGCGGCACGGACGACCGCGTCGGTCTCCGGGTCGTCCTCGCCGACGATCGCGATGATCTCGAAGTCCGGGTGGTCCTGTGTGGCCAGCATGTCGAGCGTCTGGCCCATCACGTCCTGCTCGTGCCGGCCGGGCACGAGCAGCGTGAAGCGGTGCGCGGCCGGACGCGGCGTCTCGCTGAAGCGGGTCGCCTTGAGCGCGTCGCGCGAGCGCCACGCGTGCAGCATCCACCAGAGCGTCGACAGCGCGACCAGCGTGAGCAGGACGGAGACCGCGACCAGCGCGGAGTAGCCGATCCACTCGCCCAGCGACCAGGCGGCCTGCGGGAGCTGCCCCGAGCCTCCCGTCGGGGCGTTCGTGGTGCCGCGGTTCGGGACGGTGCCGGACGTCGCGGGGGAGCCGGGCTGCAGCAGCGGAGCGGCCGCGGTGACCAGCGCGGCGGAGAGGGTGGTCGTCATCAGGCCGAGGCCTCCTTCGTGGGACGAGCGTCAGTGGAACGGAAGACGAGGGCCTTGTACGCGGCGAAGCGGAACGCTGTGCCGAGGACGAGACCGACCCCGTTGCCGGCGACGTTGTCGGCGAGGGTGGATCGGAGACCGAGGACGTAGTGCGAGACGAACAGGCAGGCGGCCGCGATGCCGAGGCCGACGAGGTTCGCGAGGGCGAAGAGGAGCCCCTCGCGGACGGTGGCGCGACGGTCGACGCCGCGCTCGGAGCGGAAGGTGATGGACCGGTTCGCGATCCACGCGACGGCGGTCGACACCACGGCCGACACGACCTTCGCCCAGATCGGGCCGTCGGGCAGGACGGTGGCGCGGAGCAGGTTGTACACGGCGAGGTCGATCACGAAGCAGACGGCGCCGATGGTGCCGAAGGACGCGATCTGGCGTCCCAGGGTGAGCAGGCGCGATGCACGGGCAGCGCGGACCGGAGATGGGGCCTCGGTCTCGGGTGACACCAAAACGGGGGTATCGGTCGAGGTCATGCCCCCGATTCGGGGGGCTTCTCGGACCGGTTTGGTCGGGATTGCCCGATGCCAGGCGATTGCCAGCTTGGCGACATCTGCTGTTCATCCGGGGGACAACCAGCCGAACCGGTCTGTGTACGGCCGGGGTCTCGGGCGGTCGCGGTGTCGGCCACGGTACGCGACAATGGCCGGGTGAGCTTCACCGGCATGCCCCGCTTCCGCAAGTTCTGGTCGACCGTGCAGGTCGCCGTGCTGTCCGCGGCCGTGGTGTTCTGCATCGTGATGCTGGTCATCGGGCAGGGCAAGCTCGACCGGGTCTACGCCGTCGCGGCGATCTTCTTCGGCCTGGCGCTCGCCGGGCACGCGACGTACCTCTGGCTGACCGCGCGGGCGGCGCGCAGCGGCCGCTGACGGCGCGCGGGCGGCGCGGTGCGGCGAGTCGTGGCGCGGCGAGTCGTGGCGCGGCGTGTTCTGTCGCTTTCGCGAAAGCGACAGATCGCCGGGCGGAGACGGCGGCGATCTGTCGCTTTCGCGACGGGCACCGGCGCGGCGAGGTGGGATCTGTCGCTTTCGTGACCGAGGGGCGGACTGGAGGCGCGGGGTGGGCCCGCCACGTCTGCCCTTGCAGGCTCGGGCAGCGCGCCCCGCGTGGCGCTGGCGCGTCACCGCTGAGCGGGGCGCGCCACGCCGACGTCAGGCGAGCTGGGAGACGCGCACCCAGTCGACGAGCATCTGCTGCGGGAAGCGCGTGGTCGCGTCCGGCGACCCCGGCCAACCGCCGCCGACCGCGACGTTGAGGATCACGAAGAACGGCCCGTCGAACACCCACGGGTTCGAGCCGACGTCCGCGCGGGTGACCGTGCGGTACGCCACGCCGTCCACGGTCCACGTGATCGAGTCCGGACGCCAGTCGACGCCGAAGACGTGGAAGTCGTCGGCGAACGCTGCGCCGGACGGGTTGCGGTAGGTCGACGAGATGCCGTTCGCGCCGGAGTACCCGGGGCCGTGCACCGTGCCGTGGACGAGCGTGGGTTCGTAGCCGACGTTCTCCATGACGTCGATCTCGCCGCACGCGGGCCAGCCGACCTGCCCGATGTCGGCGCCGAGCATCCAGAACGCCGGCCAGATGCCCTGACCGCGGGGGATCTTGATGCGGGCCTCGACCCGGCCGTACTGGGCGGTGTAGGTGCCCTCGGACTTGAGCCGCGCGGAGGTGTAGGTGCCGTCGGCCTCGCGGCGGGCGGTGATGACGAGGTTGCCCTTGCCGTCCAGCTGCGAGTTCCGCCGCGAGTCCGTGTACGTCTCGAGCTCACCGTTGCCCCACCCGCCGGCGCCGAGGTCGTACCGCCAGATCGACGGGTTCGGGGCGCTCCCGGCTGCTCCGTCGAACTCGTCGGCGGCGAGGAGCGTCGTGGTGCCCGTGGTCGCTGCGCGGGCGCTGTCGGAGCCGCGCACGAGTGCAGCGGTCGTGGCGGCTGCGGTGGCAGTGGCGCCGGTGAGGCCGAGTGCCACGAAGCGGCGTCGGTCGATGGCTGGTCCCTGATCCATGAGCGGAATTGTCCGATGCAACGTCGACGGGGTCCAGTGATTCGCCGGAACCCGCAGGTCCGCGTGGCCCGGAGCGGTCCGCGGGGCTCGGAGCGGCCGCGGGGCTCGGAGCGCGTGTCAGCGGGTGAGGTGCCAGATGAGGGGGAGGATCAGCCCCGCGACCCAGGCGGCGACGACGACGAGACCGCACACGGCGATCCACCGGCGTCGGCGGCGGAGCTTCGGGCTGCGGTCCTCTCCCCACATCTGCGCGCGGACGAGGACCCGGTTCGCCTGGTCGACGACCTTCTGCACCTCGGGGTCGTCGAGCGGGAGGGTGCCGGACCGGGCGTGCTCGGCGATGGCGGTCGCCTCTTCGACGGTCAGCTCGTCCTTGCGCATGGTCCCATCGTCGCATCCGCGGAGGCCTCGGCGCCCGCGCTCGTCGCATTCGCGGGTGCTTCGGCGTCCGAGCTCGTCGCTGTCGGCGCGTAGCGGACCGCGACCTCGTACGGCAGCGAGCCCTGGAGCTCGTCGACACGCGGGTCGTGCAGTCGTCGCCCGTCGGCGGTCGGCAGGTCGAGGTAGCTCCGGCGCACGACGTGGCGGTACACGCCGACACCGGAGGTGCGACCGACCCGCAGCCGCCACCGCTCGGGATGCCGCCGGAGCGTGCGGGCCTCGCCCGCGGTCGACGGATCCGTCGCGAGGAGCGCCCAGAGCTCGTCATCGGTGGCGGCAGCGAGCTGCCCGTCGTCGAGCAGACCGCCGGCGACCGCGCGCGACACGAGCGCTCGCAGCACCGTGACCGGCACGAGGTTGGCGGTCGAGCGCTGCGCGCGGGCCTCCCGGACGGCGAGGTCGACGAGTTCCGCGGCGTCGTCCGGGTCGGCATCGACCGCGCCGTCGACCAGTCGGAGCCGCCGGAGCAGTTCGTGCGGCGGCGTCGTCGTGCGGCCGTGCACCTGTCCGCTCCGGAGGAACGAGTCGAGGTGGTCGAGTTTGAGGCCGCCGTGCGCCGGGGTCAGCACCGAGGGGACCCGACCGTCGTCGGTGGCGATGACCCGCTCGGCGTCGATCGGGTGGTCCTCGGCGAGGGCCCGGACCGCGGCGCGCCCGAGGGTGTGGTGCTCGAGACCCGCGATCCCCTCGAGGGTGTGGCTGAACGGCAGGTGCCCGACGTCGTGGAGCAGCGCCGTGACGCGGGCGTCGTGGTCGTCCGGGGCGAAGTGTGCGACCAATGCGAGGACGCCGAGGGAGTGCTCGAGCCGCGAGTACGCCTGGGTCGTCGTGATCGACGCGGCGCCGGCGTGGGCGACGAACGCGAGGCGCCGAACCGGCCACGCGGTGAGCAGGGCACGCTCCGTCGGGGTGAGCGCGACCTCGACGCGCCAGAGCGGGTCGAACCACACTCCGTCGTGGCCCAGGGTGTCCACCGCGTCGTCGTGCACGCCCCCACGCTAGCGGGCGGCACCGACGCTGCACGCCGGCGCGCCAGCCGGCGTCGTCGCCTGTCCTTCCTGTGCTGTGGCGGACGCGTGACCGGGTACCACGGAGTGCATGGCACATCGGTTCCGCGGTCAGGTCGTCGTCGTCACGGGAGCATCGAGCGGCATCGGGAGGGCCGCGGCACACGAGTTCGCGCGGCAGGGTGCCACGCTCGTGCTCGCCGCGCGCTCGCTCCAGAGCCTCGAGGCCGCCGCTGCGGAGTGTCGACGACTCGGGGCGACCGAGACGATAGCGATCCGGACCGACGTCGCCGACGAGCACGCGGTGAAGGACCTCATCGGCACCACGACGTCCCGGTTCGGACGGATCGACGTCTTCGTCGGCAACGCGGCCCTGTTCGTCTACGGCCTGTTCGAGCAAACCCCGACCGACTCCTTCAAGCGCGTGGTCGACACGAACCTGTACGGCCACCTCAACGCGATCACGCACCTGCTGCCGCACTGGAAGCAGCGGGGGAAGGGCACGTACGTGCTGGTCGGATCGATCCAGTCGCTCCTCAGCGCCCCGTACCAGTCGGCGTACGTGACGAGCAAGCACGCCGCCCTCGGTCTGGTCGACGTCCTCGGCGACGAGTTCGCGGGCACAGGCATCCGCTTCACGTCGCTGCTGCCCTCGACGATCGACACGCCGATCTACCAGAACGGCGCGAACTACACCGGCAAGGCCTCGCACCCGCTGCCGCCGACGGTCTCGGTCGAGCGGGCCGGCCGTGCCGTGGTGCACGCTGCGCTCCACCCGAAGCGCTACCGCTTCGTCGGGCGCGTCCAGGCGTCCCTCGTGCCGCTGCAGTACGTGTTCCCCGGGTTGTTCCACCTCATCACGAAGCCGATGGTGGAGACCTTCGCGCTCCGCGGCCGGCAGGAGCCCACGGACGGCAACCTGCACGTCCCCGCCGACGCCGGGAACGCGACGAACGGCGGCTGGGTGGCGAAGCGGCGGCGCGTCACGCGGCCGCTCGTGTGGGGCGGTGCGATCGCGGTCGCCGCGGCGTTGGTCCTGCGTCGGCGCGGTTGAGCGGACGCATGCGACCCGCCACGACGTGGTCGTCGCGATCGTGCGGCGCGTCCGTCGCGGCCCGGTAGCCTGCTGCCGGGAGTGCGCAGGGCGCGCCGAGCGTGCGGCGCTCCCGGAACCGGGGGAGCGGATGAGCGACGTGCAGCACCAGACCGTCGTCGAGGTCGACACCAAGGACGCCGCACGCGCGCGCTGGAACGGTCCGCGGAACCCGTGGCCGGTCGTGTTCGTCACGGCGTGGATCCTCGCGTTCTTCGTCTTCGTCGCGGTCTCCGTGTACGAGAACGCATGGCGCTTCCGCGACGTCGCGGCCTCGTTCTGGATCGGCGCCGCGTGGGCGCTGCCCCTGCTCGTCGTCGTGCACGGGACGCACGCGGTGCGGTTCCGACGTGGCGGTCCGCTCGCGCAACGGCAGGACGCGGTCTTCCGTCGTGCAGCGGCCCGTCTCCTGGCGGCTGCTCGTGGCGCCGGGATGCCCGAGCTCGACGAGGCGGCTGTGCTCCGGATGCTCCGTGCGCGGGACAACGGGCCGGACCCGGGGACCGGGGACCGGGGTGGTCCTGACTGGCCACTGCTGCGCTGGGACCTGCCGGTCGCCGGTCGCCGCTTCCGCACCACCGTGGTCGCCGAGCGGATCGGCACCCCCGAGCGGGGCGGTCGTCCCGAGCGGACCCGCCTGACGCTCCGAACCCCTCGTGTCGAGGCTGCACGCCCGGGAGCCCCACGACCCGTCGCACGCCGCGGCCACGACCCGTCCGCAGACGTCGTCGTGCTCGGCGCGTACCGGTCCGACTCCCCGGCACCGATCACGGCCTCGCGCATCGGTGGGGCGCCGGCCGTCCCGCGGGACTGGGAGTGGCCCACGTGCGCGGAGCACGACGAGCCGATGCAGTTCACGGCGCAGATCGAGCACCGCAGCACGCTGGTCAGCGCGTTCGTGTGTCAGTTCGACCCCGGCACGTGCGATTCGTGGGACGCCGACAGCGGCGCGAACGCGGCGTTCGTGTTCAGCGGACGTGACCTCGTGCTGGCCGACCCACCGGTCTCACCGCATGGTGACCCCGACGACCCCGATCCCGTGTACCCGCCGCTCCTGCCGGACTCGATGCTGCTCGGGACCGCGTCGGTCACGGCGGCACGTGACGGTGATGTCACCGCTGCACTCGACGTCGAGGGGGCCGTCGTGGCCGGGCAGTACGGAGGCGAACCACCCTGGATCCAGGAGGACGACACGCCCGAGGGTCTCGCGTTCGTGGCCTCGATCGAATCGGAGCCGCTCGGCTTCGACTTCGGTGACGCCGGTCGTGCGTACGTCTTCAGCGACGGCCGCCGGGCCGCGGTGCTCTGGCAGTGCACCTGAAGCGGAGTCGTTGCTTCAGAGCTGCGGAGGACGGTCGCGCGGCGCCGGTGAGCCGCCGAGCGTCCACTCGCCGGTCAGGAGGAACGACCGCTCGGGTTCTCGGGACCCGACGGCCCGGTCCAACTCGGTGAGCTCGGTGCGCTCGTCGCTCCGTGCCGTGTCGGGCGAGTCCCAGAAGCCGGTCTCACGTCGGAGATCGACCGACCAACGCTCGAGGTCCTCCTCGTCCCAGTACATCTCCACGAGTTCCCCGAGCACGAGCTCGACGACGGGCCGCTCGGTTCGTCCGGCCACCGACCGGACGTCCTCGAGGAAGCGCCCGAGCGGTTCAGCGACCTCGGGGAGCGCGGCGGCGACTCCCGGCAGCCGCTGCGCGAAGGCCCGCTCCGCGACCGGCCACGCCACCACGACGTCCGTCACCGACGGGTCGGGCCCGTCGCCCGCGTTCATCGCTGCGCTCAGCCGGTCGAGGTGCGCAGCCCAGAACGCGGGGGGCACGAACCCGCACCACCCGAAGGGCAGCAGGTACTGCACGTCCCAGGACCCGACGGCCTCGGTCGTGAGTTCGTCGTGCGCTGGCGCGGGAACGGCGCCCTCGCCGACCGTCGCGGCCGATCGGACGATGCACGTGACCCGGTTCCCCACGGCACAACGCTACCGCCCACGAACGGGAGGCACGGGGCGGGGTCGACCCGCGCCTCCCGGCCGTCAGGTGGTCGCCCTGGTGGCGGACGAGACCCTCGCGATCGACGCGCCCGCGTCCTCGGCCACCGCGAACGCGAGTTCGCAGAACATCGCGTCCGCCCACGAGAACCACGGCCGCGAGAACGCCGACGGGTCGTCCACGTCGAAGGACTCGTGCATGCGTCCCGTGCCGGCGTCGGTCGCGAGGAGCACCTCGACGAGCTCCCGACGGCGTGACGGCGTGCCGGTGAGCCCCTCGACGGCGAGGGCGATCGGCCACACCCGGCCCGGCTCGGTGTGCGGGCTCCCGATGCCCGCAGCGGCCGAGCCGCTGAACCAGTACGGGTTGTCCGGCCCGAGGACGAACGTCCGGGTGGCGTCCGCGACCGCCGGGTCGAGGACGTCCGGCGCGTCGAGCGGCAGGGACAGCAGCGACGGGGTGTTCGCGTCGTCCATGAGCACCACGCCGCCGAGACCGTCGACCTCGTAGGCGTAGACCTGCGTGCCCGGATCACGCGGGTGCGGGACGACGCCGTGCTCGGCCACGCCGCGCAGGATGTCGTCGCGGAGCGCGACCGCGTCGGCGGCCAGCACCGGGTCCGACCAGACGTCCGTCGCGATCGCCGCCAGGTCGCCGAGCGCCGACGCGGCGTGCAGGTTCTCCGGCACGTTGTAGCCGTACGTGCAGGCGTCGTCCGAGGGGCGGAAGCCGCACCACGTCATGCCGGTGACGGCGACCGGGGTGCCGCGGCCCTCGCGGACGAGGGTCTCGGTCGGCTCGGGCGCGTCCCGGACGAACCGGTACGGTGACCGGTCGTGGTCCGTCTCGAGGCGGAGCTGGTCGACGATCGTCCGGGCGACCGCGTGTGCCTCCGGGCCGAGGTGCTCGGTCCGGCCGGTCGCGCGGTGGAGCGCCGCGGCGAACTGCACCGGGTAGGCGAGGCTGTCGACCTCGTACTTCTGCTCCCACACCGTCGGGTCGTGGCACAGGTCGCGGTCGTCGTAGTGCGCGCCGGTCGGGCCGCGGTTGAACGCGTTGGCGTACGGGTCGTGCGCGATGCTGGCGAACTGCCGCCGGACGACGGCGACGAGGACGTCGGCGAGCTCCCGGGCCGCGGGGTCGCCCGGGGACGCCGCGGCCACGAGCCGCAGGTACGGGAGCATCTGCGTCGTCGAGTCGCGCATCCACATCGCCGGGATGTCCCCGGTGATGACGAACGCGGTGCCGTCGTCGTCGATCGTGATGGTGTCCTCGAGGCTCCGGCGGAGGGCGTCCTCGACCAGGTCGCCCGCGCGCTCGCCGACGCTCGTCCGGACGGCGTCGGCCGCGGTCCTGAGCAGCGCGGCGACGCCCGCGCCGACGATCACGGCGACCCCGGACGGTCGGCGCCGTCGCGGGCGGTCACACCGACACCGGGCGGTCGGCCGTGCGGACGGGGGCGATCGTGCCGGTCCGGGCGCCCTCGTAGGCAGCGAGGATCATGCCGAGGACGGCGAGTCCCTCGCGCTCGGTGTGGATCGGCCGGGTGCCGTCGCGCAGGCAGGCGCCGAACGCGGCGATCTCGGCCGAGAACGTGTCGACCTCGTCGAAGGTCACGGTCTCGCTGGTCGTCGGTCGACCGCCCGCGTCGCGCAGGTCCCAGCGGAGGGTCGTGCCGTCACTCGTCAGCGACCCGAGTTCGCCCACGACGCTGAACCGCTCGGTCCCGGCGGCAGGCTCGTACGCCCAGCTCGTGACGAGCTGCCCGACCGCGCCGTTGTCGAAGCGGAACAGACACTGTGCCGAGTCCTCGCCCTCCATGAACGTGAGGCGGTGGGTGGAGAGCATCGCGGTCGCCGACACCGGGACACCGCCGGCGAGGTGCATGAGCAGGTAGCTCGGGTGGTAGCCCGTGTCGATGAGCTCGCCGCCGCCGCTCGTCGACGCGTGAGCGCGCCAGCCCATGTTCGACGGGTCGAACTCGTTCCGGAACGAGTCGGTGGTGCGGACCTCGTACACGGTGCCGAGTGCGCCGCCGTCGATGAGCTCCTTGGCCTTCGCGACCGCGGGCATGAACAGCTGGTTGTGGGCGCACATGAGGGTGACGCCGGCCTCGCGGACGGCGGACTCGACGTCCGCGGCCTCCTCGGGCGTGAGGCAGAGGGGCTTCTCGCAGAGGACGTGCTTGCCGGCTCTGGCAGCGGCGACGATCGCGTCGCGGTGGAGGTGGTGCGGCAGGCAGATGTCGACGGCGTCGATGTCCGCCCGCTCGAGCATCTCGCGGTAGTCGGTGAACGAGGGCACGCCGAGCTCGGTGCCGCGGGCCTCGGCGGTCGCGGGGACCGCGTCGGCGACGGCGCCGATCGTGATGGTGTCGGCGTGCTCGCGGTACCCGTTGATGTGGAAGGTGGCGATGCCGCCGCCGCCGATGAGGCCGACGCGGATCGGGGTGGGGAGGGAGGTGGTCATGCGTGTGCTCCGGTGGTTGGTGGTCGTCGGTCGGGGTGCGGGTGCGGGTGCAGGTGCGGGGGAGAGGCAGGATCAGGCGTGGACGGATGCGGCGGGCGCGGCGGCGGGCGTCGCGGCGCCGCCGGCTGCGGCCGCGTTCGCCGCGACGACGAGTCGTGTGAGCTCGATCGCCCGCGCGACGTTGTCCTCCGCCCGAGTGCCGTCGTGGACGTGCGTCACCCACTGCGCGAAGGCGTCCGGGGCGTCGTCCGGCACCGGCAGCTCGATGGTCTCGCCGCCGTACCCGGGCCCGCCGGCGGTGAGGCGGTTCCCGTCGTCGGTGTACGAGACCCGGCCGGAGGTGCCGAACAGGTCGATCGTGAACGGCGTGCCCGCGACGAAGCCCGCCTCGATCACCCCGATCGCCTGCGATGGGTAGCCGACCGTGACGACGGCGTGGTCCTCGACGGCACGGCCGGTGACCGAGCGGTACACGGCCGACACCGAGTCCGGAGCGGCGCCGAGGAACAGCTGCGTCAGGTAGACCGGGTGGCAGCCGAGGTCCGTCAGTGCGCCGCCGATCGCCGTCGCCGGGTCGAAGAACCGCTCGGGCAGCCACGGGGCGATCGCGCCGTCGTGCGAGAGCCGGACCCGGGCGTACGTGAGCTCGCCGAGTCGGCCGCTCGCGATCTCGTCCCGGATCGCCGTCGTGTAGCCGTGGTACAGCCGGGGCAGGGAGACGACGAGGGCGACGCCGGCCTCCTCGCAGGCACGGACCACCGCCTCGCACTCCTCGACGGTCGGCGCGAGCAGCTTCTCGGTGAAGACGTGCTTGCCGGCGCGCGCCGCGCGGGTGATGACGTCGTGGTGCACGTCGGTGGAGGTGGTGATCGTCACGGCGTCGACGTCGTCCCGGGCGAGGAGGGCGTCGAGGTCGTCGGTGTACGGGACGCCGAAGCGGTCGGCGCCCTCGCGGCCGCGGGCCTCGTCGTCGTCCCAGACGGCGACGAGTTCGGTGTCCGGGTGGTCGACGGCCTGCTGGGCGTAGTCGCCGGCGTGGACGTGCCAGAAGCCGAGGACGGCGACGCGGAGGGGGGCGGTGGGCATGCGGATGGTCCTTCTCGGTTCGCGGTGGTCGGTGGGTCCGGCCCGTCGGGCGCGGGCGGGCAGGCGCGTCGTTCCGGCCTGGAGGCACGGGGCGCGCCGCACGGGCGGGTGGCGGTCCGCTAGATGCGGACCTTGTCGTAGTCCTTCGGCAGCTTGAACGGCGCGTAGGTCTGCATCATCGGGTCGACGCGGTTCTGCGCCCGCTCGACGGCCTGCTCGGGTGTCGCGGTGCCGAGGAGCACGCTCGAGCGTGCGTCGGCGAGGGAGTCCCACCAGGCGCCGCCGACGGGCAGCGGTGGGCGGCAGGTGCTCGCGGTGATGGACTCGACGAAGTAGCGGATCGACTTCGCGGAGCCGTTCGGGTCCTCGAGCGCGGCGATGTTCGTCGGCACGCTCGTCGCGGGGACCATGTAGGTCTCCTGGCCGCGCTTGCCCGTGAAGTACTTCATGAGCTCCCACACCGCCTTGGTCTTCTTCGACCCCTTCGGCAGGCAGAGCGCGAAGCCGCCCGACCAGGTGTACTTCGGGTCGCCCTCCTTCTGGACGGGCAGGTACGCGGTCGTCCAGTCGAGGTCCTTCGGGCCGAAGTTGTCGAAGCTCTGGATGGTCGACGGCACGCTCACCATGAACGCCATCCGGTTGCCCATGAACGCGGTCTGTCCGGGCGGGTGTCCGGTCGGCTCGTACGTCGCGATGAACGTGTCGGCCGCGCGGTAGTCGAGACGCTTCGCCCAGTCGCCGTAGAAGTCGTAGATGCCGCGGACGCTCGCGGAGTCCATCGTCATCCGGGAGTCCTGCTGGTCGTAGTAGGACGCCCCGAGCCCGAGGCCCCAGGTGAACGGCCAGCCCTCGCCGTACCAGGGCAGGAGCCCCATGTGCGTGTAGTCGCCGGCGGACTTCTTCGTGACCTGCTGGCTGACCTCCCACATCCGGTCCATCGTCACGGGGCCGTTCTGCTCCCAGTCGAACTCGTCGAGGTCGACCCCGGCGTCCTTGAGCATGGTGCGGTTGACGAACATGCCGCGTGCGTCGGTGTCGTGCGGGAGGCCGTACGTCTTGCCCTCGTAGGAGACCTCGCCGACGGCGAAGCCGAGCCACTGCGACAGGAACTCCTCCTTCGACTGGTCCTCGTACTCGGCGATGAGGTCGTCGATGGGTTCGATGAGCCCGATCGCGGCGTACTGGGCGGCGCTGAACCGGTCGAGCAGCCACAGGTCCGGAGCGGTGCCGCCGCGGACGGCCGTGATGATGCTCGTCGCGTCGCCGGTGCCCTGCGAGGGAACCTGGTTGACGACCACGTCGACCTCCGGGTGCAGTTCCTTGAACTGCTTGATCACCTTCGTCTGGAACGGGACGAACGTGCCGGTCACGCCCCAGAGCGACACCTGGTTCGGGTTCGACGATCGCGACCCGGTCGCACACCCCGCGGCGAGCAGCGCGAGGGCTCCGGCCCCGGCCGTGGCGGTCGCCCCGCGGAGGAAGGAACGGCGGCTGAACGCGGAGGTCATTTGAAGCTCCCGATCTGGACGCCCTTGAGGAACGTCCGCTGGAACACGAAGAACAGGATCACGAGCGGCAGGATGATGAGCACCGAGGCCGCCATCAGCTGGTTGAACTGGAAGTCCTGCGAGTTGTTGAGCCGGAACACCTGCAGACCGATCGACAGCGTCTGCACGCTCTGGTCCTGCAGGTAGATGAGGGGCCCGAGGAAGTCGTTCCACGCGCCGACCGCGGCGAAGATGCCGACCGTCACGAGCGCCGCACGCGCCTGCGGGAACACGATCGTCCAGAGGATCCGCCACTCCGACGCCCCGTCCATGCGGGCGGCGTCGAGGAGGTCCTTCGGGATCTGCAGCAGGAACTGCCGGAGCAGGAACGTGTAGAACGCCGACCCGAACAGCGCCGGCACCACGAGCGGCAGGAACGTGTTGATCCAGCCGAGTCGCGCGTACAGGTCGAACATCGGGATGAGCGTCACGGGGAACGGGATGAACAGCGTCGCGAGCACGACGTAGAACAGCCGGTCGCGGCCACGCCACTCGATGCACGCGAACCCGTACGCGATGACGAGGTTCGACACGACCGAGAACACCGTCACGAGGACCGTGATGATCAGCGTGTTCCGGAAGAACGTGAAGAACGGCATCGCCTGCACCGCCTGGGCGAAGTTGCCCCAGTCGAGCCAGTGCGGGAACCAGGTGGCGGGGAAGGTGCCGAGCTCGGTGTTGCCCTTGAGTGCCGAGATGACCATCCAGTAGATCGGGATGAGGAAGAGCACGCTCATGGCGATGAGCACGATGCGCGCCGTGATCGACGACCAGACGGACCGGACGGACCCGTCGGCGTTGCGGGACGCCCCGCGATCGCCCTTCGCGGCAGTGGTGGTGATGGACTTCGTCACTTCGGTGGTCACGTCGGTCACTCCCCGGTCACGTCGTAGTTCACGAACCGCTTGGACAGCCAGTAGACGAGCCCCGAGAGGATCATCCCGGCGAGGAACAGCAGGACAGCCATCGCGCTCGCGAACCCGAGCTGCGCGTAGCTGAACGCGTTCTTGTAGAGGTAGAGCATGTAGAACAACGTCCCGTTGTCCGGCGACCCGAGGCCTCCCGTCCCGGACGAGATCACGTACGCCTCCGTGAAGACCTGCAGCCCGTTGCTGATCCCGGTGATGAGGTTGAACAGGATCACCGGGGAGAGCAGCGGCAGCGTCAGCGCGAAGAACTGCCGCACCGGTCCGGCGCCGTCCACGCGGGCTGCCTCGTACAGCGTCTTCGGGATGCCCCGCATGCCCGCGAGGAAGATGAGCGCGGCGTTGCCCGCACCCATCTGCGCGAGGGCGATGATCACGAGCTTCGCCGTGGTCGGGTCCCCGAGGAGGTTCGTCGCCGGGACGCCCACGAGCTTGAGCGCCTGGTTCACGAGTCCGGTCTGCGGGTTCACCAGCACGACGAAGATGAACGCGAGCGCGAACGTCGGGATGAGCGACGGGATGTACAGCGCCGTCCGGTACCAGCTGATCTCCCGGACGTCCTGGTTCATGGCGATCGCGATGATGATCGCCACCACGATCCCGACCGGCACCGCGATGACCGCGTAGAACACCGTGTTGCCCACCGCGGTGTGCACCAGCGGGTCGATGAACGCCGCGACGTAGTTGCCGAACCCGACCCACGTCGCGCCCTGCATGCCCGAGTACCGGGTCAGGCTGATCGCGAACGAGTACACGAGCGGGTAGCCGATGAACACGAGCACGCCGACGATCCACGGGGACACGAACGCGAGCCCGATCCGCAGGCGGCGCTTCTCGGCGGCGGTCCACGGGTGCTTCTCGCGGTGGCGTCGGCCGGAGCCCGCGGTGGTGATGCTGCGGGTCGTCGGCCTCGGAGGTGCTGCGGCCCCTGTTCGTGTCGTCGTCGTCACGAGCGTCCTCTCGGATCCCGGGCCACCTCGTCGTGGCCTCGGTCGAACTCGAGGTCCGCCCGACCGGATCGCTTCAATCCAATCGATTGACAAAACCCCTCGAGCAGCGATGCTAGGGAGCATGGAGCAGCCCCGTCAACCCTCCCGGCGCACCGTGCTGCACGGTGGAACGTCCCACGGCGGGACGAACATCGCCGACGTCGGCAGCCGGAACCGTGCCCTCGTGCTCGACCTCGTCCGCCGCACCGGGCCCGTCCAGCGGGTCGCACTCGCCCGCGGCACCGGCCTCAGCGCGCAGACCGTCTCGAACATCTCCGCACGACTCGTCGCCGAGGGACTCGTGCGCCAGGACGAGGACCGGGCGCTCGCCGTGGTGCCCTCGGCGCGGACGGGGATCGGCGTGCACCTCGACCCGGCCGCGTTCGAGGTCGTCCTCGTCGACCTCTCCGGGACGGTCCTCGCAGCGGAGCACCACGACCTCGCGGCGAGGACGGCGCCCGGCGCGGTGCTCGACGTGATGGCGGCGGCGGTCGGACGACTCCGAGCCGAGGCACCCGGGCAGGTCGTGGACGGGATCACCGTCGCCGTCCCGGGCCCGATCGACACCGTCTCCGAGCGGCTCCGGACCCCCGCCCAGCTGCGCCCGTGGTCGGCGTACCCACTCGCCGCCGAACTCGCCGCACGGACCGGCGCCGAGGTGCACCTCGAGAAGGACGCCATCGCCGGGGCGTTCGGCGAGGCCTGGACGACACCGGAGCGCGAGGACCTCGTGGCGGTGCACCTCGGGAGCGGGGTCAGCGCGGCAGCGGTGGCCTCGGGCGAGGTCGTCCGGGGCGCGACCGGCAACGCGGGGGAGTTCGGCGGCATGCCCGTCTACGCGCACGGTCGGTGGACCGCGGTCTGGGAGGCCTGCCAACCGCTCCAGCAGGTCCGGCGCGCCGTCTCCGCCGGGGTGCTCGACGCCGAGGTCTCCTCCGATGACGCCGCGGCCGTCCGCGCCGCCTACGCCCGGATGTGCCGGGAACCCGCGGCCGCCGAGCTCGTCACCGAGGGCGGCGCAGCCCTCGGATCGGCACTCGCGCACGTGGTCGAACTCCTCGACGTGCCGCGGGTCACGATCGGCGGCAGCGCGGCCGTCCTCGGCGGCGAGCCCTTCCTCGCGGCGGTCCGGTCGCGCCTCCGGGACCGCCTGCCCCGCGGGCCGTTCGCCGAGGTCGCGTTCTCGACCGCGGGCGTCGTCGCCGTCGCGCGCGGCGCGGCATGCTCCGCCGTCGCGCGGAGCCTCGCGACGGCGCCGCGCGTCCCGGCGGTGCGGCAGCGGACGGGAGGCACGGTGCACGCCCGCAGCATCAGCCACCCCTGGTGAGCGACGTGCGTCGGGCAGGTGGGTCGTGCTTCCAGGACGGCGCTGTGTTACCGGCCGCGTCGCGGTCGCAGCCCAGGCGTCGTACGGTCGCTGCATGACGACCTCGACGACCGCCCCCTTCGCCGCCGACTGGACCACCTGGCACGACGCACACGAGGCAGCTCGGTCAGCGCCGCACGGGTTCCTCGCGATCACGAGCATCCGGTGGCTGCAGGCGGAGCCCGAGCGGTTCGAGGACGCACCCGGGGCGTGGTCGACCTCCGAGGACGGGCCGGTCGTGGCGCTCGACCCGGGGCAGTCGATCGAGGTGGACGGCCAGGTCATGACCGGCACGTACCGGTTCGGGTCGCTCGCCGAGCGATCCGGCGTCGAGGCGGTGTGGCACGACGGCGACGAGACCGTCGTCATCGAGGTCGCACGGCGCGGCGGCAGCGACATCATCCGGCCGCGGCGTCCCTCCGCCCCGCCGCGCACGTCCTACCGGGGGACGCCGGCGTACGCGCCGGACCCCGCGTTCGCCGTCGAGGCTCGCTTCGAGCCGTTCGACGAGCCGCGCGAGGTGACCGTGGGGTCGGTCGTCGACGGCCTCCAGCACGTGTACACCGCGCCCGGCGTGCTGCGGTTCGACCTCGACGGGCCGCGGACCCTCACGGCGTTCAACGGGTACGGCGACGGGCTGCTCGTGCTGTTCACCGATCGGACCTCGGGCGTGACGACGTACGCGGCGACGCGGAGCCTCGACGTGCCGGCGCCGGACGCCTCGGGCCGGACGACCATCGACTTCAACCGTGCGACGAACCTGCCGTGCGCCTACACGCCGCACGCGACCTGCCCCCTGCCGCCCGCCGAGAACCGCCTCGACGTCGCCGTCGAGGCCGGCGAGCGCCTGCCCGCGTAGCGGCGCCGCTGCCCGCGAGTTTCGCGCTGAGCGACTTCTCTCGCGGCCATCGGCCCGAGCAGTGTCGCCCAGCCCGAGACTCGGCGCGCGTCAGGTGGGCAGGGGCAGCCGCTGCCAGCCGCTCGTCGCGCGCCACGACACCGAATCGAGCGTCAGCACGCTGCCCATGCCCGGCTGCTCGGCTGCTCGTGAGATCGGTCCGCCGGACAGCGAGGCGAGCAGCAGCGCTCCCACCGCCCCGTGCGACACGAGCACGACGTCGCCGGCCGCGGCATGCGACCGGACCGCCGTGACGATCCGCTCCTGAGCGTCGACCGCACGCTCCCACCCCCGGACGGACTCGGACGGGCGCGCGAAGAACGCGTCGACGACGGCGTCGAACTCCTCGAACGGCAGGTACCCCGTCGCGCTCCGGTCGATCTCGCCGAGGGTCGGGTCCTGCTCCACCGGACGGCCGCCGGCGACGAGCTCCGCGGTCTCGACGGCCTTCCGCTCGGTGCTCGTCACCACCCGGGAGGCCGGTGCCCGCCACGCCCCGGCCCGCGCGCGTCCCACGGGGGAGAGCCCCCACGACTCGATCGGTGCGGCCGGGTCCACGACGGGCTCCGCGTGCGTGACGAACCAGACGGTCATGGTCCGAGCCTCGCACGGTGGTGCCCGAGTCTCGTGGCGGCCCGCCCGAGTCTCGGCGTCAGCGACGTTCCTCGCGCCCGCGGCCCCGAGCAGTGTCGCCCAGCCCGAGACTCGGCGCACCCGCCCGGCGCCGCCGGCTGCCGGCGCGCCGCCCGCCCCGTGACGGTGCGCGACACCGCCGCGCCACCGCTCGCGTCACACGACGCAACGTCCGGTCACGTGCGGCAACACCGGTCGTGGGCAGTGCGGATCCGCCGTAGCGTCACGGCATGACCGACGCCCAGCACCGTCCGGAGGCGCACCGTGCCTGACCGCACCACCCTCGTCACTGCCCTGCACGGCGCCGGCTGGCACCCTGCCGCCTGGCGCGTCGCCGGTCCGACCGCGACGCGGCTGAGCAGCCTCCGGCACTGGCGCGACCTCGTCGTGGAGCAGGACCGTGCGGGCATCGACGCCGTCACGATCGAGGACTCCTTCACCGCCGGCCCCGCCGACGCGACCGGCGACCTCGACACCTCGACGGTCGTCGGACACCTCGACGCGCTCCTCGTCGCGAGCGCGGTCGCCCCGGCGACCCGCGCCGTCGGGTTGGTGCCGACCGTCTCGGTCACGCACACCGAACCGTTCCACGTCGCCACGGGCCTCCAGACCCTCGACCACGTCTCGCTCGGCCGCGCCGGCTGGCGTCTCCAGGTCAGCCCGTCGACGCGCGAAGCCGCGCTCTTCGGCCGCCGCCCCGGCGGCGAGACCACCGAGCGCCTCTTCGCCGAGGCCCGCGAGGTCGCCGAGGTCGTCAGCCGCCTCTGGGACAGCTGGGACGACGACGCGATCATCCGCGACGTCACCACCGGTCGCTTCATCGACCGCGACCGCATCCACGGCGCCGCGTTCGTCGGGGAGCACGTGTCGGTCCACGGCGCGTCGATCGTGCCGCGGTCGCCGCAGGGGCGGCCCCCGGTGTTCGCCCTCGCGCACCGCGCCGACGCCGCCGCCTTCGCCGTCGACGCCGCGGACGTCGTGCTGGTCACGCCCCGACTGGACACGGACGCACGGTCCGGTCTGACGGGACGACCCGACCTGGAGGCACGACCCGCCCTGACACTCGTCCGTGATGCCGAGCAGGCGGCCGGGTCGGACCGCGTGCGTCCGGTCCTCGCGGACGTCGCGGTGCTCCTCGGGTCCTCGGCGGCGGAGGCCGCCGACGACCTCGCCGCGCTCGACGCCGCGGCCGGTGCGTCGTACGCCGCGACCTCGGACGCGGCCGTGCTCGCGACGACCGTGCCCGCGCTGGTCGAGCACATCGCCGAGCTCCGCGCGCTCGGGTACGCCGGTGTCCGGCTCCGGCCGCTGCGCATCCCCGAGGACAGCACCGCGATCGCCCGACGACTGGTCCCCGCACTCGTGACGGCCGGTCTCCGGGCCGACGTCGCCTCCCGTCCCACCGCCGACCTGCGGACGCGGCTCGGCCTCGCACCCGCCGTCAGCCGCCACGCCACCGAAGGGGTCCCCGCATGAGCCGCAAGCGTCAGGTCCACCTCGCCGCACACTTCCCGGGGGTCAACAACACCACCGTGTGGAGCGACGAGCGTGCCGAGAGCCAGATCGCGTTCTCGTCGTTCGAGCACTTCGCCCGGAACGCCGAGCGCGGGTTCTTCGACTTCCTGTTCCTCGCCGAGGGGCTGCGGCTCCGCGAGCAGAAGGGCCGCATCCACGACCTCGACGTCGTCGGGCGGCCGAACACGCTCGCGATCCTCGCCGCCCTGGCCGGCGTCACCGAGCACATCGGTCTCGTCGGGACGCTGCAGACCACGTTCAACGAGCCCGTCGAGCTCGCGAAGCAGCTCGCCACGCTCGACCACCTCACGGACGGCCGGGCCGGTTGGAACGTCGTGACCAGCTCCGACGCGTTCCACGGCGCGAACTTCCGCCGTGGCGGGTTCCTCGACCACGCCGACCGGTACACGCGAGCAGCCGAGTTCGTCGAGCTGTCCCGCGAGCTCTGGGACTCATGGGAACCCGACGCCGTCGTCGCCGACGTGACCGCCGGACGGTACGCCGAGCGCTCCCGCATCCGCGACGTCGACCACCACGGCCCGCAGTTCGACGTCGTCGGGACCTTCCCGGTCCCGCGGAGCCCGCAGGGGCACCCGGTCGTCGTGCAGGCGGGCGACTCCGACGAGGGCCGCGACCTCGCCGCCCGGCACGCGGAGGTGATCTTCTCGCTGCACACCGAGTTCGAGGACGCGCGGGCCTTCCGTCGGGACGTCACCGCACGGCTCGAGGCAGTCGGCCGAACCGAGGACGAGCTGCTCGTGCTGCCCGGTGCGACGTTCACGATCGGCGACACCCCGGCCGACGCCGAGGAGCGGTCCCGGGCGATCCGACGGGCCCAGGTCAGTCCGGCCACCGCGATCGCGTTCCTCGAACAGGTGTGGAACCGGGACCTCTCCGACCACGACGTCGACGGCCCGCTGCCGACGGTCGACCCGGACGTCGACGCCGACGCGATCACCCGCGGACGGGTGCGGCACGTGCGGGACCCCCGCGCGACCGTGCAGGAGTGGCGGGACCGTGCCGCTGCGGAGCACCTGACCACCCGGGAGCTCGTCATCGCGGTCTCGACCCGCGGCGGCTTCGTCGGCACGCCCGACCACCTGGCCGCCGAGATCGACCGGTACGTGCAGGAGCGGGCGTCCGACGGGTTCGTCGTCGTGCCGCACACGAACCCGTACGGCCTCGACGAGTTCGTCGACCGCGTCGTGCCCCTGCTGCAGGAGCGCGGGGTGTACCGCGAGTCGTACGGCGACGAGGCGACGCTCCGGCAGACCCTCGGCCTGCCGGGCACGATCACCCAGCGTCAGGCGGTGCCCGCGTGAGCACCACCCCGCTCTCGGTCCTCGACCTCGTCCCGGTGCCGTCCGGTTCGACCGCCACGGACGCCCTGCACGCCACGGTGGACCTCGCCCGCGCGGTGGAACGTGCCGGGTACGGGCGGTACTGGCTGGCGGAGCACCACCTCAACCCCGGGGTCGCGGGCAGCGCGCCGAACATCGTCATCGGAGCCGTCGCCGCCGCGACCTCGACGATCCGCGTCGGCAGCGCGGCCACCCTCGTCGGCAACGTCCGCGGGCTCCAGATCGCCGAGGCCTTCGGCACGCTCGCGGCGCTGTACGGTCCGCGCATCGACCTCGGGCTCGGCCGCTCCGGCGCTCCCGCGCCCGGCACCCCGAAGCCGCCGGCACCCGCGCCCCGCGGCGACGAGGTCGTCGACGGCCTGCTCGTCCCGGCGCCGTACGCCTTCCGCGTCGCCCCGGGCTCGCGGTTCGCGTTGCAGGGGGAGCTGCTCGGTCGGGTTCCAGGGGACGTCGAGCGCTTCGCCGACGAACTCGCCCTGGTCCGCGCGCTCTTCGCCGGGGACCACACCGTCGACGGAGCGGTGGTGGAGGCGCCCCCGGCGTCCGGCGCACCGGTCGAGCTGTGGATCCACGGGTCGACCGGCGGCGAGAGCGCGCGGATCGCCGGATCGCTCGGCCTGCCGTACGGGGCGAACTACCACTCGTCGCCGGGCACGGTCCTCGACTCCGTCGCCGCGTACCGGGCGGCCTTCCGACCCGGGGTGCTCGCCGCGCCGCACGTGATCGTCTCCGCGGACGTCGTCGTGGGCCGCAGCGCCGACGAGGCGGACGACCTCGCGCTCGGGTACGACCGGTGGGTGCACTCGATCCGCTCGGGGGTCGGCGCGATCCCGTACCCGACGCCGGACGAGGCGCGGGCGTACCCGCTCGACCCCGCGGACGCGCCGTCGGTGGCCGACCGGGTGGCGACCCGGTTCGTCGGCACCGCGTCGTCCGTGGCCGACCAGCTGGACACCCTGCGCCGGGTCACCGGGGCGGACGAGCTGCTCGTCACGACGATCACGCACGACCACGCCGCGCGGGTCCGCTCCTACGAGCTGCTCGCCGAGGAGTGGGCGCTCCGGACGACCCACACACGAGGAGACGTCGCGGTCCCCGCCTGACGGACGCGTGCATGATGGGCCCCGGAGCGGAAGGGGTGACCGATGCAGGCGCCGCGTACATCCTCGAGGCGTGGCGTCGTCCGGACGCGTTCCTGCTCGGACGGCGGACCTACGACCTCTTCGCGTCCTACTGGGGTTCCCGCACCGGCGACGGCGGCTTCGGTGACGCCATCAGCGACAAGCCGAAGTACCTCGTGTCGAACACCGTCACCGAGCCTCGGTGGGCGGGGACGACGGTGCTCTCCGGGGACGTCGCGGCCGCGATCCGGGAGCTGAAGGCCCGACCGGGTGGCGAGCTGCTCGTGGTCGGCAGCGTCGCCCTCGCGCGGTGGCTGCTCGAGCAGGACCTGGTGGACCGGATCGACCTCGTGCAGTTCCCGGTGCTCGTCGGCGAGGGACGTCCGTTCTTCCCGCTGCCCGGTCGCGACCACGCCCTCCGGCTCGAGTCCCACCGCGTGTTCGACACCGGCGTCGTCGCGCGCACCTACCGGGTCGACGGTCGGCCCGAGTACGCCTGAAGCGTCCGAGCCCGCCCGGGAGTCAGGCGGGCTCGTCGGCGGGGTGCATCCAGAACGGCGACCAGTGGTACCCGTCCGGGTCGTCGAACTGGCGCTGGTACATGGACGGGTACTCGTCGGTGTCGCCGATCCGACCCCCGGCGGCACCGGCACGTTCGACGAGGTCGTCGACGAGGTCCTCGGTGCCGCCGACGCTCGCGTACGCGGCGCGGGAGCTCAGCATGACGAACTGGTCCGGGGCGATCGCGGGCAGCTGATGAAGAGGCTCATGCGGCCGATGCTCGCGCGGTCCGTGGCACACGTCAACGCCCCCGTCACCGATCGGCGACGGGGGCGCGGTGACGCCGAGCGGGTCAGCTGTTGTCGAGCGGGAGTCCCTCGGGGTTGACCTCGGAGGTCTTCACCGACTCGTTCGACAGGTTGTACGCCGTGAGCCACTTCGCGTACGTCCCGTCCTCGATGAGCTCGTTGATCGCCGCCGCCACGGGCTTCGCGATCCCGCTGCCCTTCTTGGTGGTCGCGGCGATGAGCCCCTGGAGCGTCGAGCCCGCGCCGGAGTACGTGCCCGCGGTCGTGGTCGGCTTCGCGGTGCCCTTGCTCTGCGTGTTCTGGTACGCGATGGTCGGGTTCGGGCCGAAGTAGCCGTCGATCTTCCCCGAGTCGAGCGCGAGCTTGATCGCGTTGCCGTCCGGGTAGTACTTGATCGTGAAGTCCTTCCCCTTCGCCTGGAGCTCCTTCTGCCACTCGAGCAGGATCTTCTCCTGGTTCGTCCCGGAGCTGACCGACAGGGTCTTGCCGGCGAGCACCGAGGGGTCTCCGTCGAACTTCCAGGCCTTCGACGCGAGGACCTGGAACGCGAGCTCGTCGCGGCGGTAGGACGCGAAGTCGTACTTCTCCTTGCGCTGCTCGGTGACGGTGATGTTCGAGAAGCCGGCGTCGTACTTGCCGCTGTCGATGCCGACGAAGAGGTTGTCCCACGTGGCGTTCTGCACGTCGGCCTCGAGTCCGAGCTTGGCGGCGACGAGGCGGCCGAGGTCCGGCTCCGAGCCCGTCAGCGTCTTCTGGTCGTCGCCCGTGAACGCGAGGGGCGGGAATCCGGACGGCAGTGCACCGACGCCGATGGTCAGCTTCCCGGACTGCTTGACCGCTGCCGGGAGCTCGTCGTGGAGTTTCGTGTCCTCCTGGACGGTGAGCTTCGTCTCGGTGGCCGCGCCGTTCGCGTGCGCGCCGATCGTCACGGTGCCGTCGGCGTTCGACGTGTCGGCCGAGGCGTTCGCGGAGCACCCCGCGAGGGCGGCGACGAAGCCGGCTGCGAGGACGAGGGCGCCGACGCGGTGCGGCCAGCGGGGGAGCGTGGTGGTGGACATGGTTCTCCTGGGGTCGGGTCGGGGCAGTGCGGGACGAGTGGGGTCAGCGCGGGACAGGGCGGTCAGTGCGCGACGGGTTGGAAGGGGAGGACCGCGTCAGCGGACGCGGGCGAGGAAGTCGCGGGTCCGCGGGTGCTGCGGGGCGTCGATGACCTGGGCCGGCGGCCCCTGCTCGACGACCCGTCCGTGGTCGAGGAAGACGACGTGGTCGGCGACCTCGCGGGCGAAGGCGACCTCGTGGGTGACGATCACGAGCGTCGTGCCGGACTCGGCCAGCGACCGGATCACACCGAGCACCTCGCCGACGAGCTCCGGGTCGAGCGCGGAAGTCGGCTCGTCGAGGAGCACGACCGACGGCTCGAGGGCGAGCGCCCGGGCGATCGCGACGCGCTGCTGCTGGCCGCCGGAGAGCTGCCTGGGTCGAGCGTCCCCGCGGTCGCCGAGGCCGACACGGTCCAACAGCTCACGCGCACGCGCGAGCGCCGTCGCGCGGGGCACCCCGGCGGCGATCGGCCCCTCGGCGACATTCTCCAGCGCGGTCAGGTGCGGGAACAGTTCGAACCGCTGGAACACGAACCCGATCCGCGACCGCTGGCGCCGGATCTGCCGCTCGGGGAGCTCCCGGTAGCGTGCCGAGCCGTCGCGACCGGTCCGGAGGCGGACGCCGACGGTCTCCCCGCCGATCGTGACGACGCCCCGGTCGAGCGGTTCGAGGTGGTTGATCGCCCGGAGGAGCGTGGACTTCCCGGACCCCGACGGCCCGAGGACGGCCGTGACGCTGCCGGCGGCGAGCGACAGGTCGATGCCGTCGATGACCCGCAGGTCGCCGAAGGACTTCACGGCGCCGGTGACGGCGATGGACGCGCTCACGAGATGACCTTCCCGTCGTTGTCTCCGGACGTGACCACGCGCCGGGCCGAGGCGGCCTGCGCACGGCGATCCGTGCCTCCAGGCCGGCCCCGCCGCACCGCGGCACGCAGCCGCTGGAACGGCGTCGGCGGGAGCGCCCGTGCGGAGCCGCGTGACGTCCAGCGCTCCACGTAGTACTGGGCGACCGACACGGCGCTCGTCAACGCGAGGTACCAGATCGTCGCGACCACGAGGAGCGGGATGATGTCGGTCGGGTAGGTGCTCGACAGGTTCTGGACCACGCCGAACAGGTCGAGCAGCGACACGTAGAACAGCAGCGACGAGGCCTTGAGCAGCCCGACGATCTGGTTCACGAACGCCGGCACGATCGAGCGGAGCGCCTGGGGCAGCACCACCCGGACGAACTGCCGGCGGCGCGAGAGACCGAGGGCCTGCGCGGCCTCGAGCTGCCCGTGGTCGACGGCGAGCACCCCGGCGCGGACGATCTCCGACGCGTACGCGATCTCGCTGAGGCTGAGGCCGATCACCCCGATCGCGAGGTCACCGAGGACGTTCGCGGTCGGGACCTTCCACTGCGGGCCGAACGGGATGCCGATGCCGATCGTCGGGTACAGCGAACCGAGGTTGTAGAGGAACACGAGCACGAGGATGAGCGGCACCGACCGGAACAGCCACACGTACCCCCACACGAGGCCGGACAGCACCGGGTTCCGCGACAGCCGGGCGACGGCGACGACGACACCGCCCGCGAAGCTGATCACCGCGCTCAGCGCCGTCGCGACGAGCGTCAGCTGCAGGCCCGTGAGGATCGCCGGGCTGAACAACCACTTTCCGACCGCGGGCCAGCCCCACTGCTCGTTCGTGAAGAGCGTCTCGACGAAGTTGAGGAGCACGACGAGGACGAGGGCGGCGGCGATCCAGCGGACCGGGTGGCGGAGCGGGACGACGGGGCGGTCGAGTGCTGCGCGACCGGCGGCGGTGAGGGCGTCGTCCGCTGGACGGTGCGTGTCGTCCGTCGCGTCGCCGCTGCGTTCCGGCCTGGAGGCGCGGTGCGCGTCCGCAGTGCCCGCCGCGTCGTGGACGCGGGTCGCGTCGTGCTCGCCGGTCGCGTCCGCGGTCGGCGTCGCGTCGTGGACGCGGGTCGCGTCCCGGCGGGGGACCTCGGTGGTGTCGGTCATGCGGCGACCGTAGGAGGCCTCATCGCACCTCGACAACGGTGGTCGAAACAGTCCGGCACGTGACGGAACACACCGTCACACGGGGGTCCGATCGTGACGTCGAGTGACGCACTCCGGCGCTGTGCGGGGCTTCTGTGACGCCGTGTGCAGCGCTACCGTGAGCGCATGACCGGACACCGAGTGACCGCCCCCGAGCCGCCCGCCGTCGGTACGAAGGCGACGGGGCCGCAGTCGTACTTCCCGAGCATCGAGGCGAAGTACGGCCGCCCCGTGCAGGAGTGGCTGGACCTGGTGGCCGACCGGCTCGACGACCACCAGCACATGGAGGTCGTGTCCTGGCTCAAGGAGGAGCACGGCCTCGGGCACGGTCACGCCAACGCCCTCGTCGGCTACGCCCGGAACGCGCTCGGGCGCTGAGGCGCCGGGCGCCGGGCGGCGCGTGCTCGCTGCGTCCTCCGCTACCCCTCCGCTCCCCCTCGGCTCTGCTCGCCGCGCAGCACGCTCGCGAGCCGCGGGAGCGTCGCCGTGTCCTCGTGCGCGCCGCCGCCCTCGTGGCCGTTGTACTCCCACACCGTGATCTCCTTCGGGCCGGCGTAGGCGTTGTAGGCCGCGTACACCGTGGACGGCGGACAGATCGGGTCCATCAGCGCCGTCGAGAACCACGCCGGAGCCGTCGCACGTGCCGCGTGCAGCGCGCCGTCGAAGTACGCGAGGGTGCCGAACACCTGGTCACGACGATCCCGGTGCACCGTCAGGTAGCGGGCGATCTCACGGTAGGGGTCGGCGTCGGTGATCACCGAGGCGCGGGGGAAGTCGCACAGGAACGGCACCCGCGGGAACACCCCGGCCAGCCCCTCGACGAGCCCGGCGACCGCGATCGCGAGGCCACCGCCCTGGCTGACGCCGACGACCGCGACCCGCTCGGGGTCGACGAGGTCGATGGACCGGACGGCGTCCACGGCGCGGACCGCGTCGACTGTGAGCCGTCGGTAGTAGTAGGTCTCGCGGGACTCGATGCCCCGGGTCATCACGCCGGGAGCTGCGGGTCCGGTGCCGTCCGGGTCCGGGGTGTCGCCCACGGACCACCCGGAACCCTGGCCGCGCGTGTCCATCACGAGGTGCGCGTACCCGGCCGACGCCCACAACAGGCGCTCGGTCGCGAGCCCACGCCCGCCGCCGTACCCGATGTACTCGACCACCGCCGGCAGCGGCGCGTCGGCCGCGGTCCCCGCCGGCACCGTCAGCCAGCCGCGGACGCGTTGTCCGTCCCAGCCGGCGAACGACACGTCGTACGTGTCGAGCGTCGACAGGCCCGTGTCGACCCGGGACAGCTCGACGGCGCTCGGGTGCTGCCGTGCGGATGCGAGGGTGTCCGCCCAGAAGGCGTCGAAGTCGGCGGGTTCGACGGCGCTCCCGCGGTGTGTGAGGAGCTCGGGGCCGGTGATGTCGGTGTACACGCTCTCGACCCTGGCACGGGTGCGCATCGGTCGCCAGGGAGCCGATGGACTGCTTGCGCTCCGGGGCTCGCTGTGCAGGACCGGTTGTCGGCGGTCGCTCCTACCGTGGCGATGTGGTCGAACCCGTGGACGCGTGGTGGCGCCGCCGACAGTGGTCGCGTGGCGTCGCGGTGCCGTACGCCGTCGGCGAGTTCCGCGCCGCGTGGGAGTCCTACCCGGTGCTCGTGAGGCAGTACCACCCCGAGTGGAACCACGGCGTCGTCCTGACCCAGGTCCCGCCGGCGGCCGAGGTCCTGCTCACGTGGGAGTGCGACGTCGGACACGTCTTCGTCGCCACCCCCGCCGAGCAGCGCGGACGGCCGGGCCGTGAGCGACGCCGGTCGGTCTGGTGCCCCGAGTGCGCCGTGCAGGCACAGCCGCAGCGGTGGCCCGTCCTGCCCGCCGACTGGCCGGCGGCCGTCCCCGCACCCCAGCGGGTCGTGCGGCTGACCGGTCGGCAGACCCTGCCCGCCGCACCTGCTCGGGGTGTCCCGGCCGGAGCGGTCGCGACGTCGCGGAACCGACCCGATCGCAGCGGCGCGCGGCGGACGGGCGAGCGGCGGCCGCCGGTACCGCGCACGATCTGCCCGAAGACCCCGCGCGTCCCCTCGGGTGAGGCGTTCACGAGCGTCTGCGCTCCCGCGACGGCCTCCGCGGTCGAGGCCGAGCTCCGTGCGGCCCTCTCCGGCCGCTTCGACTTCACCTTCGACCGGAACGCGATCCGCCTCGACCGGCCGTTCTTCGACCACGTCGAGGCCTGGCCGGACATCGTGCTGCCGGAGCTCCGTGTCGCGATCGAGTACGACTCCACCGGACGTCACGGTCTCGAACACGTCGGGCCACGGCAGGAGACCGACCGGCGGAAGGACCGTGCCGTCCGCGCCGTCGGGTGGGAGGTCGTCCGCATCCGGACCGGTCGGCTCCCGGCGCTCGGACCGTACGACCTGCAGGTGTCCGGCATCTCCAAGCGGACGATCGAGCAGCTCGTGGACACCCTGCGGGACCTGCGCGGGCCGTTGTTCGTCGACGCCTACGCCCGCTGAGCCGGCGTCAGCGCCAGAGCCACCGCAGCGCGTCAGGCAGGACCACCCCGCCGTGGTTCGGGCTGTGACCACCGTCGCCGAGGACGAGTCGGTGGTCGTACCCGCGTTCGGCGAGGGCGGCGGCGACCAGCAGGTTCTCGCTGTACCAGTTCCGCTCCCGCTGGTCGTGTCGCAGGTCGAAGCGGTTCGCCTCCAGGAAGACCCGGATCGGCTTGTCCTCGGCCGAACGGATGAGTGCGGGGTACGGGTCGCCTCCGGGGATCTGGGCGAAGCTGGACACGAAGCCGAGCACGAGACCGAATGCGTCCGGTCGGTGCCAGGCAGCGGTGAACGCACAGTTGCCGCCGCTCGAACCGCCGCAGATCGCGCGCCGCGCGGGGTCGTCGGTGAACCGGACACCGGTTCGCTGCTCGACGGCGGGCAGTACCTCGTCCAGCAGGAACGTGACGTAGCGGTCGTCGGCAAGGTCGTACTCGGCGTTGCGGTTCGTCGGCTGGCCCGGGTCGACGAAGACCCCGACGGTGACGGGCATCGAGCCCTCGTGCACGAGGTTCTCGAGGACGGTCCCGGCACGCATGTCCTCGGCATCGTCGAGGTACAGCCGACCGTCCTGGAAGACCATGAGCGCGGCCGGCTCCGAGCCGTCGTACTGGGCGGGCACGAACACACGGACGGTCCTGGTCGTCCCGGGGTACACCGTACTGTCGGTGAGGTCGAACTGCACGACCCGACCTCGCGGCACGCCCTCCGCCCGTCTCGACGACGGCCCGTGGGTGTAGTGCATCGCGCCGGTCACGACCGGGAGCGGGGAGAACGGCAGCGGCGACGTCGACACGTCCGCACCGTACCGTGTCGGGAGACGGGTGTGGTGTGCTGAGCGCATGACCGTGCACGAGTACCTGTCGAGGTACGACGCGTTGTGGGCCCGTGCGCGTTCCTCGTACGAGACGGGGGACCTCGTGATCGACCGCCCGCCCGTGGACGGCGATGCCCGCTGGGGGCTCAGCCTCGTCGTGCTCCCGGGTGCGGAGCTGCACGCACGACTCGTCGAGGCGACGGGTGCGCTCGCCGACCGGATGGCCGGCCCACAGACCGTGGTCGCTCCGTCCGATCTGCACATGACCGTCACCAGCCTCGAGCCGTACCGCGACGAGGTGGACCCCGTACTCGTCGACGCCTACTGGGTGGCGGCCGGAGAAGCGCTCCGTGGAGGGATGCCACAGGTGTCCTTCCGCGGCCTCGGCGGTTCGGCTGCTGGCGTGTTCGCACAGGGTTTCGCCGACGACCGGCTGCTCGCCGTCCGGCGACGGATGCGCGAGGTCGGTGCCGCCCTGCACGGCGGAGAACCGCCCACGCCGGCGTTCATCCGCGACACCGCCCACGTCTCCCTGACGGTGCACCGCGCAGCCGCGCCGGAATCGCATGTCGCCGCGTTCGTCGACTCGGCGCGCGACGCGCCGCTCGGCGACCTCCGAGGAGCGTGCCTCGCCCTCGTCCGGTACCGCGAGGTCGGCGGCGCAATGCGGCTCGAACCGATCGCGTCGACAGACCTGAGCGGTTGACCGCAGATGTCGATCAGCCCCGCAGCGCCAGCGCCTCGCTCCGCCACCGGGCCAGGCGCTCCCACGGATCTCCGACGCCGGCAGCGACCACCTCGACGTGGGCGAGCAGCTCCGGAGTCGTCCGGAACCACTCGGTGCCCGGGTAGCGCGTCGTGGCGAACTGTGCGTGCCGTCGACGTTCGACCGTGCGGTCGCCGCGCTCGAACGTGAGGAGGTCCTGGTGCGCGATCGCCGCGAGCCGCTGCCGGGGGTTCGCGGTCGTCCCGATCTTGATGCGGTCGCCCGAGGCGTCCCGCATCCGCAGGTAGTACACGACGTCGACCCGTGGGGGAGCGAGGTCGCCGTCGGGCACGTCGCCCCAGCGCCACTCGCAGACGGCGCACACGGCACCGCTCGGGTAGCGGACGCCGACCCGCGATCCACAGAGCAGGCACGGGCCGGGCAGGACGTCCTCGACCCCGGCCGCGTCGAGCACGGCCTCGTCGATCACGGCCTCGTGGTGCACGCCGCAGAGCGGCACCGCAGCGGCAGCGTCCGTCGCGGGGGAGTCGCACCCGGGTGCACAGCAACTCGTCACCCGGCGAGTCTCACACGAGCCGACGACACAGCGTCCCCGGCCCGCGACCGAGACGCTCCCGACCCTCGTAGGGTTCGGGCATGCACTGGCAGCTCCACCTCCTCGAACGGCTCCGCACCGCCGTCCCGATCGTCCGCGACGTCCGGCCGTACGGGTCCGTCACGACGCCCGATCACCTCGACCGGTGGAGCGACCTCGACGTCGAGCTCGACCTCACCAGCGACGCGGACGCCGGGCAGCTCTTCGACGGGACGCCCTGGGCGTGGCAGGACACCCGGGACCACGCGGACCCCACCCTGCAGCGCCTGCGGCTCGTCCTCGCCGACGGTCGGCGGGTCGACGCCGCGGTCCGGGGCGGGACGGTGCGGCTGCCGGAGCCGTCGCCGGACAACGCCGTGCGCTTCGACCTCGCCCTCGCAGCCACGCGGTTCGGCCGCGGCGCCGACCTGATCGGCCTGCACCTCGTCCTCGGCGTCGTCAGGAGCACGCTCGAACGCTGGATGGCCGTCGAGGACCGTCGCACCGGGACCACGCACCACCGGTCCGGGTCCGCGACCGACGCGGCCGCAGCCCGCGCCCTCGCTGCGTTGGCCGGCCCGCTCGGCCCGGCCACGGTCCTCCAGGCCGCTGCTCTGCACGACGAAGCCCGCGCCGCACTCCAGGAAGCCGCACGCGCCGAAGCGCGCGCCGCCCTCCGCGAAGCCGCGCGCGCCGCCGCGCACGACGGCGCACGCGCCGACGTCGACACCGATGCCCCGACGCCCGACTGGAGCGCCCTGCGCACCATCGTCGGTCAGACCGGGACGGACCCGGCCTGACCGACGCGGAGCGACCGCTCACGCCCCCGGCTGCACCGCCTGCACCTGCAACTGCTCCACACCCGACGCCGTGCACGCCGACAGCTCCAGCTGCCCCGCGTCCACGAACAACGACTGCTTCGACCCCGGCGGGTACACCCGGAACCCGTCCGCCGTCGTGATCCCGCAGTCCTCGTAGTTCCGCGCCTGCGCCACGAGCAGCGTCGCGTGCGCCGTGCTCCCGGCCGCGATCGTCACCGTCCCGTGCGCACTCGACCGGTCGAACGTCGCCGGCGCCCCGAGCTGCGTCCCGTTGCCCTTCCCCACGAAGGACACCCCCGGCCAGCCCTGCAGGGTGCACGGCGACGAGCCCGTGTTCCGGAAGACGATCTCGTACGCCTGGTGCCCGGCACTCCCGCCGCCGGCGGCGGTGGTCACCGACCCGTGCAGGTGCGTCGCCGTGCACGCACCCGAACGGAGCGACCCGGCCTCCGACGACGTCCCGTCGTCGCCGGTCGCCGCGGACGCGGTCGCCGGACTGGAGGCGCTGCCCGCCTCGGTTGCGGACGCCGCGCCGGCAGCGCTGTGCGTGCTCCCCGTGGTCGGTTCTGCCTGTACAGCGCCGCCGCTCGCACACCCGGCGAGGGCGACGAGGGCGATGATCCCCGCAGCCCCCGCGAACGCCGCGCTCTTCCACGTCGTGGTGGTCATCTCAGGTTCCTTCCTGTCTGCCTGCGTCCACGCTCCGCCCGCGAGCATGAGGTTTCGATGAGGCGCGGGCGTGACCCTGCCGGAACCGCACGACCACGGTCAGCCCGGGGTGCTCGGCGTCCTCCGGGGCGGTGGGCAACAGGGACAGCTCGGCCCGCTGCGCCCGCGCCGCCCACTGCACGATCGCCAACCCGGTCCCCGTCCCGAGCCCGCCGGTCGCCCCCGGACGCAGGGCCCGCCGACGGTCCCGTGCCGGGACGCCCGGGCCACGGTCGGCGACCCGCAGGGCACCGTCCCCGACCCGGACCGCGACCGGCGCAGCCCCGTGGCGCTCCGCGTTGGCGAGCAGGTTCTCCACGATCCGCTCGACCAGCTCCGGGTCCGCGTCCACCACCGTCGACTCGGTCCGCAGCTCGATGTCGGCGTCGACGGCGGCACCGGGACCGGCCGCCTCGACGTGGGCGATCAGGGCGCGTTCCACGACCTGGTCGAGCCGCACCGGCACCGTCGACACCACTGCCGGACCCGCCGAACGCGCCCGGAGCAGCAACCGCTCGGTCAACGCCACGAGCCGGTCCACCTGCCGCACGGTCTGCTCCGGCGGCGCCCGACGCTCGGCCAGCACCCGCAGCGTCGCGAGCGGGGTGCGGAGCTCGTGCGCTGCCTCCACCAGGAACTGCTCCTGCGCCTCCAACCCCCGCACCGCCGGACGCACCGCGATCCCCGCGACGACGTGCGCGAACGCCGCGGCCACGAGCGTCAGTGCGCCGGCCGCGAGCAACAACCCTTTGCGGAGCTGGGTGTGCCCGACCGCGGCGGCCACCGGCTTGCCCGCGACGGCGATCCCACCCGTGTACCCGCCGTCCACGTAGGTCCCGAAGTCCGTGATCGTCGCCGCCGCCCAGTGCAGCTCGGGGCCGTCGGGAGCCGAGGCCTCCGGCGCGACGAACGTCACGACCTGCCCGTCGGCTCGCCGGGCGTCCGCGAGCGCTCGCCGCAGCACCGCGTCCGACGGCAGCGCGTCCTGCCCGGGTTGCGCGTACGCGATCGCCCGGTCCGTCACGAACCCGTACACCGGCACGGACTCGGCGGCGTGGCTCTGCTGCACCGGTCCGAGGTTGAGCGCCTGGTCGTCGCCGAACGTGACGAGGTCCGCGAGCGTCTCGGCGCGCTGCCGGAGGTCGGTGTCGGTCGCCTCGCCGCGCGACGCGAGGTCGATCCGGAGCGCCGCGCCCACGAGCACCCCGAGGCACGCGGCCGTCGCGGCGGCGAACACGAGCGTCGTCGTCCACCGGATGCGGGCGATGCGCCGGCGTGCCGGGTCCGACCGGCGTCGGTCCCGGCTCACCCCGTCACCCGGTAGCCGACACCCCGGACGGTCTCGATCGGGTCCGGGCTCCCGAGCCGGCGTCGGAGCTGCCCGACGAGGACGTCCACCACGTTCGAGCCCGGCGCGCTCATCTCGTCCCACCCACGCTCGAGCAGCTCCGTCCGGCCGACCACCCGCCCGGCCGCGGTCAGCAGCACCTCGAGCACCGTGAACTCCTTCGCCGTGAGCGACACCGGCTCTCCGCCGCGGTGGACCTCGTGCCGGGCGGTGTCGAGCTCGAGGTCCCCGACCCGGAGCACCGGGGGAGCCGGGTCCGCCGCCCGACGCCCGAGTGCCCGGATCCGCGCGGTCAGCTCCGCGAACGCGAACGGCTTGACGAGGTAGTCGTCCGCGCCGTGCTCGAACCCGGCGACCCGGTCGGACACCCGGTCCCGCGCGGTGAGCAGCAGCGTCGGCGTGGTGTCCCCGGCCCGTCGCAGCGCGTCGACGAGGGCCACGGCGTCACCGTCGGGGACCATGCGGTCGAGCACGAGGCAGTCGTAGTGGGTCACGGAACGCTGGAGGTCCGCGTCCCGGAGCGTCCCCACGTGGTCGACGACGAACCCCTCGTCGCGCAGGCCGTCGACCACCGCGGCGCCGAGCTCCACGTCGTCCTCGAGCAGCAGCACCTTCACGGCGCCGACGCTACGTCCTCGGGTCGTGCTCGTCCGCTGCGCACCCTGTCACTCCTCGAAGATCACGCCGATCGGCTCCCGCTTCTCCTCCTGGAACCGGTCCTCCGCCCGCCCGAGCGCCCAGTACGCCGACAGCGACAGCTCGGACTTCTCGAGCCCCCAGTCGTCCTGCAGCAGCCGACGGATCGCCTTCACCGCGGTCCGCTCGCCGTGCGCGAAGACCTGCACCGGCCGGGAGGGACGGGGCAGCGAACGCGCCGCCTCCAGCAGCAGGGTGCCCGGCTCGGCGCCGGTGGCGTCGCGGTGCAGCCAACGAAGGTCGACACCCGCCGGGTGGGCGATCGGCTGCTCGTCGGCCGGACCGGCCACCTCGACCAGGGCGACGCCCGTGGCGGCGTCGGGCAGTGCCTCCAGGGCGGACCCGATGGCGGGCAGCGCGCTGTCGTCGCCGAGGAGCACGTGCGTGACCGACGTGTCGGTGGACGGCGCGTAGCCGCCGCCCGGGCCGGACAGCGCGAGCCGGTCGCCGGGTCGCGCCGCGGCCGCCCAGGGCCCGGCGAGGCCGTCGTCGCCGTGCACCACGAAGTCGATCGCGATGGTGCCGGCAGCGTGGTCGATGCTCCGCACCGTGTAGGTGCGGCGGGCGGGGCGGTCCTCCTTCGGCAGCGCGGCGCGGAGCTCGTCGAGGTCGTACGGCGGCTCCAGCCCGAGCCCCGGCCTCGCGAGCAGGAGCTTGACGTAGCGGTCGGTCGCGGCGATCCGGTCGGGGTCGGCACCGCCCACGAAGTCGGCGAAGGCGGGGCCGCCGAGGTGCACCCGGACCATGTGGGGGCTCAGCCGCTCGGTGCGGTCGACGACGAAGACGTGCTGGGGGCGGTTCGGCTTGGGACTCATCGGGGACGAGTCTCCTCTCGGTTGCGCGTGCGTGGTGCTTGACTCTCCAGGAGGTGAGGTTAGCCTTACCTCATGGACACCACCGTCACGCCGTTCTCGGAGCTGCTGCGCCGCCGCACCCGGCGTGCCGTCGGTTCCGCGACGGGGGACGGCCTGCTGCACGACCTCGCCGCGGGGACGTGCGACGTGGCGGACCACGCGGACCTCCTTGGCCAGTACGCCTTCGTGTACGACGCCCTCGAGCGCGCTGCCGAGCGGATGGCGGACCACCCCGTCGTGGCGCCGTTCGTGACCCCGCAGCTCACCCGGATGCCCGCGATCCGTGCCGACCTCGAGTACCTCATCGGGCCGGACTGGCCCGAGCTGGTGTGCCCGCTGCCGGCGACGACCGCGTACGTCCGACGGCTCAACGAGGTCGCCGCCACCTGGCCGGGCGGCTTCGTCGCGCACCACTACACACGCTACCTCGGCGACCTGTCCGGCGGTCGGGCGATCGGCACCGTGCTGAGCGACCGCTTCGGTTTCGAGACGAACGGCGTGCTGTTCTGGATCTGCGAGCAGGTCGCGGACCCGGCGGCGTTCGGTGACACCTACCGCGAGCAGCTCGACCGGGCGCCGTGGGACGCCGACGAGCAGGAACGGGTGATCGCCGAGGTCGAGACCGCCCACGCCCTCGACCGGCGGCTCCTCGCCGAGCTCGAGGCGCTCCGGACGCCCGCGTCCGCTCCGCGAGTCGTCCACGGCTGACCCGCGCCACCGACCCGCCGGGACCGCGGCGCACGGCGATTGCAGGGGTGCTCCTGCCGCGTGCCGCGGTCCCGGTGCTCGTGCTGCCTGCTCCGCGCCGCCGCGGTGGCGGATGCCGGTCGTCGCTGCTGCTGGCCCGTCCCGCCGCCGTCGTCGCTGCTGCTGGTCCGTCCGGACGGTTGTCGTCACCCGTCCCGGCAGCCCGATACGCTGCTGGGATACCGGGGCTCGTCCCCGGCAGACCCGGAAAGGACGACATGACGGCGATCGACGGCCAGACGCGTCACGGACGCGCCAGGGACGACGTGAGCGGAGCGGTCGACAGCGACCTCCGCGCCGACGTCCGCTACCTCGGCAACCTGCTCGGGCGGGTGCTGCGCGAGGTCGGCGGCGACGACCTGCTGCGCGACGTGGAGACCCTGCGTGCCGCGGTGATCGAGGCCTACGAGGGCTCCGGCACCGACGGGGCAGCGCGGGCCGAGGAACTCGTCGCGGGCATGTCCGCCGAGCGGGCCGAGGCCGTCGCGCAGGCGTTCACCACGTACTTCCACCTCACGAACCTCGCCGAGGAGCACCACCGCGTGCGCGTGCTCCGGCAGCGCGGCGACGACGGCGGTCTCCCCGGCGACTCGTTCCCGGCGACGTACGGTTCGCTCGTCGAGCAGGTCGGCGCCGACGAGGCGGCGGCACGGCTCGAGGGGCTCCGCTTCCACCCGGTCCTCACCGCGCACCCGACCGAGGCCCGTCGCCGCGCCGTCACCACCGCCGTCCGACGCATCACCGACCTCATCGACGAGCGCGACCGCGCGCGGAACGCCACCGCCCGCGCCGAGAACGAGCGACGCCTCCTCGAGGAGATCACCACGCTCCTCCGGACCTCGCCGCTCCGGACCACCCGGCCGACCCCGCTCGACGAGGTCCGCACGGCCATGAGCGTGTTCGACCAGACGCTCTTCGAGATCGTCCCGCAGGTGTACCGCCTGCTCGACGACCGGCTGCAGGGCGACGACGCGGGCCGCGCCCCGGTGGTCGCCCCGGCGTTCGTGCGCTTCGGCACCTGGATCGGCGGCGACCGCGACGGCAACCCGCACGTGACCGCCGACGTCACCCGGCAGGCCGCCGAGATCGCGTCCGAGCACATCCTGCTCGGCCTCGCCCGTGCCGCGACCCGCATCGGCAGCGCCCTCACCCTCGACGCGAGCGAGACCCCGGCCGACGCCGGACTCACCGCCCTCGTCGCCGAGCAGGAGCGCCTCGACCCCGCCGTCGCCGAACGGATCGGGGTCCGCGCGCCGAACGAGACGCACCGTCGGGCGCTGCTGTTCGTGGCCGCCCGCATCCGTGCGACGCGTCGCCGTGACGACCGCACCGCCTACGCGAGTCCCGAGGAGCTCCTCGCCGACCTGCGCACGATCCAGGCGTCGCTCGTGGCGGCCGGTGCCGTCCGACCGGCGAACGGCGAGCTCCAGAACCTCGTGTGGCAGGTCGAGACGTTCGGGTTCCACCTCGCCGAGCTCGAGGTCCGGCAGCACTCGCAGGTGCACCGCACCGCCCTCGCCGAGATCCGCGCGGGCGGCGACCTGAGCGACACGACCCAGGAGGTCCTGTCGGTCTTCCGGACCATCGCCGACCTCCAGGCCCGCTTCGGAGTCCGTGCCGCACACCGGTACATCGTGTCCTTCACGCAGTCCGCTGCGGACCTGGCGAACGTCCACGAGCTCGCGGTCGCCGCACTCGGGTCGGCCGAGGCGGCCCCGGTGCTCGACGTCATCCCGCTGTTCGAGACCTTCGCCGACCTGCACGCGAGCGTCGACATCCTCGACGAGGCCGTCCGCACCGAGCCGTTCCAGCGTCGACTCGCAGCGACCGGGCGTCGCCTCGAGGTCATGCTCGGCTACTCGGACTCGTCGAAGGACGTGGGTCCGGTGTCCGCGAACCTGGCGCTGTACGACGCACAGGCCCGCATCGCCGACTGGGCCACGGCGAACGACGTCGAGCTGACGCTGTTCCACGGCCGTGGCGGATCGCTCGGGCGTGGGGGCGGACCGGCGAACGAGGCCGTCCTCGCGCAGCCGCCGGGGTCGATCGACGGACGGCTCAAGCTCACCGAGCAGGGCGAGGTCATCTTCGCCCAGTACGGCGACCAGGACATCGCCGCACGGCACCTCGAGCAGATGGCGTCGGCCACGCTGTTCGCGTCCTCGCCGTCGAACGAGCAGCGCACGGCCGCGGCGGCCACCGAGTTCGCCGACCTCGCGCAGCAGCTCGACGACGTGTCACGCCAGGCGTTCTACGACCTGGTCAAGGCCGACGGGTTCGCTCCGTGGTTCGCCCGGGTCACCCCGATGGAGGAGATCGGCCTGCTGCCCCTCGGGTCGCGGCCGGCCCGTCGCGGGCTGTCGGTCGAGTCCCTCGAGGACCTCCGCGCCATCCCGTGGGTGTTCTCGTGGACGCAGGCGCGGATCAACCTCGCCGGCTGGTACGGCCTCGGTTCGGCGCTCGAGGCCGTCGGGGACGTCGACGTGCTCCGCCGTGCCGCCGCCGAGTGGCCCCTCTTCGGCGCGATGATCAAGAACGTCGAGATGTCGCTCGCGAAGACCGACGAGTACATCGCCGGCCGGTACCTCGAGCTGGCGGACCGCGACGACCTCGCCGCACGCGTGCTCGACGAGATGCGCCGCACCCGGGCCTGGGTGCTGCGGATCTCCGGCGGCGCGGACGTCCTCGAGGACCGCCCCGTCCTCGCCCGCGCCGTCCGACTCCGCAGCCCGTACGTGGACGCGCTCTCGCACCTGCAGCTCCGGGCGCTCCGGTCCATCCGGACGAGCGGCAGCACCGACCCGACGGACGGCGACCACCGCCTGCTCCTGCTGACCGTGAACGGCATCGCTGCCGGCCTGCAGAACACCGGCTGACCCGGCTTCTGGCCCACGAAACGCGCGCGTTCCGACGTCCCACCCGTCGAACGACGCGCGTTTCGTCGTGTTCACCGTGCGCGGTGTCGGAACGCGCGCGTTT